>NZ_AP026442.1:3363214-3684286 GCF_027923705.1 Cellulomonas sp. NTE-D12 | reverse complement strand
CCCGGCTCTCCCGCGTCCACCCGGCTCTCCCGCGTCCACCCGGCTCTCCCGCGTCCACCCGGCTCTCCCGCGTCCACCCGGCTCTCCCGCGCCCAACTACCCCTGCGCGCTCAGCGCGCGACCCCGCACCCAAGCAGCTATCTCAGCGTGCTGGCTGATATCGCACACCAGTTCGATGGTGGCTGCCGGCGCCTCGGCTCCGACGGCTCGGCGTGGGCTCGAGCCCCGGCACGGGGCCGCCCATGGCACGCCGGCGCGGGACGCGCCACGGTACGGGGCTACGCGGCGTTTGCCGACGCGATGCTGAGCGACCCTCCGCCTCAGCCGTGGAACAGGCCAGGATCCTCCGGGGCGAGGGTGTTCAGGATGCGGTTCAGGTCCTGGACGGAGGCGAACTCGACCGTCAGCCGTCCACGGCTCTTGCCGAGAGCGACCTTGACCCGCGTCTCGAACCGGTCGGAGAGGCGCGTCGCCAACGCGTCGAGCGCCTCGTTCCGCACCCCGGCCCGTGGCGCCGTGCGGCGCTTCGCCACGAGTCCGTCCCCGCCGAGCGCGACGATCTCCTCGACCGCGCGGACCGAGAGACCCTCGGCGACGATCCGCTGCGCGAGTCGCTCGATCGCTCCTCCGTCGGCCAGCCCCAGAAGTGCTCGCGCATGACCTGCCGACAGCACCCCGGCCGCGACCCGGCGCTGGACGAGCGGCGGCAGCTTGAGCAGACGCAGCGTGTTGGAGATCTGCGGCCGCGACCGGTGCAGGCGGGACGCCAGCTCGTCATGGGTGCACCCGAAGTCGTCGAGCAGCTGCTGGTAGGCCGCCGCCTCCTCGAGCGGGTTCAGCTGCGATCGGTGCAGGTTCTCCAGGAGGGCGTCCCGGAGCAGGTCCTCGTCGCCCGTCTCCCGGATGATCGCCGGGATCGCGTCGAGGCCGGCTGCGCCGGCCGCACGCCAGCGCCGCTCGCCCATGATCAGCTCGTAGCCGTCGCCCGCTCGCCGCACGACGACGGGCTGGAGCACACCGATCTCCCGGATAGAGCCCACCAGCTCGTCCAGGGCGTCCTCGTCGAACACCGTGCGCGGCTGCCGCGGGTTGGGCCGGATCTCGTCGAGCGGCAGCTCTGCGAACACGGCGCCCGGCACAGGCACCAGCTCGGTGCCCCCGCCCGCGCTGTCAGAGGCGGGCTCGCCGGATGCACGAGGAGCCGGTACGGCGGACAGCTCGCCGTGCAGCCCGTCGAACGCAGCAGCCGGCATGGACGGGCCAGCTGGCTCGACCGCCGCGCCCGATGGGTCCCGGTCGTCGTCCTCAGGGGTCGGCTCCGTGGCATCGCCGGCGCTCGCAGGCGCGGCCTCCGGAACATCGCTGACCGGTGCGTCGATCGCGCTCACGTCCGAGTCCGACGCCGCTTCGATCGCGTCGCCGTCCAGGGCCGCACCGTCCGGATCGATCGTCGCCACAACGGTGTCGCCGGGGCCGTCGGCGGCAGCCTGCGGGCGCGCATCCGGGAAGAAGACGTCGACCGGTCGCTCCCGGGTGGAGCGGGCGCCGTCCAGGCTCGTCGGGATCAGGGCACCAAGTCCTCGTCCCAGACCGCGTCGCTTCTCGCTCACCGTTCCTCCTCCTCGCCGGCCGCCATCGCCGGCATCCCCGTGCTGGAACCGTTCGTGGGAGCCGCCCCACGCTCCGCCACCTCGCGAGCCGCTTCGAGGTACGCGAGCGCTCCGGACGACCCGGCGTCGTACGTCATCACCGTCTGGCCGTAGCTGGGTGCCTCGGAGATGCGGACAGACCGGGGCACAGTGGTGCGCAGCGTCCGGTCCGGGAAGTGCTGACGCACCTCGGCGGCGACCTGCTGCGCCAGGTTGGTCCGGGCGTCGTACATGGTGAGCAGGATCGTGGAGACGTGCAGCGTCGGGTTCAGGTGCGCCTGGATCAGCTGGATCGTCTTGAGGAGCTGGCTCAGACCCTCGAGTGCGTAGTACTCGCACTGGATCGGGATGAGCACCTCTCTCGCGACGACGAAGGCGTTCACCGTCAACAGCCCGAGGCTCGGCGGGCAGTCAACCAGGACGTAGTCCACATCCGGGAGCCCGCTGGCCTGCCGCCAGCCCAGGTAACGGTCCAGGGCGGTGCGTAGGCGCGTCTCGCGCGCCACCATCGAGACGAGCTCGATCTCCGCCCCCGACAGGTCGATGGTCGCCGGCAGGCACCACAACCCGGGAATCTCCGGGCTCTCCTGAACGGCCTTCTCCATCGGGAGGTCCTCGATCAGCACCTCGTAGATCGACGGCGTGCCTGCGCGGTGCTCGACTCCCAGCGCCGTCGACGCGTTGCCCTGCGGGTCGTTGTCGAGCACCAGCACCGTCAGCCCGGACTGCGCCAGGGCAGCGGCCAGGTTCACCGCTGTGGTGGTCTTCCCGACACCACCCTTCTGGTTGGCAACGGTGATCACCCGCGTCGCTGCCGGTCGCGGGAACCTCCGCCCACGAAGCTCGATCCGCCGTCGTGCGTCCTCGTGGAGCTCCGCCATGAGCGGGGTGTCTGCCGAGACAGAAGGCAGGCTCTTCACGAGTGCTGCGCGCCGCTGCTCGTCGGACTCGGGCGCTGGTGCATCGACGTGTCGCTTCGCTGCAGGCTCGTCGGACCGTCGCGGCGACGCGGGCATGCGCTCGGACCAGACGGTGGCGGAACTGGATGAGGCCGTCGGACCGCCGGGCATGGGAGCGCTCGCCGGTGCCGGCGCGTCGGTGCCCGGCGCGGACGTCGCCGTGTCGACTGTCGCTGGCGTCTCCATGCCGGTGTTCAGCCCTCTCGTCGTGCTGCTGTCCCCCGCTTGCTGCGGCGGCTGGTCCGTGTGGCCTGGGGTCCTGGTTCCCTGCGGCGTTTCACGTGAAACCTCGGCCGGACCCTCGTGTCCGTACGCCGGGACGTCGGGTGGTGCCTCGACATCACGCGGGTCTGTCGCTGGTACGACGCCGATGGTTTCACGTGAAACAGGACCGGCGGACGGCGACACACTCGACTCGTCTGCGGCTGCGGAGCGGTGGTCGACTCGCGCGTCGATGGCCGGACCGTTCGCACCCGGGGCTGGTGTCGGCTCGGCGTCGCGGGCGGCCGGCGCGTCGGTTCGTGACTCGTGCTGGTGCATGGCGGCGCTGCGGCTGGGGTCTGCATCCACCCCTCGCCGATCCGTAGGCGGCTCGGAACGATCACCGTTGCGACGTTCGCCCTGCGGGCCGTTCGCGGCGCCCGGCGCGAGCCATGCCAAGGCATCCGGCGACGTGCTCATCGGCTCGGCGGGCACCGGGTCGGTCCGCCTCCGCTTCCTACCGAACACGCCGCGCCCCCGCTGCTCGCACTGCCCTCACGATGGTGGTCGGTTCCACGCCGTCGAGCAGCGACGAGGTGACGATCATCGGGTCTTCCCAGCCGAACCGCGCAGCACTCTCCCGCGCGGACACCATCTCGTCACCGGCGCGGGTTCCCTTGAGTGCCAGCAGCTGACCCCCGGGTACCACCAGCGGTGCCGCCCACCCGTAGAGCTTCTCGAGCGGTGCGACGGCCCGGGCTGTGAGCGCGTCGGCCCGCAGCCGGCCTGCGACCTCCTCGGCCCGTGCCCGCACGATGTCCACGTTCGGGAGCCCGAGCTCCGTGACCACGTGTTCCAGCCACGCGACCCTCCGGGCCATGGGCTCGAGGAGGGTGACGCGGACGGCGGGCACCATCGCGGCGATGACGACTCCCGGGAGACCGGCGCCACTTCCCAGGTCGATCAACGTGGCCACGCCACCGAGCTGATCGACCACCGCCCCTGAGTTCAGCAGGTGCCGCTCCCAGAGCCGCCCTGTCTCGCGCGGACCGATCAACCCACGAACAGGCCCCTCATCGACCAGGAGCCGGTGGAATCGCTGGACGGCCGGCCACGCCGAACCGAAGGCGTCGGCAAGTCGGGCGTCCCCGTCCAGCGGGTCGGTGAGTTCCACGTCCTGATCCGCGCCCACCCGCACCCCGCTCCACCCATCGCCGCCCGGGTCCAGCCGCCACGTTCGGCGACCGGACCGGCCCACGGTACCCGGTCGGCACCCCGAGCCGGTTCATCCGTCGCACCCCCCCACGCAGCCGATGGTCGGCCGTCTGTCCGATGAGCACACGACCCGGCGACCTGGCCCGTGTCTCTGCCGGCGTCGGTTTCACGTGAAACTTCGACGCCACGGCGATGACGCACTCGGGACCGACGTCTGCGCCCACCGAGCAACCTGCGCGGCGCCTGTGGTTCCAACCGTCACGCAGGAATTCACACGCCTTGGTCTGGGAGCTAGATGCCGTCACCGCCGGGCCGGGCTGCGTCGAGCGACGCTTGCTGTAGTCCGGCACTCACGACCGCGGGGCCCACCCGGACCCTGGTCGGTACTTCCCCCGTCACCCCAGGCACGCGGATCATCGGCTCACCGACCTGACCGGGGGGCGGCGCGCTCCAGCGGCCCCACCAGATCGAGTCGGCCCGGGCCGCATTGCTTCACGAAGAACCAGCACCACCCGGACGGCCGGCGGGACGGACGCGACGACCCAGGGGACCGAGCCCGTCACCACCCGACGACGCCGACCGCGCCCCAAGGGGAAGCAGGGCCCGGATCACGGTGCGGCGCTCCGAGAGCTCGCGTGCCGCGCGTCCCTACGCGAGCCGGCCTGGCGCTTGTCCCGGCGAAGGGCGCAACTGCCGCAACCAGGGAGTCGTCTTGCACGCAACGCCGGCGCCCTGGCGTTGGGCACTGCAGCCTGCGTTTCGCCGCGACGCGGTCGCACCAGCTCTCCCTTCCGCTCGAGCAAGCGGACGACAATCCGTCGAGGCGCCTCCAGGCCACCCTGCGGACGATGTGCGCGCTGGATGACGGCGACGGCGCGCGACACCCCGGCGTGCTGCGCTGAACGCCGTCTCATCGCCAAGCGCGCGGCGGGACCTCGGTCAGCGCCCGTCCGCACAAGAGCCCTCTCCGACCGACGCCCGTCACTGACTCCACCGCCTCGCACTCCCGGTCCCCGCGACACCCCCTGACAACCCGCCCTCGGGTGCCGCGGCGGCATCGCACAGCCTCCGAACCGGACCACGCCTCGCTTCGAGAGCCGCCGCCCCGCAAGCGAGTGGATGCTCCGGCGTCTGCAGCGCCGCTGGCTAGAGCAGGGAGACATCTGGATCGACGCGTGCGAACAACGACATGAGCCCGAGCAGGACCGTCGCGTCGCCGTGCAGTCCGGAGACACGACGGCCTCGCCTGGGCCCTCTGCCGCGCGCCGCACCCACGTGCGGCTACGTGTTCCGCTGTTTCACGTGAAACAGCGGCGTCCCGGTGACGACAGGAATGGTCCGCCGGCCCCGTCACCGGGTGCCGCGACACCCACGCACCTCCACCCCCGACCCCGCTCGAGCCCTCGCGATGGACCTAGCCAAGGGGGACTGGCCGGCCACAACCCGCCACGCCATCTGCCGCCCCGAACGCTCAGCGGCACAGTCCGCGGCGCGTCAACCGTCGACCTCGTCCCCGAAAAGGTGGCCGGCGTCGGTCCCGCAGCGATCGCACCGGACGGGAAAGTACCGTGGTCGCCTTCGCGTCACCCCTTGCCATCGGTCCCCGCGGGAAGCGAAACAGCCCATGCAGCCGCCGGCCACGGCACAGTCAGCCGAAACGGTCGGGGCAACGGTTAGCGGGACAGACAGCGGCGCGTCCACCGTTCTCGTCCATACCCAGCGCTCACACGCAGAGACCCTCGGTTTCACGTGAAACCGAGGGTCTCCGTCTCCCGCCACCGACCGGCGGCTGGACGTGCTCTACGCGGGCCGCACCACGACGAACCGGTTGGGCTCCTCGCCGTCCGAGTCGCTCAGCAGCCCTGCGGCGGCGACAGCGTCGTGCACCACCTTGCGCTCGAAGGGGTTCATCGGCTCCAACGCAACGGGTGCTCCGCTCGCGTGAACCCGGCCGATGGCCTCCTCGGCGATGGCGACGAGCTCGGCACGCCGACCGGCCCGGTAGCCGGCGATGTCCAGCATCAGCCGGCTGCGGTCGCCGGTCTTCGTCTGGACAGCCAGCCGCGTCAGCTCCTGCAACGCCTCGAGGACCTCGCCGTCCCGACCGACGAGCCGTCCGAGCGACCGGTCGGCACTGTCCTCGGCCACGATCTCCACCGCGGCGCGCCCGTGCTCCACGTCGATGTCGATGTCTCCACCGAGATCCGCGATGTCGAGCAGCTCCTCGAGGTAGTCGGCTGCGATCTCCCCCTCCTCCTCGAGGCGCTTGAGCTGGTCGGCCCCGCCGGACACGTCGGGTGTGGTCGTCACGTCGTTCATCGTCTCCTGTGCTCCAGCCACGTCGTCACATCTCCGGACGGGACGTCGTCGACCCGCCGTCAGACTTCTTCTTCCGCACCGGCTTGGCCGCCGCTCCACTCTCCGACGCCGCGTCCGTCCCACCCGCACCGGGCACGGTTCGAGCACCTGAGCTCCGCTTCTCCGGCTGCACGGCGCCATCGGCCGCCTGCTTGGACGCGACCTTTGGCGCCGGCGAGCTCTCGACGGCCGAGTCCGCGGTGGACGACGGGGCGCCCGACGCGGACGTGGCAGCGCCGGTCTGGGCCTCACCGGAGCCCGGACGAGCCTTCGCCCGGTCCTTGCGCTTCGGCTGCTGACGCTGACCGCTCAGCCGCGGCTTCTCATCCATCTCGAGCAGCGGGGCGGCGTCGGCCGCGCCGCCACCATGGTGAGCGGCTCGACGTGCCTGACGCTCCTTCAGCTGCGCCTCGGCCTGCGAGCCCGGCGCTGGCATCCGCCGGATCGTGTAGAACTGCTGGCCCATCGACCACAGGTTGGTGGTGGTCCAGTAGACGAGCACACCGATCGGGAAGTTGACGCCCGAGAACGCGAAGATCAGCGGCATCAGGTAGAGCAGCATCTTCTGCTGCTGCGCCATCGGACCTTCCAGCGCCGCCTTCGGCATGTTCTTCATCGTCAGCTGGCGCTGCGTGGTGAACGTCGTCAGGGCCATCGCGACGATCAGGATGATCGTCACCACCTGCACCTGCGTGTTCCCCGCCGCCCGCATGAAGGTGCCGGACAGGGGCGCACCGAAGACGGTCGCCGACTCAGCCTGCCGCGCGAGCTCCTGCGTCAGCGGGCCGATGTGCGTCTTGCCGCCTGCGTACTTACCCTGCGACAGCAGCGTGAGGGAGTTCAGCACCCGGAACAGGGCGAAGAAGATGGGGGACTGGGCCAGGATCGGCAGGCACGACGAGAACGGGTTCGTGTTGTGCTTGCGGTACAGCTCCATCGTCTCGCGACTCATCGCCTCGCGGGACGCGGGGTCCGTCTTGCCCTTGTACTTCTTCTGGATCGCCTGCATCTCGGGCTGGATCAGCTGCATCCCGCGGGACGCCTTGATCTGCCGCACGAACAGCGGGATCAGAGCTACCCGGATGACGATGACCAGGCCGACGATGGACAGCGTCCACGCCGCACCGCCGGACTCCTGCAGACCGAGGGCGGTGAACAGCTTGTGGAACTGCACCATGATCCACGCGACCGCGACCATGATCGGCCACAGCAGACCGTCGAACCAGTTCATGCGGTGGGTCTCCTCGAGACTCAGCGGGTGGCCGGGGCCACGTGATGGTGCCGGTGCCCGGCACCGGCAGGAGGAACGTCATCGACGCCGCCCGGGTTCCAGGGGTTGCACCGCAGCAGCCGGCGCGCGGCGAGCCAGCTGCCCCGCAGCGCGCCGTGACGGGTCACCGCGATGACGGCGTACTGGGAGCAGGACGGGTAGAACCGGCACGTCGGGGGACGCATCGGCGAGACGTAGAGCTGATAGAGCCGGAGCGCTCCGAGCAGCGCAGCCCGGGGGATGCCCGCGATCACTCGAAGCACGTGCCACGGCGACCACGGGACGCGAGATCCGGCGGCGGTCATGCCGCGGCCGCCCGACCAGCGCGGCGCACGGCCGTCCGGATCGCGCCGTCGAGATCGGCGCCCAGCTGCTCGTACGGCAGCCGAGCCGCCGGCGCCAGTGCCCGGACCACGACGGACGACCGCTGCGGCAGGGCGTCGAGACGAGTGCGCACCAGCTCACGCAACCGCCGCTTGACCCGGTTGCGCGTCACCGCGTTGCCCACCGCCTTGGACACGACGAGACCGACCACCGGGCTCGCAGGCCCGGGGTCGGTCTCGAACGTCAGGTGGACCACCAACGACTCGCGCCCGCCACGCGCACCCCTTCGCACCGCCCGCTCGAAGTCCGCGGAACGGCGCATCCGGTGCGCTGCTGGCAGCACCGGCGCAGCTGTCAGGCGGACAGCTCCGCACGGCCCTTGCGGCGCCGCGCGGAGAGGATGGCGCGCCCGGCGCGGGTACGCATCCGCAGGCGGAAGCCGTGGGTCTTCGCACGACGCCGGTTGTTCGGCTGGAAGGTGCGCTTGGTCACGTCGGTCTCCAAAGGGCATTCGGCGCGCGTGCCACGCGCACCAGGTGGTGGTGCAGGTCCGGTGCCGGGCTGGACGGCTCCGTGGTGTCGCGCCACGTGTGCGCGATGGCGTCTGGGCGCGCCAGCAGGAGCCTTCAGAAGGCTGGACCACGGTACGCCGGGGGCTGGATAAGGGTCAAATGGGCTCGGGCGCCCTGACTGTCGGGAGTGGTCCTGTCCAGTCGACACACCGACGACTCGCCGACCTCACCCTTTCAGACACTCCCACCACACCGGCGAACGGTTTAGCATCTGTGGTCGTCGCGCGGTCGAACGAACCGCCGTCATCGCCCCACGCACGCCTCGCGGCACACCCCTGCGCTTCGCACACAGGTGTGGACAACCGTGTGGACGGTGGCGTGCGTGCCAGACTCGGCGACCTTGGCGATCGAGTACGAGGGCGGGACGTGACACAGGACGACGAGCTGGCCGCAGTGTGGGGTCACGTGGTCGCGAACCTCGAGCAGAGCCCCGACATCACGCCTCGGCAGCTCGCCTTCGTCCGCCTCGCCCGTCCGCTCGCCCTCGTCGACGGCACCCTGCTCCTCGCCGTCGGCAACGAGCTGACCAAGGAGTACCTCGAGACCCGGGTGCGGGCCGAGGTGACCGACGCCCTCCGCGAGTCCCTCCAGCGCGAGGCCCGGTTCGCCATCACGGTCGACCCGTCCGTCGAGCAGGGCGCCTCGGGCTCCGGCGACGGACTCACCTCAGGTGCTGCGGTGACGGGTGCGGGCACCAGCGCATCCCTCACGTCGGACGGTCTCGGTCACGACGGCGTCGCACGCCCGCCGCTCACCGTCGTACCCCCGGCCCCTTCCCCCGTCGCCTCGGCGGACGACCGGCCCTCGGCGGCGCACCGCCGCCCGCCGGTGGAGCACGCGCGGCTTAACCCGAAGTACCTGTTCGAGACGTTCGTCATCGGGTCGTCCAACCGGTTCGCGCACGCGGCCGCGGTCGCCGTGGCCGAGGCGCCCGCCAAGGCCTACAACCCGTTGTTCATCTACGGCGGCTCGGGACTGGGCAAGACGCACCTGCTGCACGCGATCGGGCACTACGCGCAGAACCTCTACCCGGCCATCCGCGTGCGGTACGTGAACTCGGAGGAGTTCACCAACGACTTCATCAACTCGATCTCCGAGGGCAAGGCTGGCGCCTTCCAGCGCCGCTACCGGGAGGTCGACGTGCTCCTCGTCGACGACATCCAGTTCCTGCAGGGCAAGGAACAGACGATGGAGGAGTTCTTCCACACGTTCAACACCCTGCACAACGCGAACAAGCAGGTGGTGCTCACCTCCGACCTGCCGCCCAAGCAGCTCAACGGCTTCGAGGACCGCATGCGGTCCCGCTTCGAGTGGGGCCTGATCACCGACGTCCAGCCCCCGGACCTCGAGACGCGCATCGCGATCCTCCGCAAGAAGGCCGGGTCGGAACGCCTCCAGGCCCCGGACGACGTGCTCGAGTACATCGCGTCCAAGATCTCCAGCAACATCCGCGAGCTCGAGGGTGCGCTGATCCGCGTCACGGCGTTCGCCAACCTCAACCGCCAACCCGTGGACCTCACGGTCGCCGAGATCGTCCTGAAGGACCTCATCACAGACGACGACTCCGCGGAGATCACGGCCACCGCGGTGATCGGCCAGACGGCCGCCTACTTCGGACTGACCATCGAGGACATCTGCGGCTCCAGCCGCTCCCGGGTGCTGGTCACGGCGCGGCAGATCGCGATGTACCTCTGCCGTGAGCTGACCGACCTGTCCCTGCCGAAGATCGGCCAGGCGTTCGGTGGCCGCGACCACACGACGGTCATGCACGCCAACCGCAAGATCCGCGAGCTGATGGCTGAGCGACGGTCGATCTACAACCAGGTCACCGAGCTCACCAACCGCATCAAGCAGCAGAACCGCGGCTGACGGGACGATCGTCCCATCCGTTGTCCACAGGGTTGAGCCCAGGCTGGGGATAACCCTCGATGGCCGTCGACAAACGTCGCCCACCGCCGAGCCCGACCGTGACGCCACGCCCCTCGCGCCGCGCTGACCTGCAGCGACGCGTCGCCCATCCCACACTCCACAGCTGGCGTGCAGCCCCCGCCGGCACCACGAGCGCCCCGCCGGGAGTGCCTGCGGGCAGGCTCGAACAACCTTCATCCACTCCCTGAAACTTGCATGGGACGAATCGTCAACACCTGTGTACACACCTGTGGATGACGGTGGATGAGCTGCCGAATCGTGTGGACCGAATCAGACACAGCTGTGCGTCGCCGTGGACGACGAATCACACGTCCACCGACGTCCCCGACCGGCGCGCGTCACCCACAGGTCGCGTCCACACGCCGACGTGCCATGCGACCTGCGGCGAGACCACCTCGTCCACATCACCCACAGGTGCGATGACGATGACGACACTTCTTGTCATCCAGATCCGGTGCACACCAACGTCTGACAGGAACCAGCCCGACGCCGGCCGACCCGCGCCGTGACGGCTGCTGCACGCCGAGCCGCCCACACCCCCACCGTCCCTCGGTCGCGACCGGGGCGCCTCCTGTCCGGCTGACGGCCGTCGCGTAGTGTTCCGCTCAACCCGTGCCCCACCCCGACCGATGCACCGGCATGGTCGCGGCCCTACCGCGCACCGGGTGGCACGAGGTCCGACGACGAGGAGTGGCGCATGAGGTTCCGGGTCGACCGTGACGTCCTGGCGGACGCGGTGACGTGGACCGCGCGAAGCCTGCCGACCCGCCCTCCGGTCCCGGTGCTGGCCGGTGTTCGCATCGAGGCGGACACCACCGGCACCCTGCAGCTGTCGAGCTTCGACTACGAGGTCTCGGCCCGCTCCCAGATCCCTGCCGACGTCACCGAGGCCGGCACCGTGCTCGTCTCCGGCCGGCTGCTCGCCGAGATCTCCCGTGCGCTTCCCGCCAAGCCCGTCGACGTGGTGCTCGACGGCACGAAGGTGCAGGTCACATGCGGTGCGAGCCGCTTCACGCTGCTCACCATGCCGGTCGAGGACTACCCGACGCTGCCCGCGATGCCTCCCGTGGCAGGCGTCGTCGACGGCGAGGAGCTGACCCACGCGGTCGCCCAGGTGTCGGTCGCAGCCAGCCGTGACGACACGTTGCCGCTGCTCACGGGCGTGCGGATGGAGATCGACGGTGAGAAGGTCACGCTGCTCGCGACCGACCGCTACCGCCTCGCGCTCCGCGAGCTGTCGTGGAAGCCGGCGACGCCGGGGTACTCGAGCGTGGCCCTGGTCCGTGCGCGCACCCTGTCGGACGCCGCGAAGTCGCTCGGTGGATCCGGATCGGTCACCGTCGCGCTGTCGACGGGCGGCGGTGTCGACCTGATCGGCTTCGAGGCGGGCGGCCGGCACAGCACGTCGCTGCTGGTGGACGGGGACTACCCGGCGGTGCGCCGGCTGTTCCCGGACGAGACTCCCATCCACGCCGTGATCGACAAGCCGGCGCTGACCGAGGCCGCGAAGCGGGTGGCGCTGGTCGCCGAGCGCAACACCCCGATCCGGCTGAGCTTCACCGACGGTCAGGTGGTGCTCGAGGCAGGTCAGGGCGACGACGCGCAGGCGTCCGAGGCGCTCGAGGCCGTGCTGGTGGGCGAACCGATCTCGGTGGCGTTCAACCCGCAGTTCCTGCTCGACGGCCTGGGCGCGCTGGACTCGCCGTTCGTCCGGCTGTCGTTCACCCACCCGAACAAGCCGGTCGAGTTCACCGGGCAGGCGGAGCTGAACGGCGAGGACTCCCAGGCGTACCGCTACCTGCTGGTCCCCATCCGATTCGCCGGCTGACCGGCGTCTGCACCGGCACCGCGCGTAAGGCACAGTGGGGCCCATGCACATCGGGTTGGTGGGTCTGGGCAAGATGGGTGCCAACATGCGCGAGCGCCTGCGGCGCGGCGGCGTGGAGGTCACGGGGTACGACCGCAACCAGGACGTCAGCGACGTCCCGTCGCTGGAGGCGCTGGTCCAGGCGCTGCCGGCCGGCGAGCGGATCGTCTGGGTGATGGTGCCGAGCGGCCCGATCACCGACGCGGTGGTGCACCAGCTTGCCGAGCTGCTGACCGCCGGCGACACCGTCATCGACGGCGGCAACTCGTACTACCAGGACGACAAGCCGCACGCGGACCTGCTCGCCGAGCGCGGCATCGGCTTCCTCGATGCCGGTGTCTCCGGTGGGGTCTGGGGCCTGGAGAACGGGTACGGCCTCATGGTCGGCGGCGACACCGACCTGGTGGCCAGGGCGATGCCGGTGTTCGACGCCCTCCGGCCCGAGGGCCCGCGGGCCGAGAGCTTCGTGCACGCCGGCGCCGTCGGCGCGGGGCACTTCTCGAAGATGGTGCACAACGGCGTCGAGTACGGCCTGATGCAGGCCTACGCCGAGGGGTACGAGCTGCTCGCGGCGAAGGACCTGGTCACAGACGTCCACGGGACCATCAAGGCCTGGACCCGAGGCACCGTCGTGCGCTCCTGGCTGCTGGACCTGCTGGTCGCGGCGCTGGAGCAGGACCCGGGCCTGGACAAGATCGACGACTGGGTCGAGGACTCCGGCGAGGGCCGGTGGACCGTCGACGAGGCGATCGAGCTCGCCGTGCCGGCCCCCGTGATCGCCGCGTCGCTGTTCGCACGGTTCGCCTCGCGACAGGAGGAGTCGCCGGCGCTCAAGGCCGTCGCCGCCCTGCGCCAGCAGTTCGGCGGCCACGCGGTCCGCGCCGCCAGTGCCGACACCGTCACACCGACGGCACCGCCCTCGTCCGAGGCCTGAGTGTTCGTCTCGCACCTGTCGCTGACCGACTTCCGCTCCTACGCCACCGTCGAGCTGCCGCTCGAGCCCGGTGTGACGGCGCTGGTCGGGCCCAACGGTCAGGGCAAGACGAACCTCGTCGAGGCGATCGGCTACGTCGCGACGCTGTCCAGCCACCGCGTGCCGACGGATGCGGCGCTGGTCCGGTCCGGTGCGCAGCGTGCCGTGGTGCGGACGCGCGTGGTCCGCGACGGCCGCGCCACCACCGTCGAGCTCGAGATCACCCCCGGTCGGGCGAACCGCGCACGGGTCAACGGCGGCTCGCCGGTCCGGGCACGCGACGTGCTCGGCATCCTGCGCACCGTGCAGTTCGCACCGGAGGACCTGTCGCTGGTCAAGGGCGACCCCGACGGTCGACGCCGGTTCCTCGACGAGCTGCTTGTCCAGCTCAGCCCGCGGATGGCGGCGGTGGTCGCCGAGTACGAGCGGGTGCTGCGGCAGCGGTCGGCGCTGCTGAAGTCCGCCGGCGCCGCGCTGCGCTCGTCCCGCGGGGCCGACCTGCGGACGCTCGACGTGTGGGACGGGAAGCTCGCCGAGACGGGCGCACGGATCACGGTGGCGCGCCGGAGGCTGGTGGGCGCCCTCGCCGGACCCGTCGCGGCGGCGTACGAGCAGGTCAGCGCGGGGCAGGGCGCGGCGCGGATCGTCTATCGCTCGTCGCTGCAGAACCTCGCGGCGACCGGTGGGCCGGAACGGGCCTCGGTGGACACCCCGGACCCGATGGGGGCCGACGACCAGCAGTCGGACCAGCCGGCGCAGGCGCACCTCGTCGAGGCGCAGCTGCTCGAGGCGATGGGTCGGCTGCGCAGCAAGGAGATCGAGCGCGGCGTCAGCCTGGTCGGACCGCACCGCGACGAGCTGGTGCTGACCCTCGGGGAGCTCCCGGCAAAGGGGTACGCGAGCCACGGCGAGTCGTGGTCGTTCGCGCTCGCCCTGCGGCTGGGGTCCGCCTCGCTGCTGCGCACGGGCATCCACGACGACGAGGGCTGGTCGGCGGACTGGGGTCCGGACGGCGACCCGGTGCTGGTGCTGGACGACGTGTTCGCCGAGCTCGACTCGCGCCGTCGTGACCGTCTCGCGGAGCTGGTCGCACCCGCGGGCCAGGTGCTCATCACTGCTGCGGTCCCCGGCGACGTGCCCGAGGCACTGTCCGGGGGGCGGGTCGACGTGATGGGTGGCGAGGTCGCCCGTGTCCTCTGACACGTCGGACCGGGACGGACCGTCCCCCCAGCGCCGGGCCCCGGCGCCGTCCCAGGCGACCGGCCGACGCCGGGCGGCCTCCACGGGGTCGCGGTCGACGGCGCCCGCCGCCGCACCGGCCGACGGTGCGTCCGACGGTCCGTCCGACGCAGCTGCGACCTGGACGCCGACCCCCCCGGCCGAGGTCGCCCGCCGCGCGCTGGCCCGAGCCGTCCAGGCCGCCCGCGCCCGTGGTGTCCGCCCAGGTCAGCGCTCTCGCCCTCCGCTCATCGCTCCGCCCACCGCCGCCGGCCCGGACGGCCGTGACCCGCAGCCGCTCGGGCGCCTCGTCGGCCGGCTGGTCAACGAGCACGGCTGGCAGGGCGGGCTGGTCGCCGGCCAGCTGCAGAACCGGTGGGCGGAGCTGGTCGGGCCGATGGTGGCCGAGAACCTGCGGTTCGTGTCGTTCGAGGCGGGGCTGCTCGTCGCGCAGGCGTCGTCGACGTCCTGGCGCACCCAGCTGGTGGGCATGGAGCAGGAGCTGCTCCGGGCCTTCGCCGCACGGCTCGGTGAGGACGTCGTGCTCGAGGTCCGGGTGCTCGGTCCCAGCACGCCGACGTTCAACAGGGGCCCGCGAACGGTGCGTGGCCGGGGTGCGCGCGACACCTGGGGCTGACACCGAGGCGGCCCCTCGACCCGCCCACAAGACCGCTGCCGCGACCGTGTGGGGCCCGTCCGCCCCGGCGACCGGGTTCGAAGGCGTCCAGAGGGTAGACTGAGAGGGTCTTTCTGGCGCGTTCCGTGCCGGTCCTGAGACGAGAACTCCAACACCGTGGACTGATCCGCCCTGTCCGTCGCCGGGCGGCGCGCTCCGCGGCGTGTGAAACCTTGAGGAGACGCGCCGCCCGTGGCTGACGAGACCACCCCGCAGGATCAGGACGGCACCACGAACGACCCGGCCCCCCGGCGCCCGGAAGGGAACGGGGGGTACGACGCCAGCGCGATCACCGTCCTCGAGGGTCTCGAGGCGGTCCGCAAGCGTCCCGGCATGTACATCGGCTCCACCGGTGAGCGCGGCCTGCACCACCTGGTGTACGAGGTGGTGGACAACTCGGTCGACGAGGCGCTGGCCGGTTACGCCACCGACATCCAGGTGACGATCCTGCCGGACGGCGGTGTCCGGGTGGTCGACGACGGCCGCGGCATCCCCGTCGGCATCGTCGAGTCCGAGGGCAAGCCGGCGGTCGAGGTGGTGCTGACCGTGCTGCACGCCGGTGGCAAGTTCGGCGGTGGCGGCTACGCGGTGTCCGGCGGCCTGCACGGCGTGGGCGTCTCCGTGGTGAACGCGCTGTCCACGCGGGTGGAGGTGGAGGTCCGCACGCAGGGCTTCGTCTGGCGCCAGTCGTACCTGCGCGGCGCACCGGTCGCCCCCCTGGAGAAGGGCGAGCCGACCGACGTGACGGGCACGACCGTGACGTTCTGGGCGGACGACGAGATCTTCGAGACCACGGACTACGACTTCGAGACCCTCCGGTCACGGTTCCAGCAGATGGCCTTCCTCAACAAGGGCCTGCGGCTCTCGCTCACGGACGAGCGCGCCCAGCACCAGGACGCAGACGACGAGGTGGCGGGCGGGGCGGACACCGACGAGGCGAAGGCTGCCAGCCACACGGTCTCGTACCGGTACGAGGGCGGCCTGATCGACTACGTCAAGCACCTCAACGCAGCCAAGAAGTACGAGGCGGTGCACCCCGAGGTCATCGACTTCGAGGCGGAGGACACCGAGCGGCGCATCTCCGTGGAGATCGCCATGCAGTGGACCGGTGCCTACAGCGAGTCGGTGCACACCTACGCGAACACGATCTCCACCACCGAGGGCGGCACGCACGAGGAGGGCTTCCGTGCGGCGATGACGTCCCTGATCAACAGGTACGCACGCGACAAGGGCCTGCTCAAGGACAAGGACGACAACCTCACCGGCGACGACATCCGCGAGGGCCTGACCGCGGTGGTCTCCGTCAAGCTCGGCGAGCCGCAGTTCGAGGGCCAGACGAAGACGAAGCTGGGCAACACCGAGGCCAAGACCTTCGTGCAGCGCGTGGTCAACGAGCGGCTGGGCGACTGGCTCGACTCCCACCCGTCCGACGCGCGGGACATCATCCGCAAGTCGATCCAGGCCTCGGCCGCCCGTATGGCGGCGCGCAAGGCCCGTGAGGCGACCCGCCGCAAGGGTCTGCTCGAGTCGAACTCGATGCCGGGCAAGCTCAAGGACTGCCAGTCGAACAACCCCGCCGAGTGCGAGGTGTTCATCGTCGAGGGGGACTCCGCCGGCGGTTCGGCCGTCCGCGGCCGCAACCCGCGGACGCAGGCGATCCTCCCCATCCGCGGCAAGATCCTCAACGTCGAGCGTGCGCGGCTGGACCGCGCCCTGGGCAACCAGGAGGTGCAGTCGCTGATCACGGCGTTCGGCACCGGCATCGGCGAGGACTTCGACGTCTCCAAGCTCCGGTACCACAAGATCGTGCTGATGGCGGATGCGGACGTCGACGGCCAGCACATCCGCACGCTGCTGCTCACGCTCCTGTTCCGGTACATGCCCGAGCTGATCAAGCAGGGCCACGTGTACATGGCGCAGCCGCCGCTGTACCGGATCAAGTGGACCAACGCCGAGCACGACTACGTCTACTCCGACCGGGAGCGGGACGTGATGCTCGCCGACGGGCAGGCGAGCGGCAAGCGGCTGCCCAAGGAGAACGCGATCCAGCGCTACAAGGGTCTCGGCGAGATGGACTACTCGGAGCTGTGGGAGACGACGATGTCGCCCGAGCACCGGACGTTGCTGCAGGTCACGCTGGACGAAGCCGCCGCGGCGGACGAGACGTTCACCGTGCTGATGGGCGAGGACGTCGAGTCGCGTCGCTCGTTCATCCAGCGCAACGCCAAGGACGTGCGGTTCCTCGACATCTAGGCGGCCGGACCGGCGGGGGCGAGCGCCCCCGGCGTGCACCGCGGCAGCCGCACGACGGACGAAGGGCATCATGAGCGAGACAACCGGTCCCGACGGGATCGAGCACGGCCGCATCGACCAGGTCGACCTGCAGCTGGAGATGCAGCGGTCGTACCTGGACTACGCCATGGCGGTCATCGTCGGGCGTGCGCTGCCGGACGTGCGTGACGGCCTGAAGCCGGTGCACCGCCGAGTGCTCTACGCGATGTACGACGGCGGCTACCGGCCGGACCGGCAGTTCTCCAAGTGCAGCCGCGTCGTCGGCGACGTGATGGGCAAGTTCCACCCGCACGGCGACACGGCGATCTACGACGCGCTGGTCCGCCTGGTGCAGGACTGGTCGATGCGGTACCCGCTGGTCGCCGGCCAGGGCAACTTCGGCTCCCCGGGCGACGACCCCGCCGCGGCCCCGCGGTACACCGAGTGCAAGATGGCCCCGCTCGCCATGGAGATGGTGCGGGACATCGACGAGGACGCCGTCGACTTCGGCGACAACTACGACGGCCGCACCCAGGAGCCGCTGGTCCTGCCCAGCCGCTTCCCGAACCTCCTGGTCAACGGCTCGGCCGGCATCGCCGTCGGCATGGCGACCAACATCCCGCCGCACAACCTGCGCGAGGTCGCGGCCGGGGTGCAGTGGCACCTGGACCACCCGGACGCCACGCGTGAAGAGCTGCTCGCGGCGCTGCTCGGGCTGATCAAGGGTCCGGACTTCCCCACGGGCGCGACCATCCTGGGCCACAAGGCGATCGAGGAGGCGTACCGCACCGGCCGGGGCTCGATCACCATGCGTGCGGTGGTGGAGGTCGAGGAGATCCAGGGCCGGCAGTGCCTGGTGGTCACCGAGCTGCCGTACCAGGTGAACCCCGACTCGCTGGCGAAGAAGATCGCCGAGCTGGTGCGGGAGAACCGGGTGGGCGGCATCGCCGACATCCGCGACGAGACGTCGGGGCGCACCGGCCAGCGGCTGGTGATCGTCCTCAAGCGCGACGCCGTCGCCAAGGTGGTGCTGAACAACCTCTACAAGCACACGCAGCTGCAGGACACCTTCGGCGCCAACATGCTGGCGCTGGTCGACGGCGTCCCCCGGACGCTCAGCATCGACGCCTTCATCCGCCACTGGACGACGCACCAGCTGGACGTCGTCGTCCGGCGGACCCGGCACCGGCTCGCGGAGGCCGAGCGCCAGATCCACATCTACCGCGGGTACCTCAAGGCACTCGACCAGATGGACGCCGTGATCGCCCTGATCAGGGCGTCGTCGAGCGCCGAGGCCGCCCGTGACGGCCTGATGGAGCTGCTCGAGATCGACGAGGAGCAGGCGACCGCGATCCTGCGGATGCAGCTGCGCCAGCTGGCCGCCCTGGAGCGGCAGCAGATCCTCGACCGGTACGCCGAGCTCGAGGCGAAGATCGCCGAGTACAACTCGATCCTGTCCTCGCAGCAGCGGCAGCGGGACATCGTCTCGACCGAGCTCGGGGAGATCGTCGACAAGTACGGCGACGAGCGCCGCACGCGCATCCTGCCCTTCGACGGCGAGGTCTCGGTGGAGGACCTCATCGCCGAGGAGGAGATGGTGGTCACCATCACCCGCGGCGGCTACGCCAAGCGGACGCGCAGCGACAACTACCGGGCGCAGCGCCGCGGCGGCAAGGGCGTGCGCGGCGCGCAGCTGCGCGAGGACGACATCGTCGACCACTTCTTCGTCACGACGACGCACCACTGGCTGCTGTTCTTCACCAACCTCGGCCGCGTCTACCGGGCCAAGGCGTACGAGCTGCCCGAGGGCGGTCGTGACGCCAAGGGTCAGCACGTCGCCAACCTGCTGGCGTTCCAGCCGGACGAGCGCATCGCCCAGGTGCTCGACCTGCGTGACTACGGCCAGGCGGAGTACCTGGTGCTGGCCACGCAGCGCGGGCTGGTGAAGAAGACGGTGCTGTCCGAGTACGACTCCAACCGTTCGGGTGGCGTGATCGCCATCAACCTGCGCGAGGACGAGGACGGGAACCCGGACGCGCTGGTGTCGGCGCGGCTGGTGAACGCCGACCAGGACCTGATCCTGGTGTCGCGCAAGGGTCAGTCCGTGCGGTTCACGGCGTCCGACGAGGCGCTGCGTCCGATGGGACGGGCGACGAGCGGCGTCACCGGCATGAAGTTCCGGGGCGACGACGAGCTGCTGGCGATGGACGTCGTCCGGGAGGACGCCTACCTGTTCACGGTCACCGAGGGCGGTATCGCCAAGCGGACCGCGCTCACGGTCGAGAACTACCGGCAGCAGGGCCGTGGCGGCCTCGGCATCAAGGTGGCCAACCTGCCGGAGGCCAACGGCGACCTGGTCGGTGCCCTGGTGACGGACGCCGACGACGAGGTCCTGGTGATCATGGAGCGCGGCAAGGTGGTCCGGTCGGCCACCTCCGAGGTGCACGCGACCGGTCGCAGCACCCAGGGCGTCATCTTTGCCAAGCCCGATGCCGGTGACCGGATCATCGCCGTCGCCCGGAACACGGAGCGGCACCTCGGCGAGGATGCCGGTAGCGTGGGTCCGGACAACGGCCGCGGACCGGACGGATCAGACCTGCCGGACAGCACCGCCGTGGCCATCGGACCCAACCCGGGACCCGTGTCGGACGGTGCCCAGCCACCGGCCGACGGTGAGCCCGCGGAGGACGCATGACCGACGCCCCACCGCCTTCGATCCCGCCGCGCAAGCGACCGTCCCCTGCAGGTCAGGGCGACGTCCGGACTGTCGGGGGGGTACCGGGCCAGGGCGGGCCGGCCGACGACACCATGCGCGTCGAGACCGGTGCGCGGGCGTCGGCTGTCGTGCCCGGCACGACGGACGGTGGCCTGCCGGCGAGCGTGCCTCCGACCCGGACGCCGCGGCCCGTGACGCGGCCGGTCAGCGGCGAGACCGCCCGACCGGCCGGCAAGCGCGGGTCCCGCACCAACCCGCGCACCACGCGGGTCACCGGACCGGTCAGCCAGGACCCGGCCTCCGTCGCGTCGGTGACGGACGGCGGCCTGGCGGCGTCGGCTCCGGTGTCCGGAGCGGACGCACCCGAACGGCGTCAGGCCGCGACGGACGCGCACCCCCCCGCCGGAGCGGAGGCACGGTCCCCGCAGGACGGCGGCCCCGTGACGGCCACCGCCGGGGCTTCCGCGGTCGGCGTCGCCGCCTCTGCCGCTCGTCCGAAGGAGGGCGCCGCACCTCCCGAGGCCGATGCCACGACGGGCCCGCGGGACGAGGCAGCCTCGCCGTCGCCGCTGCTGGAGGCCGTCGACCGTTCGACCGTCTGGCTGAAGAAGACGGCGGGTGTCGCTGGTGCGGGCTTGAGCGCCGCGTACGCTTCGTTGACACGCCCTCGGCCCCAGGAAGAGCCCATGACCGCCAACCCGACCGCTCCCGCCGCGTCCGCGCGGCCGGCACCGGTACCCCCGCCGCACCCGGTGTCCGGGCGCGCGCCTGCACCGGGCGCACCTCGGCGGGTACGGCTGGCGATCTCCCGGCTGGACCCGTGGTCGGTGATGAAGCTGTCGCTGCTGCTGTCCTTCGCGCTCGGCATCATCCTGGTGGTGGCGACCGCGGTGGTGTGGCTCACGCTCGACGGTCTGCACGTGTTCGCCAGCATCAACGACCTGGTCAAGCAGGTGGTCGGCCCGGAGAGCGCCGTCAACGTCACCGACGTGATCAGCTTCCGGAAGGTGATCTCCGGCGCGACTCTCGTCGCGGTGATCGACGTCTTCCTGCTGACGGCGATGTCCACCATCGGCGCGTTCCTCTACAACATCGTGGCGGCGCTGGTGGGCGGCGTGCACGTCACGATGACGGACGAGTAGCCGCGGCGCCGTCGCGTTTTGGGCCGGGAAGCGTCGCTGGGGTAGTCTCGACCGGCGCGCGCAGCCCGGCTCCCGGTCACCGCGCCCGGGGCCTATAGCTCAGACGGTTAGAGCGCTTCCCTGATAAGGAAGAGGTCACAGGTTCAAGTCCTGTTAGGCCCACTCGAGGAGG
The DNA here is from genome assembly GCF_027923705.1 of Cellulomonas sp. NTE-D12. Taxonomy (NCBI): domain Bacteria; kingdom Bacillati; phylum Actinomycetota; class Actinomycetes; order Micrococcales; family Cellulomonadaceae; genus Cellulomonas; species Cellulomonas electrica. Next base: position 3,662,774 of record NZ_AP026442.1, on the reverse strand, counting down.
TACCGATGAAGAAGCTGCTGGTCCTCGCCGCCGCTGCCGCCGTCGGCTACGTCGTCTACCAGAGGTACGTGCAGGACCGCGACGAGCGGGACCTGTGGGCCGAGGTCACCGACACCTTCGAGTGACCCGCCGCTCCGGACCGTGACCGGTCCGGTTCCCCGGGGGCCATGGCGCAATTGGTAGCGCACCTGCTTTGCAAGCAGGGGGTTACGGGTTCGAGTCCCGTTGGCTCCACTCCGAGCCCCTCCTCCGTCCCGGACGAGGGGCTTCGTCGCGCCGCTCAGACGCCGTGCGTCCCGGCCAGGGCGTCCAGCACGAGGTACGAGATCACGGCGAGGGCCGCGACGGCGAGGACGAGCCATGGCCACCAAGGCCGTCGAGCGGAAGCATGTGCGCGGCTCATGGCTGACCGCCTCTCGATCGTCCGGTCGGTGCACCCAGTCAAGCACCGGTGCGCAGCCACGGCCTCACTCGGCCGGCCGCTCCCCGGGTTCGCCGGCGATGGCGTGGATCAGGTCCTCCTCGGTGAGGCGGTCACCACCGAGCACGTCCGTGACCTTGCCCTCCCGCAGCACGACGATCCGGTCCGAGCCGTCGATCAGCTCCTCGGTCTCCGACGAGATGAGGAGCACCGCCAGACCGTCCGCCGCCAGGGCGTCGATGGCCACCCGCACCTCGATCTTGGCGCCGACGTCGATGCCGCGCGTCGGCTCGTCGAGGATCAGCACCTTCGGGTCGAGGCACAGGAGGCGCGCCAGCAGCACCTTCTGCTGGTTGCCGCCGGACAGCGTGCCGACCTTCTGGTCGGGGCTGGACGCCTGGATCTTCAGCTGCTTCATGAACCCGTCGACGATGGCGTCGATGCGGCCGTTCGAGATCAGGCCGGCTCGGGACAGTCGCGGCAGGGCGCCGAGGATGATGTTGTCGCGGATCGACAGGTTGGGCAGGATCCCCTCGAGCTTGCGGTCCTCCGGCAGCAGCGCGACACCGGCCGCGATGGACGCCCCCGGTGAGCCGGTGCGGATGGGCTCACCGTCGACCGTGACCGTGCCGGAGTCGATCCGCTGCGCACCGAGCACCGCCATGCCGGTCTCGCTGCGGCCGGCACCGAGCAGCCCGCCGAGGCCGACGATCTCGCCGGGACGCACCGTGAACGAGACGCCGTCGAGCACGCCGCGCCGCGTCAGCCCGTCGACCGTCAGCACCGGCTCCGTCAGCACCTCGTCGTCGAGCCCGTCGTTCGGCTCCGCCTCGGAACGGCGGCGCGTCTCGGCGAGCAGCTCGCGGCCGAGCATCGCCGCGACCAGCTGCAGCCGGGGCAGCTCCGCGAGGGGGCCGGTGTGCACCAGCCGCCCGTCCCGCAGCACCGTGACGGTGTCGCAGATGCGGTACAGCTCGTCGAGCCGGTGGCTCACGTAGAGCACCGCCGCGCCGTCGGACGCCAGGCGGTCGATCGCGGCGAACAGGGTCTCGACCTCACGGGCCTCGAGCGACGACGTCGGCTCGTCCATGATCACCACATCGGCACGCGCGGCGACGGCGCGCGCCACGGCGACCATCTGCTGGGTGCCGAGACCGAGGGAACCGAGCGGCGCCTCGACGTCGGCATCGACGCCGTAGCGCTGCAGCACCTCGCGCGCCTGGGCGTTCATGGCCCGGAAGTCGATCAGGCCGAGGCGGGTGCGAGGCTCGCGGCCGAGGAACAGGTTGCGCGCGGCGGTGAGCGTGGGGACCAGGTTCACCTCCTGGTAGATCGTGCTGATGCCCGCGGCCTGTGCCGCACCCGGGCTGCGGAACGTCGCCGGCCGGCCGTGGTGGAGCACCTGGCCGGCGTCCGGCGGGTAGACGCCGGTGAGCACCTTGATCAGCGTGGACTTGCCGGCGCCGTTCTCCCCGACCAGGGCGTGGACCTCCCCGCGGCGCAGCACCAGGTCGACGTCCTGCAGCGCCGTCACGCCGGGGAACGACTTGGTGACGGCGCGCGCCTCGAGGACGGTGGACGAGGCCGGTTCAGGGGCAGAGGCGGGCACGGCGGGCGCCTCCTTCCCCACGTCGGGCGTGCTGGCGCCCCACACTAGGCGACCACCGTCCGGATGGGGTTCCCCGGTGGTGGACCTCAGGGTGGTCACCCGTCGTCCCGCGTGCCGGCGACGTGCACCTGGACGCCGACCGCACGCAGGGTGGCGAGGGTGCCGGCGTCGGCACCGTCGTCCGTGACGACGTGCGCGATGCGGTCGATCGGCACGCTCTGGAACGGCGCGTCGGTTCCGAGCTTCGTGTGGTCGGCGAGGACCACCACCTCCTGCGCGGCGTCGGCGACGGCCCGGTCGACACCGGCCTCCGCGAGGTCGGAGGTCGACAGTCCCCAGCCCGCGGTCAGCCCGTCGCCGGAGAGGAACGCGCGGCGGACGCGCAGGTCGGCGAACGACTGCTCGGCACCACTGCCGACCAGGCCGTACGTGGCACCGCGCAGCGAGCCGCCCGTCATCACCACCGACACGCCGCGGGCCTGGCCGAGCACCTCGCCGACCAGCAAGGAGTTGGTCACCACCGTGAGCTCCGAGGCGTCGACCAGGGTCGCGGCCAGCTGCTGGGCGGTGGTCCCTGCGCCGATCGCCACGGCGTCTCCGTCGTGCACCAAGGTGGCCGCCAGCCGCGCGATCGCCACCTGCTCCGGCCGGGCGGCCGGGTCGGCGCCCTCGGTCGACAGGTTTCCCGCCCCGGGGTCCTGCAACGCCGCCGCGCCGCCGCGGTGCCGGGCGATCAGCCCCTGCTGCTCGAGCGCGCGCAGGTCCCGACGGATGGTGACCTCGGAGGCGTCGACCGCCCGGGCCAGCTCGCGCAGGTCGGCGGTGCCATGACGGCGCACGTGCTCGAGGATCCGGCGCCGCCGCTCCGTCGCGAACACGGGCTCACGGTACTGGACGGGATCGGTGCTGCTGTCAGATCGCGGCCGGAACGGTCGCGCACCGATCCCGTCCGGTCGGAAGCGGTCAGGCGGCGTGATGGCTCGGAGGGCTCACCGCGTCGTCAACCGCGCCCGTCGTGGTGGGGTCAGGCGGTGGCGCCCGCCAGGTCGGACGGCGCGACGTGCACGTGCACGCCGCGGGACGACAGCGACTCCAGCACCGAGGTGTCGCCGGAGGTGTCCGTGACCAGGTGGTCGATCCTGGTCACCGGCGCCACGGGGTACGTGCTCTCCACGCCGAGCTTCGTGTGGTCCGCCAGCACCACCAGCTCCTTGGCGCTGCCGACGATCGCCCGCTCCACCTCGGACACCGCCAGGTGCGTGCTGGACAGCCCGCGTTCCGTGGTCAGTCCACCGCCGGAGACGAAGGCGCGGGTCACGCGCTGACCGGCGATCCAGTGCTCCGCGGCGCTGCCGACCAGCGCGAGCGTGGAGTTGTCGAGGGAGCCGCGGGTCATCACCAGCTCGACGTTGGGCGTCCGCGCGAGCGCACGCGCGACGAGCATCGAGTTGGTCAGCACCGTCAGCGGTGAGCGGGGCGCCAGCCTCCTGGCCAGCTCGTACACCGTGGTGCCGGCGCCCAGCATGATGGCCGTCGCGTCGCCGACCAGCGTCGCGGCGAGCGTGGCGATGGCGGACTTCGCCGTCGTCTCCGGGTCGGGCGGCGCGGTCGGCCAGGGTTCGATGATCAGCGCGTCCGGCAGCTGGGCGCCGCCGTGGGCACGCTCGATCAGGCCCTGCCGCTCGAGCGTGACCAGGTCGCGGCGGACGGTGACCTCGGACGCGTTGACGGCCGCGGCGAGGTCGCGCAACGAGACGACGCGGTTGGCGCGCACGTACTCGCAGATCAGGCGGCGGCGTTCGGCGCCGAACATCGTCGTGCGGGGGGGTCCGGCCGCCTCGCCGGGCACCAGCGTCTCGCCTCGCTCCGGCTGGGACGTGCCGCCCGGCTCCCGGTGCGACAGGGGTGCCCCGCCGAGCTCGCCGTCCGGCAGCAGCGCGCCGCCGTGGCTGCGGTCGAGCAGCCCCCGGCTCTCGAGGGTGGTGACGTCGCGCCGCACGGTGACCTCGGACGCGTTGACCGCCACAGCGAGGTCGCGGATCGACACCGCGCCCTGGGCACGGACGAGCTCGAGGATCAGCTGGCGACGCTCGGCGCCGAACATGTCCCTCCTTGCCCCTCCAGGTCAGACCCGCACGATGAACCGTCAGGCTCGGACGAGCGGCCTGGTCAGGCCAAGGGTAGCGTTCGCGGGTGCTCCGGCGCTTCCGAGCTCGATCGGTCGTGGCCCCCGACGTGGCGCAAGCGAACGAGCCAGGTCACGATTTGATCACGTGATGGACGGGCTGTTGACGGTCCGATCAGAACTTCGTCAATATCGATCACACGCACGTTCCGCCGGCGTCGTCGCAAGGGTGCGACACCGCGGGACGTCCGCGGGTCCAGCCGGGCGTCGAAGGGGACGCCGTCCGGCCCGGCCCGCCTCGCAGGTGCTCGTTCCACCTCGTCCAAGGAGCCACACACCCATGTCGATGAAGACCTCGCGGCGCACGACCGTCACCGCCCTCGCGCTGGCGGTCGGCCTCGCCGCCGCCGGATGCTCGTCGTCGTCCGCCGGATCCACCTCCGGAGGGACGGCCGCCGCTGCCGCCAACCCGACCGTCGCCTCGTCCGGCGCGGCGTCGGGCGACGGCTGCACGGCGAGCGCCCTCGGCTACCCGAAGATCAGCCTCAAGGGCGCCAAGGTCGGCTTCTCCCAGTCGGAGCCGGAGACCGCCGCGTTCCGCATCGCGGAGACCAAGTCGATGGTGGACGAGGCGGCCGCCCAGGGCGCCACGCTGATCAAGACGAACGCGAACAGCGAGATCGCCAAGCAGGTGACGGACATCCAGGGGATGATCAACCAGGGCGTGCAGCTGCTGATCGTGGCGCCGCTGAACTCGGACGGCCTGCAGCCGGCGTTCGACGCGGCCCGTGCCAAGAAGATCCCCGTGGTCACCGTCGACCGCCTGGTCAACTCCAAGGCCTGCACCGACTACCTGACCTTCATCGGCTCCGACTTCGTGTCCCAGGGCAAGCGCGCGGCCGACGCGATGATCAAGCAGACCGGTGGCACCGGCAAGGTCGCCATCCTGCTCGGCTCGTCGGGCAACGGCGTGACCACCGACCGGACCAGCGGGTTCGTCGACGAGATCAAGACGGCGCCCGGCATCCAGGTCGTCGCACAGCAGACGGCGAACTTCGCGCGGACCGACGGTCAGACGGTGATGGCCTCGCTGCTGCAGGCGCACCCGGACATCACGGCCGTGTACGCCGAGAACGACGAGATGGGCATCGGCGCCGAGACCGCGATCGCCGCCGCCGGAAAGACGCCCGGCAAGGACATCAAGATCGTCTCGGTCGACGGCACGCACGACGCCGTGCAGCTGCTGGTGGACGGCAAGTACAACGGCGTGATCGAGTCCAACCCGCGGTTCGGCCCGCTCGCCTTCAAGGCGCTCGCCGACTTCGAGAACGACACCCCGGTGCCCGCCAAGATCATCATCTCGGACAACGAGTACACGCCGGACAACGCCTCGGCGAACCTCTCCAAGTCGTTCTGACCCGAGCGACCCACCTGCCCCCGCCGCCCGCCCGGCGCCGTCGGCCCGGACGGCGGCGGGTGCAGGATGTCCACACCCAGCACAACCAGGGAGAGCACTCGATGGCGGAGCTCACCACGGCCGGGGCGCCCCCCGTGCTGGAGGCCCGGGGCGTGAGCAAGTCCTTCCCGGGCGTCAAGGCACTCAGCGACGTCAGCATCACGGTGCGCGCCGGCGAGGTGCACGCGCTGGTCGGCGAGAACGGTGCCGGCAAGTCGACGCTGATCAAGATCCTCACCGGCGTGTACCAGTGCGACAGCGGCGAGCTGCGGCACCGCGGCGAGCCGGTGACGTTCGCGGACCCGCGGGCGGCGCAGGCGGCCGGCATCAGCACCATCTACCAGGAGCTGGACCTGGTGCCGATGCAGAGCGCGGCCCGCAACCTGTACCTGGGCCGCGAGCCGCGCACCCGGTTGCGGCTCGTCGACTTCGCCCGGATGCGGCGCGAGGCGAACGCCCTGCTCGACGACTACCAGATCCGCGCCGACGTCGACGTGCCCCTGAACACCCTGGGCCTGGGCACGCAGCAGATGATCTCGGTGGCCCGGGCGGTCGCGCTGCACGCGAACGTCGTGATCATGGACGAGCCCACCTCCTCGTTGGAGTCCCGCGAGGTGGAGACGCTGTTCGGGATCATCCGGCGGCTGCGGTCGGAGGGCGTGGCGATCGTCTACGTCAGCCACCGGCTGGACGAGCTGTACCGGATCTGCGACACGGTGTCCGTGCTGCGCGACGGCCGCCTGGTGCACACCGGGCCGATGGCGGAGCTGCCGCGGGTTCAGCTGGTCGCGACGATGCTCGGCCGGGAGCTGCAGACGGCGCTGCACCGCTCGGCGCCGGGCGGTGGCGACCGCATCGTCGCCGGCCCACCGGTGCTGGAGCTGCGCGGCCTCACCCGCCGCAACCGCCTGCACGACGTCTCGCTCGAGGTGCACCGCGGAGAGGTCGTCGGGCTCGGCGGACTGCTGGGCGCCGGCCGCAGCGAGACCGGGATGGCCGTGCTCGGGGCGCAGGAGCTCGACTCCGGCGCCGTGCTCGTGGAGGGCAAGCCCATCCGCACCGGATCGCCGGGAGCGGCGATCGAGGCCGGCGTCGCGCTGCTGCCGGAGGACCGCAAGCTCGAGGGGATCCTGCCGAACCTGTCCATCCGCGACAACATCGCCATCGCGGCGCTGCCGCGCATGTCCCGCCTCGGCCTGGTGTCCGACAAGCGGATCGACCAGCTCGTCGAGCACTTCATGGCACGGCTGCACATCCGCGCCACCGGACCCGGCCAGAAGGTCAGCACGTTGTCGGGGGGCAACCAGCAGAAGGTGATGCTCGCGCGGTGGCTGTGCCTGAGCCCGCGCGTGCTGGTGCTCGACGAGCCGACCCGGGGCATCGACGTCGGGACGAAGTTCGAGGTGCGTCAGACGATCGACGAGCTCGCCGCCGAAGGCCTCGCGGTGCTGCTGATCTCGTCCGAGACCGAGGAGCTGGTCGACGAGAGCGACCGGATCGTGGTGCTCAAGGACGGGGCCGTCGTCGCGGTGCTCGACGGCGACGACATCAGCGAGCACGACCTGGTGCAGGCGATCGCCGCAGTCCCGTCCCCGGAGGAGGACCCCACCCGTGACTAACCTGTCCACCGCGGTCGCCGGGACGGCGGCGAAGGCCGACCGCGCCACCGTGCTGCGCTGGACCAGGGACAACGGCGTCTACGTCGCCCTGGTGCTGATCGTCGTCTACAACGTGCTGTTCACCCCACGCTTCATCACCTGGGACAACCTGGACGTGCAGCTGGTGCTCTGCACCCGGATCGTCGTGGTCGCCCTCGGGATGGCGATGGTGATCGGCACCGCCGGGATCGACCTGTCCGTCGGCGCCGTGATGGCCCTGTCCGGTGCGCTGCTCGTGCAGTTCAGCGGCGTCCCGGGGGTCGGGGCGATCGCGCTGGCGCTGGTGATCGGCGGGCTCGTCGGGGTGCTGAACGGGTTCCTGGTCGGCGTCGTCGGGATCCAGCCGATCGTCGCGACCCTGGCGTTCCTGTTCGCCGGCCGGAGCCTTGCGCAGCTGCTCCTCGCCGGGAAGAACCCGAGCATCCACGACAAGGTGATCCTCGGGATCTCCTCCGGCCACGTGCTCGGGGTGAACGGCCTGATCATCGCGGCGTTGGTCGCCGTCGGCCTGGTGGCGTTCACCGTCCGGCGGACCAACTTCGGCCGCCAGCTGCTCGCCGTCGGGGACAACGCCCGGGCGTCGTACCTGTCGGGGGTGCCCGTGCGGCGCACGCTGATCGGCGTCTACGTGCTCAGCGGGGTGCTGGCCGCGTGGGCGGGGGTGATGGACACCGCGTCGATCACGTCCGCGAACGCCCTGTCCAGCGGCCTGAACTACGAGCTGTTCGCCATCACCGCCGTCGTGGTCGGCGGGACACCGCTCACCGGCGGACGGGTGCGGGTGGTCGGCACCGTGGCCGCCGCGATCCTCATGCAGCTGCTGCGCAGCACGCTGATCTTCCACTCGGCGACGGACGCGGTGTCCCAGATGGTCACCGCCGTCGTGATCGTCGGCGCCGTCTACATCCAGCGAGTGAGGGCACGCGCATGAGCACCACCGCACCGACGGGCGTCCCGGACGGCCCGGCCACCGCCGGCACCGGCCTGGCGGCGCGCCCCGTGGAACCCGTCGCCGCCACCGGGTCCCGCGTCGCGGCGGCGCTGCAGCGCAACGGGGTGGCGGCCTTCGCCGCGCTGGCGCTGCTGGTGCTGGTCGGCTCGGTCCTCTGGCCGAGCTTCCACACGCTGGACAACCTGCGGAACACGGTCCTGGGCAACTCGTACATCGGGATCGTCGCCATCGGCATGACCCTGGTGATCATCACCGGTGGCATCGACCTGTCGGTCGGCTCCGTCTTCGCCCTCGGCGGCGTGGTCGGCGTGTACGTGAGCAACCAGGCGGGACCGGTCGCCGCCGTGCTGGCGACGATTCTCGCGTGCGGGTTGATCGGCCTGATCAACGGCATGCTGATCGGCTACGCCGGGATGGCTCCGTTCATCGTCACCCTGGCGACGCTGTTCGGCGTCCGCGGGCTGGTGTACCAGCTGACCGGCGCGGGGGCCCGGACGTACTCGGTGCCGAGCGACTCGTTCTTCGCGCACCTGGGCACCGGGGTGTTCCTGACGATCGGCTACCCGGTGCTGATCGCGATCGCGCTGTACGTGGTGTTCCACGTGGTGCTCGAGCGGACACCGTTCGGCCTGACCACCCTGGCGATCGGCGGTGGCGAGGACGCCGCCGTGCTGATGGGGCTGAAGGTGCGCCGCACCAAGGTCAGCCTCTACGTCGTCTCGGCGGCGCTCGCGGGCGTGGCCGGGATGCTGCAGGCCGCGCAGCTGGTGTCCGCCAGCCCGATCATCGCCACCGGGTACGAGCTGCAGGCGATCGCCGCGGTGGTGATCGGCGGGACGCTGCTGACCGGAGGTGCCGGCTCGCTGATCGGCACGGCCGCCGGCGTGCTGCTGCTCGGCACGATCAACGCGTTCATCCGCGAGCTGCAGCTCGACTCCACCTGGAACAACGTGGTCAGCGGCGCGTTCCTGGTCACCGTCGTGGTGATGCAGCGGCTGCTGAACTACCGCCGGGCCGACTGAGCCCGGCGGTCCGGCGATCAGCCGCGGCGGTACGCCGCCCCGCGCGCGGTGATGTCCGCCAGCACCTCCGCCGGGTACACGTCCTCCGGCTCGCGGGTGACCGGGCCCTCCTCGAGCGTGGCCCAGTGCCACGTCGGCTGGACGGTCGGCTGGCCGCCCTCCAGCCCGAGGCGCAGGTCCAGCAGCACCGCGTAGCGGTAGCCGAACCGGCGCTGGATGGCCGTCGCACGGCCGAAGTCGCCGGCGGTCGAGCCGCGGGTCGCGTGGTCGGCGGTCAGCTCGAGGATCAGCAGGTTCTCCTCCGGGCCGAGGTGGCCACGGCGGTGCACGATCAGGTCCGGGATGCGCCGGCCCTCGGAGTCCGCGTCCTCGAGGCGGACCGCCTTCTCCAGGGCCATCGCCGACCGGTCGTACTCCGCGTCGATGTCCCAGGCGTTCTCGATCATCGGCCGCAGGTACCAGCCGAGGTGGAAGGCGATGGTGCGTTCCGAGGCGCTGCTGGTGCCGCTCGACGGGGTGAACAGCGTCCACTCGTTGGCGATCGTGTTGGTCAGCGCGATGCGCACGCGTGCCTGAAGGTCTCCCAGCTGCATGGCCAGACGGTACCGCGCGGACATCCGGCATCTGGTGGGTTGTCCACGCAGATGTCCGCAGATGGCAAAAGGACGGTCAGGAGATGCCCAGCTGCTCACGCACCGGCTCGACGCCGTGCAGCGTCACGTCCGGCCGCATCCAGCCGGGACGGGCGTCCCAGCGCTCGCGGTCCATCCGGTAGCGCCACTGCTGCGCCGCGACCCCCTCCCGCGCCACGGTGACCAGACCGTTGCGGTCGTAGCCGAGCTTGGTGGAGACGGCGTTCGAGGGACCGTTGTCCAGGAAGGCGCCGCTGGTGGCCTCCCGGGCACCGAGCCCCTCGAACAGCAGGTGGAGCATCAGGACGCGCATCCGGGTGCCGACGCCGTTGCCCTGGTGCCGCTGCCCCAACCACGAGCCGGTCTCGGCCGTCCGGGTCACCGGGAAGTGGCTGGACCTGGCCGACTGCAGGCCGAGCGGCACCCCGTCGACCAGCACGGCGAGCTCGAGGCACCACGAGTCGGCGCTCAGCGACGACCGCTGACCCCACAGGTACTGCAGCACGTTGCGCGACACCGCCTGGGCGGTGCCCCGCGACCACGGGAACGTGAACGGCATGAGGTCCGGTGCGTGGATCCCCTGTCCGGCCTCGTGGGCGACGGCCACCATGAGCTCGTCGTCCGGCCAGCGCAGCTCGAGGTCGCCGGAGACCACGCGCAGGCCTGCCACCGGCCAGAGCTGGGTCAGGTCCTCGTCCATCGGTCGAGGGTCGCCGCCGCTGCGCGCGCAGGTCAACCGCATTCGCGGGGAGGCCGTGCGGCCCAGGGGTGGTGCGTGGCCAGTCCGGGGACGCCGGCACGACGACGGCGGGGCCCCGGGCACCCGGGACCCCGCCGCTCGACGTGCTGCCGCCCGTGCGGCGACCGATCAGATGTCGCCCGAAGGGTTGTCCTTCTCCACGGCGTCCTCGGTCGCGTCCGCGACGTCCTCCGCCTTGTTGGCCGTGCGCCGGGTGACCTTCTTGGCCGCCTCCTCGGCAGAGGCGCGGGCCTCGTCGAGCTTCTCGGCCGCCTTGCGCGTCGCCTCCCGGCTCTTCGCGACGGCCGAACCGGCCACCTCGCCCACGGCATCGGCCGCGTCGCCCACCGCATCGGTCACCGACGCGCGCACGTCGTGCGTGTGGGTGTGCAGCGCGTCCGCCCCGGTGCCACCGGTCGGGTCGGTCGGCTCCCACGGCTCGGCCCAGGGGTCCACCGTCGAGCGGGACCGGAACCAGGCCGCACCGGCCGCGCCGGCACCGACGAGCAGGCCGACCACCATGAACGTGCTCAGACCCTTGTGCGACTTCTTCGGCGGGGCCACGTGGACCTGCTTCTTCAGCTCGGCCGCGTTCGCCTTGGCGACCTCCGCCGCGGTGTCGGCAGCCTTGACCGCCGCCGCGCCCGCCTTCTCCGCCGCCTCGTTCAGGGCGGTGACCAGGCGCGGGATCAGCTCGTCCACCAGCTTGTCGTGCGCGGTGTCGATCGCCGGACCCGCCTTCTCGGCCGCCTTCTCCACCCGCGGGGCCGCGGCCTTGACGCTCTCGTTGTAGGCGTTCTCGAGGCGGGGAAGCAGCCAGTCGATGAAGGCCTCCACCCGAGGTGTCGTCCACTCCTTGGCATGCACGGCGGCGCCCGTCAGCGTGGCGCCGAGGTCGGCTGCCTGCTCCTTCAGCTTGTCGGGGTCAACGTCGAGCTTGCTGTGCTTCGTCATCTGCCACTCCCGGACGTCGTTGCTGGTCTCGAGGCTGTGACCTCCCACTCTGCCACCGCGGGCCCCGCTGCGCAGGAGGGCTCCGTGCGAGACTGAGGTCATGTTTGCGACCCTGCACACGACCGCCGGCGACATCCGTGTCGAGCTGTTCCCCAACCACGCACCGCGCACCGTGGCGAACTTCACCGGGCTGTCCACCGGTTCCCAGGAGTGGACGGACCCGAGCGGCGCCACGCGCACCGACCCCCTGTACAAGGGCGTGATCTTCCACCGCGTCATCCCGGGCTTCATGATCCAGGGCGGTGACCCCCAGGGCACCGGCCGCGGCGGCCCGGGCTACAACTTCGACGACGAGATCCACCCCGAGCTGACGTTCTCCGAGCCGTACGTGCTGGCCATGGCCAACGCCGGCAAGCGCCTCGACCCGGTCACCGGGAAGATGGGCGGCACCAACGGCTCCCAGTTCTTCATCTCGGTGGCGGCCACCCCGTGGCTCAACGGCAAGCACACGATCTTCGGCAAGGTGGCCGACGACGCGAGCAAGGCCGTGGTCGACGCCATCGCGACCACCCCGACCCGCCCGGGCGACCGTCCCGTGCAGGACGTGGTGATCGACTCCATCACCGTCGAGGACTGACCATCACCACTCCCGACCCTCTGGGTGCCGGTACCGCGGCGCCCCCGGTGTGCCCGCGGCACCCCGACCGGATCAGCTACGTGCGCTGCCAGCGCTGCGGACGCCCCGTGTGCCCGGAGTGCCAGCGGCCGGCGGCGGTCGGGGTGCACTGCGTGGACTGCGTCGCGGAGGCGAACCGCGCGGTGCCGGCGCGCCGGACGGCGCTCGGGGGTCGGGTGCGGGACGGACGTCCGCTGGTCACCTTCACCCTGATCGGGCTGAACGCGCTCAGCTACCTGCTGCAGCTGACGACGCCGACGTGGACGTCGCGGTGGGCGTTCAGCCCGGTGGTGGGATCGGTGCAGCCGTACCGGTTCCTCACCGCGGCGTTCCTGCACTCACCGGCGAGCTTCCTGCACATCGTGTTCAACATGGTGGCGCTGTGGACGGTCGGACCGCTGCTCGAGCAGCTGCTCGGCCGGGCCCGGTACCTGACGTTGTACCTGATGGCGGCGGTGGGCGGGTCGGTGGGTGCGGTGCTGCTCGCGCCCGTGACGCACAGCTGGAACGTGGCGATCGTCGGGGCGTCCGGTGCGGTGTTCGGGCTGTTCGGCGCGATCCTCGTGGTGCTGCGCCGGGTGGGTGCCGACGCCCGGGGCATCCTCGGCGTGATCGTGGTGAACCTGGTGATCGGGTTCGTGCCGGGGCTGGGGATCGCGTGGCAGGCGCACGTCGGCGGGCTCGTCGTCGGGCTGCTGCTCGGTGCGGCGTACGCCCACGCGCCGGCACCGCGGCGCCGGCTGGTCGCCGTGGCGGCCCCGGTGGTGGTCGGCGTCCTGCTCGTCGCGTCGACCGTCCTCACCTACCGAGCGGTCGGGCTCCTCTGAGCCATCCACAGGCTGTGACCTGCGGAATGACATCGGTGTAGTTTTCCACAGGGTTGTTCACCACTGGGGACAACCGGCCCGACGGACCGTGGCTCAGCGCCAGCGGGTGGTCATCCCGAAGCCGACCAGGATCAGCCCGAAGCCGCACGCCAGGTTCCACTGGCCGATCGCGGGGATCGGGTACGTGTGGCCGCTCTGGGCGGTCAGGTACGTCACGACGATCCAGGCCAGGCCGACCACCATCAGCCCGAGCATGACCGGCACGAACCACGGCGGGTTCGGCTTGCGCGGGACAGCCTTCCCGGGGGGCGGCGTGTACGCGACCTTCTTCCGCGACCTCGACTCAGGCACGTCCGGGTGCTCCTTCAGGCGATGGGTGGCCGCCGCGTCCGTGGCCGTCGCAGGCCGGTGGCCGAGGCGGAACCGGGGGCCGTCGCCCGTGCTGCGGTGCTCGAGGCGAGCCGCACAGACCGGGCGCAACGTGACCTAGCCTAGACGGTGCACGCCGTCGGACCGCGTGCACCGGCCCGTCACCAGGAGCGTTGCGTGAGCGACCGCCCGCACCGCCTGCGCCTGCCGCGCGGCAGCGTGTCCGTCGGTGTGGTGCTGCTGCTCTCGGCGGTGCTGTTCTCCATGTCGGCGCGCAGCGCGGCGGGGTCGATCTCACGGCACCCCACCGATCTGCGCAGCCTGACGCAGGCGGAGTCGGACAAGGTCGCCCGGCTGTCGGCGCAGGTGGACGAGCTCCGCGCCGAGGTGGACGTGCTGACGGCCCAGAGCGCCCTTCCCGGGGCGTCGGCGGACGCCGTGGGGACCGGCTACCTGGTGGCCGGCGGTGGTGTGGCGGTCAGCGGCATCGGGCTGACGGTGCAGCTGAACGACGCGCCGGCCGACTCTCCCCGGCGCGGCAACGTCAGCCCCGACGTGCTGGTGGTCCACCAGCAGGACCTGCAGGCCGTGATGAACGCCCTGTGGGCGGGTGGCGCCGAGGCGATGGAGCTGCAGGACCAGCGGGTGGTGTCGACCAGCGCGTTCCGCTGCGTCGGCAACGTGCTGCGGCTGCACGGCCGCGTCTACTCGCCGCCGTACACCGTCCGTGCGATCGGCGACCCGCACAAGCTCCAGGCGGCGCTCGACCAGGCGCCGGCCGTGCGCGCCTACGTCCGCGACTCCGTCCAGGTGGGCCTCGGGTGGCAGGTCACCGAGTCGTCCTCGCTGCAGCTGCCCGCCTACTCGGTCACCGACCTGACCTACGCCTCGGTGCCGGCCGGCGTGCAGGTGCTGCCCGGTCTGCCCGAGCCGTCCGCGACCGCCGGCGCACCGACCCGCCGCGGCGGTGCGGGATGAGGGGGCGCGGGACGGGGCGGTGCGGTACGAGCCGGACGAGGCGGTGCCGGACGAGGCGGGGGGCGGCCGCATGACCACCGACGTCGCGCCGAACCGGCGGGTCGCCAGGCGGGCCGCCCGTCGGCACGGGCTGGTGTGGGGCGCCGTCGGCGTGCTCGGCGAGGTGCTGCTGACGGTGGGCGTGCTGCTGCTCGGGTTCCTGGCGTGGCAGCTGTGGTGGACCGACGTGCAGGGGAACGCGGGACAGGCGCGCGTGGTGCAGTCGCTGGCGTGGGCCACGCCCGTGCCGACGAGCGCCCCGAGCGCGGCCGCGGGGGCGACGGCGGTCGCCGGACCGAAGGTGGCGACGCCGCGGCACGACGACCCGCCCGTCCTGGCCGAGCCGGGCCATGCGACGACGTTCGCGACGTTGCAGGTCCCCCGGTGGGCCGGTGAGCCGGAACGCCCGATCAGCGAGGGCACCGACCGCGCCACCGTGCTCGACGTGCTCGGCATCGGGCACTACCAGGGCACGGCGATGCCCGGTGCCGTCGGCAACTTCGCCGTCGCGGGCCACCGCACCACGTTCGGCAAGCCGTTCAACCGGATCGCCGAGCTGCAGGTGGGCGACGCCCTCGTCGTGCGCACCGAGGACGCCTGGTACGTCTACAAGGTCGCGTCGACGGAGATCGTCTACCCGCACCAGACCGAGGTGATCGCGCCGGTGCCGGACAAGCCGGGAGCGACCCCCACGGCGCGGTCGATCACCATGACCACCTGCACGCCGATGTACTCCGCCGCCCAGCGGTACGTGGTGCACGGAGTGCTCGACTACTGGGCGCCGGCCTCCGACGGGGTGCCGGCCGAGCTGCTCGGGAGCGCATGATGTACGCGTGGCTGTGGCGGCACCTGCCGGGGCCGGTGTGGGTGCGGGTGCTGATCAGCGTGCTGCTGGCCGCCGCGGTGCTCGCGGCCTGCTTCGAGTGGGTGTACCCGGCGATCGCCCCGCACATGCCTTTCAACCAGACGACCGTGGGTGAGTGATGACGAAGATCTTGGTGGTCGACAACTACGACTCGTTCGTCTACACGATCGTCGGGTACCTCAACCAGCTCGGTGCCGACACCGTGGTGGTGCGCAACGACACCGTCCCGCCCGTGTCCGACCGGGTGGCCTTCGACGGCGTGCTGGTGTCTCCGGGACCGGGGACGCCGTCGGCCGCCGGCTCGTCGATGCAGGTGATCCGGGACTGCGCCGAGACGGGGACGCCGATGCTCGGCGTCTGCCTGGGCCACCAGGCGCTCGGCGAGGTGTACGGCGGCGTGGTGACGCACGCACCGGAGCTGATGCACGGCAAGACGAGCGAGGTGCAGCACGACGGCCGCGGCGTGCTGGCCGGGCTGCCGTCGCCGTTCACCGCCACGCGGTACCACTCGCTGGCCGTGGTGGACGGGACGTTCTCCGACGAGCTCGAGGTCACCGCCACGGCGAACGGCATCATCATGGGCCTGCAGCACCGGACGCTGCCGCTGCACGGCGTGCAGTTCCACCCCGAGTCGGTGCTGACGCAGGGCGGTCACCGGCTGCTCGCCAACTGGCTGGCGATGTGCGGGGACGACGGGGCCGTGGGGCGGTCCGAGGGGCTGCACCCGTTGGTGCGCGCCTGATCCGGCGCTGCTGATCGGCCGGCTCGGCCGGTCCGACGACGAGAACGGCCGCCCACCGGGTTCGGTGAGCGGCCGTCGTCGTGCTGCCCGGTGACTACGGAGCTGAGGTGGCCGTCGAGGTGCTGCTGGGACCCGGGCCGCCTGAGACGGTCAGCGTGATCTGCTGGTTGATCGCCACGTTGGTGCCCGACGGCGGGCTGACGCTGATCACCGTGCCGGCCGGCTGGTCGGACGGGTTCTTCTTCGGGTCCAGCGTGGTGACCTGGATGTTGGTCAGGCCGGCGTTGGTCAGCGCCGCCTTGGCGGCGTCCACGGTCACCGTCGGGCCGGTGATCCCCGACGGGATGGTGGCCGTCGTCGGCGCCGCGCCCACCGTGATGGTGACGACGGTGCCCTGCTTGAGGATCGACTTGTCGGGCCGGTCCTGGGCGATGACGACGCCGACCTGGTCCGGCTTGGTCACCGGCTGCGTCTGCACGTTGTTGCCCAGCTTCAGTGCGGTCAGCGCAGCCACCGCGTCGGCCTGCTTCTGGCCGACCAGGTTGCCGAGCACGACGTTGCCGGAGGAGACCGACAGCTTGACGGTGGAACCGGCCGCGACCGTCTGGCCGGCGATCGGGTCCGTCTTGGTCACCTGGCCCTGCGGGAAGTTCGGGTTGTCGTCGGACGTCTGCGTGGGGTCGACGACGAAGCCCGCGCCCTTCAGCTCGGTGGTGGCGTCGGCGACCGTCTTGCCGGTGACGTCCGGCACCTTGAGGTTGGACGGACCCTTGGACAGGTAGAGCAGGACGGAGCTGTTCACCGGCTGGGAGGTGCCGGCCGCGGGGTCGGTCCGGGTGACACTGCCGGCCGGGACCGAGTCGGAGTTCTCCTGCTGGGTGCCCGACACCTTGAGCTTCGCGGCATCCAGCTTGTCCCTGGCCTGCTGCTCCGTCAGGTTGACCACGTCGGGGACGCTCGTCGTGGTCGGCGTCGCCGGGGCGCGCTGCGACAGCAGCAGCCAGACGAGCCCGCCGACGGCCAGCACCGCGATACCGACTAGCAGCCAGACCAGCCAGCGCCGGCCGCGCTCGTCGTCCTCGGGGATACCCGCGCCCGGCGTCGTGATGCCCGTCGCCCCCCACGCCGCCGAGCCGGGCGTGAACGCCTGGGTGGCCGCGGTGGCCGGCGCCATCACCTGGGTGGCCTCGCCTGCAGCGAGGGCACCGGCGGCACCGGCCACCGCGAAGGCGCCGACCGGCGGTGCGCCCACCGCACCGCCTCGCAGCACCGCTTCGAGGTCCGCCCGGAACTCGCCGGCCGTCTGGTAGCGGTCGTCCCGCTCCTTGGCCAGCGCCTTCAACGTGATGCGGTCCAGGGTGTCCGGCACGTCCGAGGCGATGTCGCTCGGTGCCGGCGGGTTCTCACGGACGTGCTGGTAGGCCACCGCGACCGGGGAGTCGCCGGTGAACGGCGGGCGCCCGGTGAGCAGCTCGAACAGCAGGCAGCCGGTGGAGTACAGGTCGGAGCGGGTGTCCACCTGCTCGCCGCGCGCCTGCTCCGGGGACAGGTACTGCGCGGTTCCGATGACGGCCTGGGTCTGCGTCATCGTCGCGGCCGAGTCCGCCACGGCGCGCGCGATGCCGAAGTCCATCACCTTGACCGCCCCCGTGGGGGTCAGCATGACGTTGGCCGGCTTGATGTCGCGGTGCACGATCCCGGCGTGGTGCGAGTACTCCAGCGCCGACAGCACGCCGGCGGTGATCTCCACCGCCTCCTCGATGGGCACCGCGGCGCCGTCGCGCAGGATGTCCCGCACGGTGTGGCCCTCGACGTACTCCATGACGATGAACGGCACGTGCGCGACCAGGCCGGTCGGCTCCGTCACCACGTCCTCACCGGTGTCGTAGACGGCGACGATCGCCGGGTGGTTCAGCGACGCGGCGGCCTGCGCCTCGCGGCGGAACCGGTTCTGGAACGACGGGTCGCGGGCCAGGTCGGAGCGCAGGATCTTGATCGCCACCGTGCGGCCGAGCCGCCGGTCGTGACCGATGTGCACCTCGGCCATGCCGCCGCGCCCGATCAGCTCACCGACCTCGTACCGGCCGGCGAGGATGCGGGTCCCCTCATCCACCACGTAGGTGCCCTTCAGCGTCGTCCGTCGGCGGTGGTGTGCCACCGGCCGTCCTGCCCGATCATCCCATCCGTAACGGCGGTCGGACCGGTGCCGTCCGGCGTGGCTGCGAGCACGGCGCCCGGTGCCGTCGTCCCCGGGACCGCGTCCGCCCTGGTCAGGCTGCTGGCCAGGGCTGCCCCCAGCAGCGCCACCACGATCAGCACCGCGATCACCACGATCCAGCGCCACCGGGCCGGTCCCCGGGTGGTCACCTCGGTCACCCAGCCCGGGGTGGACGGCGACGCCGCTCCCGAGCGGGTGGAGCGGGTGCCGGCGGCCGGTGCCGTGCGGGGAGCGGTGTGCCGGCCGGCGGAGGCCTCTGCCGGCCGGACGCGGTGGCGGGGCGGGAAGGACGGGGGGACGGCGTCGGCGGAGCGAGCGGCGGGGGTCGCGGTGCGAGCGTCCGACGTGCCGGTGGTCGACGTGCCCGTGCGCGCCGCGGTCCCGGCCGGCGCACCCGTTGCGGTCCCGGCGACCGTGCCCGTCGGAGTGCCCGTCGCCGTGCCCGTCGGCACCCGGACCGGCGGCTCCGGTGCGGTGACCACCATCGGGACGCCGGACACCGGCGTGTGCGGCAGCAGCCGGTCGAGGGTGACGGCCAGCTGCTCGCCGGACTGCGGTCGCTTGGCCGGGTCCTTCGACAGCAGGCGGAGCACCAGGTCGGCGAGCGCGTGGTCGACCGACGACGGCAGCGGCGGGACCGGGTCGTTGACGTGGGCGACCGCGATGTCGACCGCGGTCGGCCCGGTGAAGGGCCGCTTGCCGGCCAGCGCCTCGTAGGCCACCACGCCCAGGGAGTACAGGTCCGACAGACGCGTGGCCGGCCGGCCGACGGCCTGCTCCGGGGACAGGTACTGGGCGGTGCCCATCACCATGCCGGTCGCCGTCATGGTCGGCTGGTCCTGCGCCAGCGAGACGCCGAAGTCGGTGATCTTCACCCGGTTGCCGCGGCCGATCAGGATGTTGCCCGGCTTCACGTCGCGGTGCACCACCCCGGCCTCGTGCGCGGCGTGCAGCGCGCGGGCCGTCTGGGCGAGGATCGGCAGCAGCCGACGGGGCTCGAGCACCGGTTCGCGTTCCAGCAGGTCGGAGAGGGGTTCGCCGACGACGAGCTCCTGGACCAGGTACGCCGAACCGTCCTGCTCGCCGTAGTCGTACAGCGCGGCGATGTTGCCGTGCGACAAGGCCGCGGAGTTCCGGGCCTCCGTGCGGAACCGCTCGAGGAAGCCGCGGTCGCCGGCGAACTCCTCACGCAGCACCTTCACCGCGACGGGCCGGCCGAGCGCCTCGTCCTGCGCCTCCCACACCTCGCCCATGCCACCCACCGCGATGCGGCGGGCGAGCCTGTACCGGCCGCCGAGCGCGACCCCCGGTGCCGTCCTCACTTTCCGGTCACCGCCTTGATCACGGCCTTGGCGATCGGCGCGGCGACGGCACCGCCGGTCGCGTCGTTGCCGAGGCTGCCGCCGTGCTCGACGAACACCGCGACGGCCACCTTCGGTGCGTCGGCCGGGGCGAACGCGGCGAACCACGCGTGCGGCGCCTGGCCGGCGGCCGTCTCGGCCGTGCCCGTCTTGCCCGCCACCTGCATGCCCGGGATCTGCGCCGCGGTGCCGGTGCCGTTGTTGACGACGCCGAGCATCATGTCGCGCAGCGTCGCGGCGTCGGCGGACGACATGGCCTGGGAGTAGGTGCTGGGCTGCGCCTGGCTGACCACCGTCAGGTCCGCAGCACGCACCGTCTGGATCAGGTAGGGCCGCATCAGCACGCCACCGTTGGCGATCGCCGCGGCGACCATCGCCATCTGCAGGGGCGTCGCCTGCACGTCGCGCTGGCCGATGGCCGACTGCGCCGTCTCGGGTGCGTCCAGCCCGGCCGGCACCACCGACTGCACGACCGGCATCGGGACGGTCAGCGACGGGTCGTCGAAGCCGAACTTGTCCGCCTGCGCCTTGATCGCCGCGGCGCCGAGGTCCAGGCCCACCTGCGCGAACGCCGTGTTGCAGGAGACCCGCAGCGCGTCAGCGAGGCTGACGGTCGCACCGCCGCAGCTCTCGCCACCGAAGTTGCTGAGGGTGGCAGTGGTGTTCGGCAGCGTCAGCTGGAGGGGCGCGGGCACCTGCGTCTGCGCGGTGTACTTCCCGCTCGCCAGCGCCGCCGCCGCGGTGACCAGCTTGAACGTGGAGCCGGGGGCGAACCGGTCGCTGATCGCCTTGTTCAGCAGCGGGTTGCCGTCCGCCTTGTTCAGCTGCTGGAAGGCGGCGTTGGCGGCGGCGGTGTCGTGCACCGCGAGGGCGTTGGGGTCGAACCCGGGGGTGGACACCATCGCGAGGATCTTGCCGGTGGACGGCTCGATGGCGACGACGGCCCCACGCTGGTTGCCGAGCGCGGTCCGCGCCGCCTGCTGGGCTGCCGGCAGGATCGTCGTCTCCACCGCCGCGCCCTCGGTCGCCTTGCCGGTGAGCAGGTCGCGGATGCGCGTGAAGAACAGCTGGTCGCTGCGGCCGGTCAGCTGGGAGTTCGCGGCCAGCTCGAGCTGCGACCGACCGTTGGCCACCGAGTAGTAGCCGGTCACCGCCGAGTACACGTCGCCGGCGGCGTACTGCCGCTGGTAGCCGAAGGCGTCGTTCACCTTGGTGCTCGAGGCGATGGCCGTGCCGCCGGCCACGATGGGCCCGCGCGGGTTGCCGAACTCCCGGTACAGGGTGCGGACGTTGCGCGGGTCGTTGTTCAGCTTGCTCGCCTGGACGAACTGCACCCAGGTGGCGCTGCCCATCAGGGCGACGAACATCACCAGCATCATGGTCGCGAGGCGGCGCAGCGGGGTGTTCACGGCAGACCCCCGATCCGCTCCGTCGGGTTCTCGTCCGGCTCGGCACCGCGCGGCGCGGGACGCCGGACCACCGGGCCGCCGACGGCCGGGTTGCCGACCGCGGGCGTGCCGCCGGAGGGCGTGGCGACCGCTCGCATCGCCGGTGCCGGCCGCCGGGCGTCGTCCGACACCCGCAGCAGCAGCGCCACGATCACCCAGTTGGCCAGCAGCGACGAGCCGCCGTACGCCAGGAACGGCGTGGTCAGGCCGGTCAGCGGGATCAGGCGCGTCACACCGCCGACGACGACGAACACCTGGAACGCCATCACGAACGCCAGGCCGCCGGCCAGCAGCTTGCCGAACCCGTCCCGCACGCCGATCGCCGTGCGCAGCCCGCGCTCGGTCAGCACCGCGTAGAGGACGAGGATCGCCAGCAGGCCCGTCAGCCCCAGCTCCTCGCCGAGCGACGGGACGATGAAGTCGGACTCGGCGAACGGGACCAGGTCGGGCCGGCCCTGGCCCCAGCCGGTGCCGAACAGCCCGCCGCTGGCCATGCCGAACAGGCCGCGGACCAGCTGGCCGGAGCCACCGAAGGGCCGGTTGAACTCGGCGTTCGACAGGGCGTCGGACCACGCCGAGAAGCGCACGGCGACGTGCGGGATCGCCGCGACCGCTGCGGCGGCGCCGCCTGCGAACAGCACCAGGCCGATGGCCACCCAGGAGATCCGCTCCGTGGCGAGGTAGAGCACCGCGACGAACAGCCCGAAGAACAGCAGGGACGTGCCGAGGTCGCTCTGCAGCACCAGGATCGCCAGCGAGACGCCCCAGACGACCAGGATCGGGCCCAGGTCGCGGACGCGCGGCAGCTGCAGCCCGAGCACCTTCGGCCCGGCGAGCGTGAGCGTGTCCCGGTTGGTGACGAGGTAGCCGGCGAAGAAGATCGCCAGCGCGATCTTGGCCAGCTCCGCGGGCTGCAGGCCGACGCCGCCCACCCGGACCCAGATCCGGGCACCGTTCACGTCCTTGCCGATCACCGGCAGCATCGGCGAGGCCATGAGCACCAGCGCTGCGACGCCCGCCGTGTACGTGTACCGGCGCAGGGTGCGGTGGTCGCGCAGCCAGATCAGCACGACGGCGGCGAGCACCACCGAGATCGCGGTCCACACCAGCTGCTTGCCGGCGAAGTCGGTGGGGTGGCCCTTGGACTCGGCGGCGAGGTCCAGCCGGTAGATCATCGCCAGGCCGATGCCGTTCAGCGCGACGACGATCGGCAGGATCACCGGGTCGGCGTACGGAGCCCGCCACCGCAGCACCAGGTGCATGCCGACGGCCATCACCGCCATGCCGACGCCGTACCAGAGCACGTTCGACGGGACCTTGTCCTTCACCCCCAGGCCGACCAGGGCGTACGCCGCCACGCCGAGCACCAGGGCGAGCACGAGCAGGCCGAGCTCGACGCCACGGCCGGAGCGGACCCGCAGGGGCTGGACGGTCGCCATCACGGGCCGACGACGGTCGGGACCGGGGCCGGGAGCGGGGAGGCGGTGAACGTCGCGTCCGGGCTGGTGGTCGGGCTCGGTGTGGCCGATGCCGTCGGCGTCGGGCTGGCGGACGGCTCGGGGGTCGGCACCGCCTGGGCGAGGGCCGACACCTGGTCACGCGCCGAGGAGAGCGAGGTCGCCCGGATGGTCGCCCGCACGCGCTGCTGCAGGTAGTCCGGCAGCGTGCCGACCTGCACGTCGCTGTGCTCCACCACCGACGAGAGCTGGAGCGGTCCGACGGACGACGGCACACCGCGGAACACCCCGACCCGGCCGCCGTCGTCGCCGACGAAGTACTGCGTCTGGCTCCACGCGTAGCCGGCACCGAGCAGCACCAGCACCAGGCCGAGCGCCGCGGACCACACCACCAGCAGGCTCCGGCGCGTCGGGCCGGACTCGGCGGCGCGCTCGTCGGCCGCCTCCTCGTCGTCCACCGCGGCGGCGTGGTTGTCGTCGTCCTCCGCCTCGTGCGCCGCGCCACCCAGCCCGACGGCGCGAGCGGCCCGCTTGGTCAGGTTCGCCGCACGTGCCGCTGGACCGTCCGCCGCCGAGGTGGGCCGGTTGCGGGAGCTGGCGGCGGCGCCGACCACCGTGGTCGCGGTGCCGGGGGCGGTGCCGTCCCGCAGGTCGTCGAGCTCGACGACGTCCGCGACGATCACCGTGATGTTGTCGCCACCGCCGGCGCGCAGCGCCAGCTGCACCAGGCGGTCGGCGCAGGCGTCGACGTCCGGGATCTCGCGCAGCGTCTCGGCGAGCGTGTCCCCGCTGACGAACCCGGACAGCCCGTCCGAGCACAGCAGCCACCGGTCGCCGCGGCGGGCCTCGCGCACCGACAGGTCCGGGGTGACGTCGGTGTCGAAGTCGCCGAGCACGCGCATCACCACCGACCGCTGCGGGTGGTGCACCGCCTCCTCCGGCGTGATCTTGCCGGTGTCCACCAGGTGCTGGACGAACGTGTGGTCGGTGGTGACCTGCGTCAGCTCGCCGTCGCGCAGCAGGTAGCCGCGCGAGTCGCCGATGTGGGCCATCGCCAGCTTGTTGCCGGTGCGCAGGATCGCCGTCACCGTCGTGCCCATGCCCGTCAGGTCCGGCTCGGCCTCGGAACGCGCGATGATCTCCTCGCGCGCGCTCTCCATCGCCTGCTCCAGCTCGGCGAGCGCGTCGTCCGGGCCGTGCGCCTCGTCGTCCAGCGGCGCGAACGCCGCCACCGCCACCGAGGACGCGACGTCGCCGCCGGCGTGCCCGCCCATGCCGTCCGCGACCATCAGCAGGTGCGGACCGGCGTAGGCCGAGTCCTGGTTGTTGGCGCGGACCAGCCCCACGTCGGACCGGGCCGCGTACCGCAGGCCGATGCTCACCCGGTTACCTCTGCAGCTCGAGGACGCTGCGGCCCACCCGCACCGGCGTGCCGGTGGGGACGGGGGTGGGTGACTCGACGCGACGCTCGCCGACGAACGTGCCGTTGGTGGAGCCGAGGTCCTCGACGAACCACTGGTCGCCCTGCTGGAACAGGCGGGCGTGGCGGGAGGACGAGTAGTCGTCGTCCAGCACCAGGGTGCAGCTGGGCGAGCGGCCGACCAGCACGGACGACGAGCCCAGCGGGAGGATGGTGCCGCGCAGCGCCCCTTCGGTCACCACCAGGCGGGTGGGGCCGCCGGTGGAGCGCGAGCGGCGCGGCTGCCGGGCCGGTGCGGCGGCCTCGGGTGCCGCGGGGCTCGGCGGTTCCGGGATGGTGGACGCGGGGACCGGCTGGGCGTTACTGCTGCGGGCGGCCTGCGCGGCGCGTCGGCGGTCGACGATCCGGGTGCCGTACAGGTCCCGGCGGAGCACCGAGATGGCGGACAGCACCAGGACCCACAGCAGCGCCAGGTATCCCCAGCGCAGCAGAGTGACCGTGACCTCGCTCATGCGCCGGTGTCACCCGTCCGCTTCCGGCTCGCCACCGGTCCAGAACAGGATCCGGGTGCGGCCGATGGTGAGCGTGTTGCCGTCGAGCAGGGTGGCGGCGGGGACCTGGTGGCCCTCGACGAACAGTCCGTTGGTGGAGCCGAGGTCCGTGGCGATCACACCGTCCGGCGTGACGCGGATCTCCAGGTGCCGACGGGAGACGCCGGGGTCGTCGACGATGATGTCCGCCTCCGAGCCGCGGCCGATCACCGTCACCGGACCGGTCAGCAGGTACCGCTGACCGTCGATGTCCAGCAGCGGGTGCCGCGGGCTCGGCGCAGCCGTGGTGGCCGGCGCCACCGCACCGCGCACCGTCGAGCTCTTCACCGTGAACCGGCCCGTCTCCAGGTCCGGGTCCTCGGCGAAGGACACGGTCACCGGCCCGACGAAGGCGTACCGCTGGCTGGCGGCGTGGTCGGTGACGTTCGCCGCGAACTCGTCGGCCAGCGTCTCGGCGCCCCACGCCTCGACCTGGTCGTAGTCCGACGTGGACAGCTCGATGACGAAGTCGTTGGGCACGACGGTCCGGTCCCGGTCCACCACCGCCGCCCGGTCGTCCACCTCGCGGCGCAGCGCGCTGACCAGCTCGACCGGCTTGACCTCGCTCCGGGCGAAGCGGGTGAAGGCGTTGTTGACCGCGCGCTCCACCCCGTTCTCGAACTTGTCGAGGATGCCCATCACGCCACCTCCTTCACCGGTCGTCGCCGGCGGAGGGGCCAGGCGAGGGGGTGTGCGCGAGCGTGGGTGCGCGCCGACCCGGTTCGATCGTATCCGCGTGGGCAGCGCGCTGCGGCGTCGGTGCTGCTCGGCGCGCTGGTGTGGGCCGTTGGTGCCGGGTCTGGGGGGACCGCTGCCGGTGCGGCGCGGGGCCGTGGGGAGGGCTCGTCCGTGCCCGCGGCGGGGGCTGGAGGGGCGCTTGCGGGGGGTCATGACGGTGGCGTCGGGGGCCCCTGGCACCGTGCTAATGTTCTCCGGCGCGCGCGAGTGGCGGAACGGCAGACGCGCTGGCTTCAGGTGCCAGTGTCCGAAAGGGCGTGCGGGTTCAAATCCCGCCTCGCGCACAGAGGGGTGTCCGTCCAACGGATGCTCTTGGGTTCGGCTAACTCCCGGTCGGGGTCTTCCTCGGCCGGG
Source organism: Cellulomonas sp. NTE-D12 (assembly GCF_027923705.1). Lineage (NCBI taxonomy): Bacteria > Bacillati > Actinomycetota > Actinomycetes > Micrococcales > Cellulomonadaceae > Cellulomonas > Cellulomonas electrica. Next base: position 3,637,124 of record NZ_AP026442.1, on the reverse strand, counting down.
AGTTGCTGTTTGCGGGGCTGACCTGGGTGTTCGCTAGCACGCTGTCGTGCTAGCCCGGGTGGTCGTCGCGGTGGTGGCTTGTTGGGTGGGCACGCCCGCCGGCTGTGTGGTGCCGGCGGTGGGGTTGGTGACCACTCGAAGGAGACTTCCGGCGACACCAAGATGCCCCTTGATGGAACGTTTGAGCACGAATACAGTGACGCGCGTCACGCTGGTCAAGCGTTTGATCAAGGAGTCCGATGAACGTGCGCGCTCTGAAGAACTTCCGGCCTTGGGCCGCCGTCCGCCGTGTTGCCGTCGGTGCAACTGCGGCTGCTGCAGCCGGGGCTGCGGTTGCGGCACTTGCGTTGGCCGCACCGTCGCTGCATCTGGGCGGTGCACGGTTGGTCACGGAGACCACCGCTCCAGCCGACACCCAGCGCGCCGTCTACCACCTCACGCCTCCTTCGGGGTGGCTGAGTGACCCGCAGCGCCCGATAACGATCGGCGGCACGACGAGCCTGTACTACCTTTCGAGCGCACTCGACAACGGACCGGGCGGATGGCGACACACGACGACGTCCGACAACGCCGTCTTCACGGATCAGGGCGCGGCCATCCCTCTTTCTAGCCGGTTCCCCGTGTGGACTGGGTCGTCGGTGGTCGACACCAACAACACCGCCGGCTTCGGCGCAGGTGCTGTGGTGGCGTTGGCGACGCAACCCACCGACGGCGATGCGTACAAGCAGGAGCAGTACCTGTGGTACTCCACGGACGGCGGCTCGACGTTCACGCCCTACGGGGCGCCGGTCATCACGAACACCGACGGCTCCAACTGGTTCCGCGACCCGAAGATCGCCTGGGACAGCACCCACTCCGACTGGGTCGCCGTCATCGGTGAGCAGCAGAAGGCGGTCTTCTACACCTCGGTCGACCTCAAGCACTGGACCTACAGTTCGACCTTCTCGTACACCAGCCCGAACATCGGCGGGTTCGAGTGCCCCGACCTGTTCCAGATGAAGGCCGACGACGGCACCACCCATTGGGTCCTGGGAGCCAGCATGCAGGGCGACTACAGCGGCCAACCTGACACCTACGCCTACTGGCCCGGGAACTGGGACGGGACGTCGTACACCCCCGACCAGTCGGCACCGCAGTGGCTGGACTACGGCTGGGACTGGTACGCCGGCGTGACGTGGCCCGACAGCACCAGCCCCGACACGGTGCGGCATGCGATCGGCTGGATGGACAACTGGAACTACGCCCCCCACCCGATCAAGACCGACCTGAGTGACGGCTACAACGGCCAGATGTCGGTCGTGCGCGACCTGACGCTGAAGTCGGAGGGCAGCGGGGTCTACAGCCTGCTCTCGCAACCGACCTCCGGGCTGGATGGCATCACCAGCCGCACGTCGACCCTTCCGACTCAGACTGTCGACGGCCAAGGCCAGCTTGCGTACCACGGCGCGGCCTACGAGCTCGATACCGACGTTGCCTGGACGAGCGCCACCAACGTCGGCGTCTCCGTCGGCGTCTCCTCAGACCTGGACCACAAGACGAGCATCGGCTACTACCAGGGCAACGTGTACGTCGACCGGACCGCCTCGGACTTCACCGCACACGCCTTCGGCGGCCTGAAGCAGTCCCAGGCGCCCGTGGGTGCAGGGCGCACGTCCCTCCATCTCAGGATCCTCGTCGACCGCTCGAGCGTGGAGGTCTTCATCGACGACGGTCGGCAGGTGCTGTCGAACCAGGTGATGTTCGACCCGAACGACAACGGCATCCTGCTCTACAGCTCGGGCGGCAGCGCCACCTTCAGCAACACCTCCATCCGCGAGCTCGACAGCATCACGACCGCTGCAGCACCCGACATGCCCTACGACGACTTCGAGTCCTCCACGTATGGGAGCTGGACGACGTCCGGCACTGCCTTCGGCGCGGGTCCGGCGTCCGGCACCCTGCCCGGCCAGCAGCCCGTCAGCGGCTACGAAGGATCCAGGCTTGCGACCAGCTACAACGGCGGCGACGCCTCCACCGGCACGCTCACCTCGCCGTCGTTCACCATCGGGGCGCGCTACATCAACGCGCTCGTCGGCGGCGGCAATCATCCACGGCCGTCGACGCTGTTCCAGGGCTTCGAGGGCTCCACGTGGGGAAGCGGCTGGACCGCATCAGGCGACTTCGCCAGCCAGGGACCGAGCGCCGACTCCCTGCCGAACCAGGTCGGTTCCCAGGTGCTCGACACCTACGTCGGCGGCGGAGACTCCGCCATGGGCGCAGTCCGGTCGCCCGACTTCACGATCACACGCGACTACATCGACTTTCTCATCGCGGGTGGCAACCACCCCTACTTCGCAAGCGGTGCCACCGCGGTCAACCTGATCGTCGACAACACCGTGATGCGCACCGCCACAGGTCACGACTCGGCCACCATGTCCAGCGTGAGCTGGGACGTTCATGACCTCATCGGACGGACGGCGCACCTCGAGGTCGTCGACCACGCGGCGGGGTCCTGGGGGCACCTGATGGTGGACCAGATCCTCTTCAGCAGCGTGCCGAATGCAGTCGTCGGTGAGTCCGACGACCAGACCACGGTGAACCTCCTCGTGGGTGGCCAGGTCGTGCGCACGATGACCGGCCACGACGACGAGCACCTGACGTGGCAGACCTGGGACGTGAACGACCTCGTCGGCCAGACCGCGGAGCTGCAAGTCGTCGACAACAACACCGGCTCGTGGGGTCACATCTCTCTCGACCAGGTCACATTCTCCAACAAGCCGGCGTCCTGACCCCGGCGAGCACCGACATGGATGTACACACCCATGACAGCCATGACGAACGGCGAGAGGCTGCGAGGCCAGGTGGACCGCTGCCCGGCGTGTGGGTCGCCGAAGGTGTGGTGCGGACCTCCTACGCACGCGCGAAGACGTCCTGACCGGGCAGCCGCACCTGGCCCGGGTTCACCGTCGTAGCGGAACGAGCGACTGGCCGTGCTGTGGCTTGCGGCCAGTCGCTCGGGCCCACCGGGGACCGTTCGACTCAGCTGCTCGTGCTCGTGCTCCCGGCCTCGCCCTTCAACGTCACAGCGGTCGCAGTCAGGACCGGCGTGCGCTGGCCTCAGACCTCGCCTCACCATGCGGGTACCAAGGGGGAACCGCCGCGCGGGGCGCACCACTCCCGCGGTTGGCGGCCGAGCGTCTCACCTGACCCATTAGCCCCACAACGTCGGGCCGCTCCATAGAGAAGGCTGACCCCTAGACGACCCCAACTCCTCGCGAGACGAAGCGGCATTGCTGCCGCGGTTGCGCCCTCAGTGGACCTCGCCACGGCGCTCTCCTGCGGCTGCCGGTCGTGCACGCCCCGCGGATCCTTCACGCCGTGGGACTCGCTCAACCGATGGCCTTCGTCGTTGTCGTGTCCGTGCCGGGCGGGGAGGCGCCGGCGGCCCAATCGGCCGCCGGCTCCGGGGCGGAGTCTGCGGCAACGGAGCTCGTGGCCGGCGCAGATCAAACGCTTGACCATCGCGCGGCGCACCGGCTAGCCTCAGATCAAACGTTTGAGCGAAGGGGCTCCCGAAGTGACGATCGAGTATTCGGCCTTCTTCCAGCCGGAGTCGGGCTGGGTGGGGGACGTGATCCCCGTGGCCGTCGATGGTGCGTTCTGGCTCTTCTACCTGCTGGAGCGGCGTGACGACCCGAAGCCTGGAACTCCGTGGGCTCTGGCCGTGACGAAGGATCTTGTCCGGTTCGACGACCGAGGGATCAGCTTCGAGTGCGGTGGACCGGCCGACCCCGACTTCAATGCCTACACGGGCAGCGTCGTGCGCGACGACGCCAACGTCTTCCACCTGTTCTACACAGCTCAGAACCCCGAACGCCTCGGAGCAGACGGACTGCCGCTGCAGGTCGTGCGTCGCGCGACAAGTGCCGACGAGATGGGCACGTGGGTGCGCGATGCCGCCTGGGAGCTGGGCGCACCGGCCGGGTACGAGACAGCTGACTGGCGCGACCCGTTCGTCTTCTACGACGACCAGGCCGGGCTCTGGCGGATGGTGATCGCCGGACGCCACCAGGAAGGGCCCGACCGTCGTCGGGGAGTCCTGGCGCAGCTCACCTCGACAGATCTCGTCGACTGGACGTTGACGGAGCCGTTCTGGGATCCGCACCGGTTCCTGATGCACGAGTGCCCGGACGTCTTCGCGTGGGGCGACTGGTGGTACCTGGTGTTCTCCGAGTTCTCGGAGACGTTCACAACCCGGTACCGCGTCGGTACGAGCCCGACCGGTCCCTGGACCGTCCCGGATCACGACACTGTCGATGGCCGCGCCTTCTACGCGGCCAAGTCCGCCGCGCGCGGCGATCGTCGGTTCTTCTTCGGCTGGATCGCCAGCAAGGAAGGTAACTGCGACGCGGGGGCCTGGCAGTGGGCGGGGACCCTGTCCACTCTGGAGGCGCACCAGAACGACGACGGAAGCCTGCGGTTCGGGTTGCCGGCCGAGCTGGTCGAAGGATTCAACCGGGATGTGCCGGTCATCGACATCCCGACACCGTTGGTCCTGGACGCCCCAGACGGGTACGCGGCGGTCGTGTCGACCGTCGCCGCGCCGGTGACCGGCTACCTGAGGGTCGCCTTCGACATCACCGACGGCACCACCGAGGCGGGCGTACTCCTTCGGGCTAGCGCCGACGGTGACGAGGGGTACGTGGTCCGGTTGGAGCCGCGCCGCCATCGGATGGTGCTCGACCGGTGGCCACGCGCTTCGACCGGCCCGATGCAGTGGCAGATCTCCGGCGATGTGCCGTTCGACCTGGAACGTCCGTGCACCCTTCCGGCCGGTGAGCACGTCCTGGAGGTCGTGCTCGATCACGACCTGCTGGTGGCCGTCGTCGACGGTGCCGTCTCGCTCAGTGCTCGGATCTACGACCGGAACGCCGGCCGGGTCGGAGTCTTCGTCGGGGAAGGGCGCGCCACGGTGACCGACCTCAGCCTGCGGGTTCGAGCTGACAGCTGAGCCCGTCCATGCTCCACCTCTCTTCGTTGTGAAGAGAGCCACCACCCCATCAAGGAGATGAGCTGTTCGATGAAGAACACGATGAAGGTGACCGCCGTGGCCGCCGCGGTGGCTCTCCTCGCCGCGTGCAGCAGCGGCGGTGGCGGCGCCACGGCGAGCGGGAACGCGACCGGGCCGGTCAAGGGTCGGCAGATCTCATGGCTGCTGTCCCGGCCTGCGGACGGGGCGGTCATCACCACGATGAAGAAGATCGCCGAGGACTACGCGTCCACGCACCCGGGATTCTCACTGAACCTGATCACCACCCCGGATCGACCGTCCTACATCCAGAAGTACGAGACCCTCGCAGCGGCGAACAAGCTGCCCGAGCTCTTCGACACCGACGCGACCCCGTTCGCGCAGAAGCTGGCCAAGCAGGGCAAGCTCGTGGACGTCGACAAGCTCCTGAAGGACCTGGGCCTGTATGACAGCTACCGGGCGAACGCGCTGAACTACCAGCGTTTCGACGACGGGTCGCTGTACATGGTGCCGATGCAGTTCGAGCTGGAGTTCTTCTGGTACAACAAGGCGCTCTTCCAGAAGGCCGGCGTCTCGGTGCCGACGTCATTGGATGACATCCCGGCGATGTGCACGGCGCTGCGGACGGCCGGAGTGACACCGATCGCGATTGACGGGCAGGACCAGTGGCCGCTCGAGCGGTACATGTCCTACCACCCGTTCCGCACCGCTGGACCTGACTACGTCAAGACCCTCAAGACGGGCGGTGCGAAGTTCTCCGACGCGGCCGGCACCGCGGCAGCGGACTGGCTGGCCAAGCTCGGCTCGAACAAGTGCTTCCAGGACGGGTTCGCCTCCCAGGGCTACTCCGACGCGCAGAACCTGTTCACCTCGGGCAAGGCCGCGATGTACAACATCGGGACCTGGGAGCTGTCCAGCCTGGCGACCGACAAGCTCGACCCGTCCGTTCGTCAGAACGTTGACTTCTTCCGGCTGCCCGCCGCGGCGGGATCAGCCACAGCGGCCAACGAGTACGTCGCCACGTCGGGCATCGGGATGGCCGTGAGCGCCCAGTCCTACGACCCCCTCGTCAAGGACTTCCTCAAGTTCGCCCTCACCAAGTACCCCGCCGCGTACGCCGCTTCCGGTTCGCTGTCCCCGACGACGAACGTGAAGACCACCGTCCCGGGCAACGCGTCCCCTCTGTACCAGAAGGCCCTCGACGAGGCGAATGACCTCGGCAACGCGATCTGCTTCCCCTGGGACACCCAGCTCGACCCGACGACCAACACCCGCCTGCAGCAGGAGGAGACCCTCCTCGTTCAGGGCGACACATCCGCATCGGCGTTCATCGACACGATGGACAAGACACTGAGCGAGAACGCACCGAAGTTCTTCGGGTGAACGCGCTCACTCGCGGCGCATCCTGACAGCCTCCGCTCTGAGACGGTGGGGCCGGTTCGACCGATCGGGTTCAACCCGTTGAGCCGGCCCCACCTGGAAGGCCCAACCCATGCTTCCCCACCGATCTCGGAAGTCCGTCCTGGTCTTCCTGATCCCCCCGTTGCTGCTGTACGGCGTGGCGGTGCTCTTCCCGATCCTGCAGTCGCTGTTCTTGAGCTTCTTCTCCTGGGACGGCATCAGCTCCCTGCGGTTCGTCGGCACGACGAACTACACCCACATGCTCTTCGGCGACGACGTCTTCTGGCGGGCGTTCCGCAACGCCCTGGGCTACCTGGCGATCTGCCTGGTGCTCCAGCTAGGCGGTGCACTCCTGGTCGCGAGCCTGCTGACCTCAGTGCGACGTGGCCGTGAGGTCTTCAAGACCCTCTACCTGCTGCCGGCGGTGATCTCCACGGTCGCCATCGCCTACCTGTTCGCCCGGATCTACTCGATCGAACCCGTCGGCCTGCTCAACCAGGTACTGCACTGGGTGGGCCTGAGCGGTCTCGAACGCTCGTGGACCTCAGACGTGCACACGGTACTGGCCGCCGTCTCCATCCCCGAGGGGTGGCGGTTCCTTGGCCTGTACACGTTGATCATCTACGCCGCCCTGCTCGCCGTGCCTCAGGAGCTGGAGGAAGCGGCCCGCCTCGACGGAGCCTCCGCGTGGCGAGTCTTCGTCAACATCCGCTTCCCCTACATCCGGCCGGTGTGGACCACGACGACGATCATGGCCACCACGTACGGGCTGCGCGGCTTCGACATCCCCTACATCATGACCAACGGCGGCCCGGGTCAGTCGTCCGAGCTGCTGACCACGTACATGTACAAGACCGCGTTCACCAGCACCGACTACGGCTACGCGAGCTCCATCTCGGTGTTCATCGTCCTGGAGTGCCTCGTGGCAGTCGGCCTCATCGCCCTGCTCTACCGCCGGAAGGCGCTGTCATGACCATCCTCGCGCACCCCACCACGACCATCGCCCAGCCGCGGCGACCCCAGCTCCGCAAGGCGCCACGACGCTCGAGGCGTGACGGCCACCGAGCGCTGTCGACCGCGTTGGTGATCACGCTGGCCGTCATCCAGATCTACCCGCTGATCTGGGTGTTCCTGACCGCCGTGCGGCCGGAGGCCGACTTCGCGTCCGGGAACCCCTTCGCCCTGCCGCACACGGTCACACTGGACAACTTCTCGCGTGCCTTCGCCATCGGCCGCCTCGGCACCTACATGGTCAACAGTCTGATCGTGACCGCGGGCGCCAACGTCGGCATCGTCGTGTTCGGGATGATGGCCGCCTACGCCATCCAAGTCCTCGGCTTCAGGTTGGCGCGGTTCGTACGGGGGCTGTTCCTCATCGGAATCATCGTCCCCGTCCAGATCGCCCTGGTGCCGCTGTTCATCGACTACTCGCGAGTCGGCCTGCTCGACACCTACCAGTCGATGATCATCCCGCTCGCCGGATTCGCCCTACCGATGTCTGTGTACCTGTTCACCTCGTTCTTCGAGTACATCCCGAGAGAGAACTACGAAGCCGCGTCGCTGGACGGTGCCGGACCGTACCGCGTGTTCTGGTCCATCACGCTGCCCTTGTCGGTCAACACGGTCGTCACCGTGGTGCTCGTCAACAGCATCTTCATCTGGAACGACTTCATCTTCGCCAACACCTTCGTGCTGTCCGAGGGCCTGAAGACGGTCCCGCTCGGGCTCCAGAACTACATCGGCGCGATGGGCAAGATCGACTGGACCGCGACCTTCGCGGCCGTGTGTGTCACGATCACGCCACTCCTGCTTGTGTTCCTCGTCCTGAACAAGGCGATCATCTACGGGCTCGAGAGCGGCGCAACGAAGGGGTAGCACGTGATGTCCACGCAGTCTGGAGCCCCCGGCCCCGACACCGCGGGGAGCGGATCGCACCCACGCCACCCCGTCACGATGCGCGAGGTCGCGGAGGCAGCTGGCGTCTCCGTTGCGACCGTGTCTCTGGTCTTGAACAACAAGAAGGGTGCTCGCATCGGTGCGGAGACCCGCCAGCGTGTTCGCAACGCGGTCAAGGACCTTGGGTACCGACCCAACGCGATGGCCAAGACTCTGGTCAGTGGCACGTCCAAGTTCATCGGCCTTGTCGCTGACGCGATCGCGTCCACCCCGTTCGCCGGGCAGATCATCCACGGCGCCCAGGACGAAGCGTGGAAGCACGGCTACGTCCTGCTCGTGGCGAACACCGAAGGGTCCGAGCACGTCGAGAAGGACGCCATCGCGATGATGCTCGAGCACAAGGTGCACGGCATCTTGTACTCCACCTGGTACCACCGGCCCGTCGAGGTTCCTGACGCTCTGCGAGAGACCGACTTCGTCCTCGTGAACTGCTCCGACCAGGATGGCAACGCGCCCGCCGTTGTGCCCGACGAAGCGCAGGGCGGCTACACCGCGACCACCATGCTGCTCGAGCACGGGCATACGAAGATCGCCTTCATCAACACCACGACGGAGTCCCCGGCGCGCACCGGACGTCTCGCCGGCTACCGCCGGGCACTGTCCGACGCCGGGATCGAGTTCGACCCGGCACTGGTGATCGACGCCGCACCGGACCAGGAAGGCGGCTTCGGCGCAGTGCCTGACGTGCTCAAGACAGGCGCAACAGCCGTCTTCTGCCACAACGACCGCGTCGCCATGGGTGTCTACGACGGGTTGCGGGAGAACGGGATCGCAATCCCTGACGACATCGCCGTCGTGGGGTTCGACAACCAAGAGGTCATCGCCGCCCACCTGCGCCCAACGCTGTCCACCGTTGGGCTGCCCCACTACGAGCTCGGCGTCGCCGGCGTGCGACTCCTGCTAGGTATCGACGCACCGGCGGTGAACGGGGCTACGCGCATCGCGTGCCCGCCGGTGGAACGCAACTCGACCGCCGCGCCAGTGCGCGCCCGATGACCACCCCCGCGGAGCGGTACCGGCCCGCGTTCCACTTCACTCCACGACAGCACTGGATCAACGACCCGAACGGGCTCACCCACCGGGACGGGCGCTGGCACCTCTACTACCAGTACAACCCTGCTGGCGACGACTGGGGCAACATGAGCTGGGGGCACGCAAGCAGCCCCGACCTGGTGAGCTGGACCGAGCACGCCGTCGCCCTCGCGAACGAGGGAGCCGGTCCAGGGGCAGAAGCCATCTACTCAGGCTCCATCGTGAACGACGAGGCAGACTCCTCACGGCTGGGCACGGGCGCACGCGGTCCACAAGTCGCTATCTACACCAGCGCCTACGGCACCGGACGACAGGCGCAATCCCTGGCCTGGTCTGACGACGGGACCGTGTGGACCAAGTACGAAGGCAACCCCGTCCTCGACCGCGAATCCCATGCCTTTCGGGACCCGAAAGTGACATGGTGGCCGGGTTCGGCGGGCTCGGACGGGTACTGGCTGATGGCCGCAGTCGAAGCCGAGGCACGTCAGGTTGTGTTCTACCGCTCGGCAGACCTACGCGACTGGCGGTTCTTGAGCGCGTTCGGCCCACTGCCACGGCCGGCCGGATTCTGGGAGTGCCCAGACCTGTTCGAACTACCTGTCGACGGCGACCCGGGTCGAACGCGGCATGTTCTGATCCTCAGTGCAAACGACGAACGCGACGCAGCCGGATGCGGAACCTGGTACGCCCTCGGACACTTCGACGGCGTGACCTTCGCGAGCGATGAAGCGGGATTTCGTCGCCTCGACTTCGGGTGGGACTGCTACGCCGCCGTTACCTGGAACGACGCACCCAGCTCGCGGCGCGTCCTGATCGGCTGGATGAGCAACTGGTCCTACGCCGCTGCCACCCCGACGCACCCCTGGCGTGGGGCGATGACGATCCCGCGCGAACTCACACTCGAGACACGGCACGACCACGTCATCCTCGTGCAACGACCCGTCGACGAGCTCCGAGCAGCTGGCATCTTCGGATGGGACATCACCGTCGGTGCCGATCCGGAGGAAGTCGATTCCATCGAGCTCGGCGGAGGACCTGGCGAGACCACGAGCCTGACCTACCACCCGCGTTCCCGCGTGCTCACCCTCGATCGGCGAACGTCAGGAGAAACGTCCTTTCATCCGGACTTCGCGAGGCGCACCTCCGTGCTTGTTGGGGGCGAAGGACCTGTCAGGCTCCACATCATCACGGACTCGTGCAGTGTCGAAGTGTTCGTCAATGACGGGGAGACGGTCCTGACTTCCCTGGTCTTCCCGTCTCGCGCACTCACCCTCGAACGGTCGGAGCCTGACCCTCTTCTCCGGACACCTGGTCTGAGGTGGTGAACGGTTCACGCGGCGAGCTGCCCGGCGCACCTTGACACGCGGTGGCGGGGGACGGTCCAGGCCATGGGTTCACAGCGCGTTCGACGGTGTTCGCCGCCTCCGCATCCAGGAAATCGACCATCGACTCGGTCAAGCCCGGGCGAGCGGAATGCGCGTGTGATCGGGTTTGGACGAACACGCCACAGACAAGATGGGCAAGGACGAAGAGCCGGGAACCTCAGGGTTCCCGGCTCTTTCTGTCCGTCGGTGCGGCGTCACGGGCGGCCGGCGTGCGGCACCCGGACTCGCTCGACGAGGAGCTGACCCGTCGCCTCCGCGTCGAGGAGGTGCGCCATGCCGCGCCAGCGCGCGGCGAGGATGAACAACGTCGTCCCGTCGTCACCGCCGAGCATGCACGCGAACGCACCCCGATCGACGTCGACCGTCTGCAGCACCCGGCCGCCCTCCTGGACCCGGACGCAGCGCTCGTTCGGCACGTCGGCGTACCAGACGGCGCCGTCGGCGTCGAGGCAGATGCCGTCGGGGACGCCGTCGCCGAGGTCTGCCCAGACGCGCCGGTCCGTCAGTGTCGCGTCGTTCTCGATGGTGAACGCGGTGAGGCGGTGGGCGTGCGACTCGGCGACGATGAGGGTCCGGCCGTCCGGGGTGATCGCCATCCCGTTGCCGAAGGCGAGGTCCTCGGCCACCTGGCGTGCGGTGCCGTCTGGACGGACCACGGCGATGACGGTGCCGTTGACGTAGGCGTTGCCGCGCTGATCCACCACGATCTCGTTGAAGACGGGGCTGAGGCTGGTCAGATCGGCGAGCGTGACCAGCGACCCGTCCGGTTCCTGGCGCAGCAGCGTGCCCTCCTGACCGGAGACGACGAGCAGCGTCCCGTCAGGCCGCCAGTCGATCGAGTACGGGACAGTGGTGTCGACCTGCGCGACGACCGTGCTCCGGCCCGCGACGTCGACCGCCAGCACCTGGCCCGTGGTCCAGTTGCACAGCCACAAGCGGCCCTCGTGCCAGCGCGGCGACTCGCCGATCGCGAGGCCGTCCAGCAGCACCGTGGCCACCTCACACCCCCAGCAGGTGGTCGGCGAGCGCGCGAGGCTGCGAGAGCGCGATGAGGTGCCCGCCGGGCAGCACCTCCGGATCGACCCCGAGGCGCTCACGCGCGAGCCGCCGCTGGAACTCGACCGGGAAGAAGCGGTCCTCGGCGCCGATGACGACGCGGAGCGGGACGTCGGGCCAGGACGGGAAGTCGCAGACCGACGCGAAGACGGCATCGCCCTCCGGGCGTTGGTACGGCTCACCCGCGGCGGCGACCTCCGGATCGACGTCGTGCAGGAAGTACGTCGCCAGGTCGAACTCGACGGGATAGCCGCCGCGGACGGCCGCCGCCGTCCGTGCCTCGGCCCAGCCCGTGGCGTCCCACCAGTCGCCGACCTTCTCGCCCGGCGTCGGGATCATCGCGTTCACCAGGACGATCGACCGTACGGGCTCTCGCTGCGCGACCAGCGGTGCGGTGAACCCGCCGAGGGACTGCGCCACCAGCACGACGTCGTCCCGGTCGGGCGTCGCGGCGCAGACCAGATCGACGTACTCGGGCAACGCAGCCGTCTCGTCGGGACCGGGAAGTTCGACGGCGGTCACCTCGTGGCCCGCGTCGGTCAGCATGCGCGCGACGTAGCTCCAGTACCAGCTGTCGCCGCCGGCACCCGGTACGAGGACGTAGGCGCTCACATCAGGCCGACCGTCGGGGGCGTCGCGCCGATCGGGTGTCCGTCGGCCCGCTCGTCGTGGGAGTCGTCAGTACGATCGTCTGCATCGTCCTAATATGGGACTAGCGATCCTAAAAAACAACCACATGGAGATCGATCGTGCCGACGACCTCGCGCTATGACGACCCCTGCGGCATCGCCCGCGCTCTCGACGTGCTGGGCGACCGCTGGGCGTTGCTGGTCGTCCGGGAGCTCGTCTTCGGTGGCAAGCGGTTCGCCCAGATCCGCAAGGGTCTGCACGGCATCAGCCCCAACGTGCTGTCCCAACGCCTGCGCGAGCTGGAGGCCGGTGGCGTCCTCCGCCGCACCGTCCTCGAGCCCCCCGGCGACGTGACCCTCTACGAGCTCACCGACCGCGGCCGGGCGCTCGAGCCCGTGCTGATCGAGCTCGGCAGGTGGGGCAGCCTGGAACCGTTGACGACGGACCGGGAGCTCAGCACGAGTGCCCTGCTCGTCGCCCTCGAGACGGTGTTCGACCCCGGCGCCTCCCGCGACGGCGTCGTGGCGATCCGCATCGACGACGAGCCCTTCACCCTCACGATCACGCAGGGCTCTCTCGACATCCACGCCGGCTGGACGACAGACGCGGACGTGGTGCTCGAGACCGACGCCGCCACCCTGCGGGCGTTCGCCTTCGGGCGCGAGACGCTGAGCGCGGCCGAGGGTGCGCGATGCCTCAGGGTCACCGGGGACCGCGCGCTGGCCGAGCAGCTCGGGCACATGTTCCCCGCGCCTCGGCGGGCCTGACGCCGGAGCGCCGGCTCACAGGGCGGCGTGGTTCTCCAGGTACAGGGCCGGTGGACGGACGTTCCCGGAGGTGTCCGTGCGGTAGGCCAACGGCTGCCCCGGCACGACCCGGAGGGTGTCGACCTCGTCGGGGCCGCAGCTCTCGATCACCCGGCGCAGCGCTCGGAGCGAGTCGGTGTGCGCGACGACCAGGACGGTCCGCCCGGCGGCGAGCTCCGTGCGCAGCGGGCTCTCCCAGAACGGTCGCAGCCGGTCCTCCACCTCGCGCAGCGACTCCCCTTCGCCGAAGGGCAGGCTCTGGACCAGGTCGGCCGTCGGTCGCCACGGCAGTGCTCGGATCCGCTCGGGGCTGGCTGCCGGTGGCTTGCCGCCGGGGGAGAACCGCCACTCGCTCATCGACTCCGCGCCGAACAGGCTGATCGCGCGCGGCTTCGCCACCCCCGTCAGGCAGCCGAGGTCACGGGCCGCCAGGCGCCAGGACGTCACTCGCGGGAGCTTGGCCAGGTCGAGCCGCGCCAGCAGGGCGTCCGCCGTCTCGACGGCTCGGGCCTGCGGAGAGGTCACGACGACGTCCGGGCGCACTCCCCTGCTCGCGAGCAGGTCGGCCACCGTCTGCGCCTCGGCGATCCCCGTCGGCGTCAAGCCGGGATCCAGCAGGCCCGCATAGGACTGCCGGGCATCCGCGTGGCTCTCTCCGTTGCGCAGCAGGATCAGCACGGTCACAGGAGCACCCTGCACCGGCGCGGCCTGCCGCCGGAAGTGGCCGAGCCGGTGCCGTCGAGGTCAGCCCTTGTCGTGGGACCGGTACGACGTCGGGCTCATGCCGTGGACCTTGTGGAAGTGGCGCGAGAAGTAATAGGGGTCGTCGTACCCCACGGCCCGGCCGACCGCCGACACGGGCACCGTCGTGGTGTCCAGCAGCTCCCGCGCCCGGGCCATCCGCTGCCGGGTCTGGTACGCCAGGATGCTGGTCCCCGTCTGCAGCCGGAACAGCTCGGCGAGCCGGGACGGGGACAGGCCGACCAGGGCAGCGAGCTCGGCGACGGAGGTCCGTGTACCGGCGTGTGACTGCAGGTACTCGCGGGCGCGCGTCACGGGGTCGTCCTGCGGGCGTCCCGAGACCTGGTCGGCGGCCAGCAGCGCCATGAAGTGCCAGGCGGCGCCGGCGGCCGCGACGAGGCTCGGCACCGAGTCGTCGTGCTCCATCCGCTCGAGCGCCTGCTCGATCAGGGCGGCGGCGGAGTACGGCTCGCGGAGGGTCACCACCGGCCGTGCGGCGCTGATCCGAGCGGCGTGCAGCAGGTCGGCGACGTCGGGTCCGGTGACGTGCATCCACCAGATCGTCCAGGGGGTGTCGGGGTCGGCGCCGTACACGTGCGGTTCGCCGGCGGGGACGACGAGCACCTGCCCCCGCGTCACGGTCACCCGGTCGGCCCCGAGCTGGCACCAGCCCGACCCCTCGGTCACCAGGATGACGATCGCCTGGGCGGCCCCGCGTGGTCGTTCACGGCCGTGCTCCGTGGCCCGGGGGAAGTAGCCGCAGTCGGTGACGACCAGCCGGCCCGTCGCGGGGCGCCGCAATGCCTGGGCGACGAGCGGGCGCGGCAGCACCTGCAGGCGCTGACCGGCGAAACCCTCGGCGCGCGGCATGCGGCGATCCTTACCCCAGATCGTCGTTTCGTCCAGGTGTGCCGTCGGTTCCGACATTCCGGGGCCACCGTCGGCGTCCGTAGCGTCGGCCGCATGCTCAACGACGAGTCGCGACTCGAGCTCCCGGAGGCCCCGGGCGACGCCTGGGACCAGGGGGTCGCCGCCTGGTCGGAACCCGTCGTGATCGACACCTACCAGCCGCTGGCGCCGACCCGCTTCCCGCTCTACCTCGACCGGCGGGTGTACCAGGGCTCGTCGGGCCGGGTGTACCCCATGCCGTTCCACGAGCGGATCGACCCGGTCAAGCGGCCCAAGCGCTGGCAGGCGGTGCACCTGGAGAACGAGTGGCTCCGCGTGATGGTGCTCCCCGACCTCGGGGGGCGGATCCACGTCGGGCTCGACAAGACGCGGGGCTACGACTTCTTCTACCGGAACAACGTCGTCAAGCCCGCCCTGGTCGGCCTGCTGGGACCGTGGATCTCGGGTGGCGTCGAGCTGAACTGGCCGCAGCACCACCGTCCGGCGACGTTCCTGCCGACGGACGTGACCATCGAGCGTGAGCCGGACGGCTCCGCGACGGTGTGGTGCGCCGATCTCGACCCGTTCATGCGGCTCAAGGGCATGCACGGCGTGCGGCTGCGCCCGGAAAGCGCGGTGGTCGAGCTGCGCGTGCGGCTCTACAACAGGACGGACTCCGTCCAGACGTTCCTGTGGTGGGCCAACGTCGCCGCGCCGGTGAACGACCACTACCAGTCCTTCTTCCCCGCCGACGTGCGGTTCGTCGCCGACCACGCCAAGCGGGCCGTCGTGTCCTTCCCCCACCCGGACGCCCGGTACTACGGCGTGGACTACGCCGCACGCGTCGACGAGGCGCACCCCGACGCGGACCGGCTGGACTGGTTCCGCAACATCCCCGTGCCCACGTCGTACATGGGCGTCGGGTCGCGTGGGGACCACTTCGGCGGCTACGACCACCGCGCCCGGGCCGGCTTCGTCCACGTCGCGGACCACCGCATCTCCCCCGGGAAGAAGCAGTGGACCTGGGGGAACGCGCCCTTCGGGCGGGCGTGGGACCGTAACCTGACGGACGGCGACGGGCCGTACATCGAGCTCATGGCCGGCGTCTACACCGACAACCAGCCCGACTTCTCGTTCCTCGCCCCCGGCGAGACGAAGACTTTCACGCAGTGCTGGTACCCGATCCAGGAGATCGGCCCGGCCGACGTGGCGAACGCCGAAGCGGCGCTCAGCGCGGAGGTGCTCGACGGGGCCGTGCGGGTCGGGGTCGCCGTGACCCGGCGGCGCCCGCAGCTGACCGTGACGGTGCACGACGGTGCAGGAGACGTGGTCGGCACCGCGTCGGGCGCCGCGGAGCCGGGTCGGCCGCTGCTGACGACCGTCGCAGCCGGCACGGGCGCTGTCCGGGTGGTGGTCCGTGCCGGGGACGACGAGCTGATCGCCTGGTCGGACGAGCGGCCGCCGGCCGAGCCGGCACCGGCGCCCGCCACCGAGCCCGTGCCGCCCGAGCAGCTGGCCACCGTGGAGGAGCTGTACCTGACCGGACTGCACCTGGAGCAGTACCGGCACGCCACCCGCTCGCCGGAGGTGTACTGGCAGGAGGCGCTGCGCCGGGACCCCGACGACAGCCGGGTCTGCACGGCGCTCGCACGTCGACGCCACGATGCCGGCCTGCTCGACGAGGCGGAGGCGCTGGCGAACCGGGCCGTCGCACGTCTGACGGCGCGCAACCCCAACCCGCGCGACGGCGAGCCGTTCTACCGGCTGGGGCTGGTGCTGCGCGACCAGGGCCGGACCGCAGAGGCGTACGACGTCCTGGCCAAGGCCTCGTGGAACGCACCGTGGCGGGTCGGGGCCTGGACGGTCATGGCGACGATCGACCTCGCAGCCGGACGTGCCGAGCAGGCGCTCGACCTGACCGGCCGGGTGCTGGGTGTCGAGTCGGGGCACCTGCGTGCGGTGGCGCTGCGCGTCCTCGCGCTGCGTGCGCTCGGCCGGCACGAGGAGGCCCGGGCAGCGGCGACGGCCGCCCGCGCGGTCGACCCGCTCGACTGGTGGCTCCGCGACCTGCTGGGTGAGCGGCTGGACGCCGGCGCGCAGCTGCTGCTCGACGTGGCCCTCGAGTACGCCGCGTGCGGCTCGTGGACCGACGCGTTCCGGCTGCTCGACGCGGCGGCGGAGGCCGAGGCGACCCGGCCGGTGCTCGGGGAGCCGCGGTTGGGACCGTTGGTGGGCTACCACCGGGCACACGTCCTTGCGGCGTCCGGTGACGTGGCCGGGGCCGCAGCGGCGCTCGACCAGGCGCCCGCCGCCGACGTGGCGTGGTGCTTCCCCGGGCGGCTGGCCGACGCGCTGGTGCTCGAGTGGGCGATCGGGCAGCGCCCGGCCGACGGGGTGGCCCGCGGCCTGCTCGGCCACTGGCTGTACGCCCAGGGGCGGCACGCCGACGCCGTCGAGTCCTGGCGACGAGCCGACCCCGAGGACCCCGTGGTGGCGCGGAACCTGGGCATCGCGGCCTGGAACGACGCCCACGACGCGGCCGAGGCGGCAGCCCGGTACGCGCGGGCGCTCGCGCTGGCGCCCGACGACGCGCGCCTCCTGTCGGAACGCGACCAGCTCGCACGCCGCTCCGGGGAGGACCCGGCCGCGCGGCTGGAGCGTCTGGCGGCGCGTCCGGACCTGGTGTCCGAGCGCGACGACCTGTCGGCGCAGCTCGCGGTGCTGCTCACGTTGACGGACGACCCCGCGGCCGCCGTCGCCGTCCTCGGGTCCCGGACGTTCCAGCCGTGGGAGGGCGGCGAGGGCGTGGTGCTCGGTGCCTGGGACCTCGCACAGCTCGACCTGTGCCAGCGGGCGCTCGCGGCCGGTGACGCGTCAGCCGCCGAGGCGGCGGCTCGAGCGGCGCTGGACCCACCGGCGAACCTGGGCGAGGGGCGCCACCTGCTGGCGAACCGCGCCGACCTGGACCTCGCGCTCGGCGACGCGTCGGCGCTAGCCGGCGACGGCGACGCTGCCAGGGCGTCCTGGCTCCGGGCCGCGACCGCCGACGGGGACTTCCTCGACATGGCCCCCACCGCGGTCAGCGAGAAGACCGTGTTCTCCGTCCTCGCATGGCAGCGCCTCGGCGAGCACGTCCGGGCCGGTGCGCTCCTCGAGGGGCTGGACGCGGAGGCGACGGTGGCCAAGAGCGCCGAGGCGACGATCGACTACTTCGCGACGTCGCTGCCGACCCTGCTGCTGTTCGACGACGACCTGACGCTGCGGCGTCGGGTGACCGCCCGCATCCTGCGGGCCCAGGCCGCAGCCGTCCGGGGTGACCACGCGTCCGCCCGGCGGCTGTGCGACGAGGTGCGGGCGATCGACCCCTGCAACCCGCACCTGCACGTCCTGCAGACCTCTCTGCTCCGGGAGGTCCGACACGACAGAGAGTGACCCGCCCCGCAGCACCCGTAGCGACCGCACCACCACGGCGTGACCACCGCGGAGCCCCGACCAGGTCCGCAGGACGCCGCATCCCACGACTGATGGTTTCCCCAACGGAGAGGAAGCACGATGTTCCACATCATGCGACGACGGGTGACACTGACCGTCGCCCTGGCGGCGACCGTGACGCTGCTCGCGGCATGCTCCAGCGGCGCCTCGGGCTCCGGGTCCTCGGGCTCGGCCGGCGCGTCCGGTGGCGCGAAGCACATCCGGATCGGCGCCATGTACCTGGACTCCCAGGGCTACTACGGCGGCGTCCGCGCCGGCGTGAAGAAGGCCGCCGACGCCTCGGGCGTCAAGGTCGACATCGTCGAGAGCACCTCGGCCGGTGACGTCTCGAAGGAGAACTCCTTCATGAGCTCGCTGATCGCCTCGGGCGTGAACGCGATCATCATGTCGGCCGTCTCCACCGACGGCTCCGTCGCCGCGGTCAAGCAGGCGCACGACGCCGGCATCCCGGTGATCTGCTACAACACCTGCGTCAACGACGACGCCGTGAAGCAGTACGTCTCGGCGTACATCCTCGGTGACCCGGTGAAGTTCGGGCAGATGATGGGCGACTTCGCCGGCAAGTACTTCACCGACCAGAAGGTGGCCGACCCGAAGATCGGCGTGATCAACTGCGAGCAGTACGAGGTCTGCCAGCAGCGCATGCAGGGCTTCAAGGACGCCTTGACCAAGGCGGTGCCGGGCGCCACGATCGCCGCCGACCAGCAGGGCACGGAGTCCGACACGGCGATCTCCGTCGGCGAGCAGATCCTCACCTCGCACCCGGACGTCACCGGCATGTACGGCCAGTCCGGCGGTGCGACGGTCGGTGCCTTCAAGAGCATCTCCAACCGCGGCAAGGACGGCCAGATCGCCGCCTTCGGGTCGGACATGACCACCGACATCGCCACGGCGCTGAAGGCCGGGACCGTGCTCAAGGGCGTGGTCGACATCTCCGGCATCGAGGTCGGCAAGCTCGCCTTCGCCGCGGCGCAGGACGCGATCGCCGGCAAGAAGCTGGACGACAAGGTGATCCAGGCGCCGATCAAGCTCTACACGCCGGCGGATGCGCAGGCGTGGCTGGACAGCCACCCCGACGGGTTGCCGTGATCGTTCGACCCACCGCCGGCCGGGGTCTGCACGGGCCCCGGCCGGCCCGGCCGGAGACGGTGCACCGGCTCAGTCAGGAGGACGGCAGATGGCTGCGGTGATCGCGGAGACGCGCGGCGTCTCGAAGCAGTACCCCGGTGTGCAGGCGCTGGACCACGTCGACTTCGCGGTACACGCCGGCGAGGTGCGGGCGCTGCTCGGTGCCAACGGCGCCGGCAAGTCCACGCTGATCCGGGTGCTCGCCGGTGTCGAGCGTCCCGACGAGGGAGCCGTGCTGCTGCAGGGCGAGCCGCTGGGCGACGGCGGCGTCAAGGAGGCCTCGGCGCGGGGCGTCGCCACGGTGTACCAGGAGCTCAGCCTGGTGCCGGGGCTGTCGGTCGCCGAGAACCTGTTCCTCGGGCACTGGCCGCGTGGCCGCTCGGGGCTGGACTACGCCGCGATGCGCGCGGCGTCGCGTACCGCGCTCACCTCGCTCGGCGTGGACATCGACCCGCGGCGCGAGGTGGCCTCCCTCACCCTGGCCGAGCAGCAGATCGTCGAGATCGCGCGGGCGTTGCAGGAGCAGCCCCAGCTCCTGGTGCTGGACGAGCCGACCAGTGCGTTGGCCAGCGCCGAGGTGGCGCTGGTGCTGCGGACCGTCCGGGCGATCGCGGCGCGCGGCGTCGGCGTCATCTTCGTCAGCCACCGGATGGACGAGATCCGCACGGTGGCGGACGCGATCACCGTGATGCGCGACGGCAGGGTGGTGGCGACGTTCGACACCGGCCACGCGTCGACCCAGGACGTGGTGTCGGCCATGGTCGGTGACCAGGAGCGCGTGGCTGCCGGGGCCGCACGGGTGGCGCGGCGGGACGGTGCCGTGCGGCTCGCGGTGCACGAGCTGGTGGTCCCGCCGAAGCTCTCGGGCGTGACGTTCGAGGCCCGTGCGGGAGAGGTGCTCGGCATCGCCGGGCTGCTCGGCTCCGGGCGGACGGAGCTGCTGCGGGCGGTCGCCGGCTACGACCGCATCACGGGCGGCCGCGTCGAGGTGGACGGCAGGGCGTGCCGGCCGCGTCCGGCCCTGATGCGCCGCCTCGGCGTCGGCATGACGCCCGAGAACCGCAAGCGGGACGGCGTCGTGCTGGAGATGGGCGTCGACGAGAACATCGTCATGTCCCGGTACGCCTCCGTGGCGCCGCGTGGGGTGCTGTCCCGCCGCCGCGTGCAGGACGCGGCGGGCCACGTGCGCGACCGCCTGCGGATCAAGGTCGCCGACCTCTCCGCGCCGATCGCCAACCTCAGCGGTGGCAACCAGCAGAAGGCGGTGATCGGCCGCTGGCTGCACGCCGGCAGCACGGTGCTGCTGCTGGACGAGCCCACGCGCGGCGTCGACGTCGAGGCGAAGGCGCAGATCTACCGGATCATGCGGTCGGTCGCCGACGAGGGCGCCGCCGTGGTGTTCGTCTCGAGCGAGCTCGAGGAGCTGCCGCTCGCCTGCGACCGCGTGCTGGTCCTCCGGCAGGGCCGGATCGCCGACGAGCTGGTCGCGCCCGACATCGAGCTGTCCCGTCTGCTGGCGGCCTCCATGGCCGCGACCGTCTGAGAGGTGCCGTCATGACCACCAAGACAGCCACCGTGGAGACCGACGGCACCGCCACCGGCCCGAGCCGTCGGGGGTGGCGCGAGCTCGCCGTGCCGCGGTCGACCACCGCGCTGAACATCGTCGGGCTGCTCGTCGCCATCGTCGTGCTCTACGCCGTCCTGTCCGGCACCGCCCGCGGGTTCGCCAGCCCGGCCAACCAGCTGGGCCTGCTGCGCGACGCGGCGCTGATCGGGGTCGCCGCCACCGGGATGACCCTGGTGATCATCGCCGGCGAGATCGACGTGTCCATCGGCCCGGCGGTCGCGTTCGCGTCGGTGATCGTCGCCAAGGCGATGACCGCGTGGCACCTGCCGACGGTGCTGGCGATCCTGGTCACGGTCGCGATCGGGGCGGCATGGGGCGGGGTCGTCGGGGTGCTGCGGGCGCGGTTCAAGGTGCCGTCGTTCATCGGCACGCTGGGGCTCTGGAACATCCTGGGTGGGCTGGCGCTGTACACGACCAACGCGCTGCCGGTGCCGTTCTCTCCGCGCGACCGGATCATGAACGTGCTGTCCGACCGGGTCCTCGGCATCCCGACGCCGGCCTGGGTGATGGTGATCGCCTTCGTCGTGTTCGGCTTCGTCGCGCGCAAGACGGCCTACGGACGCTCGGTGTACGCCATCGGCGGCAACGCGCCGGCCGCCCGCCTGGCCGGCATCCCCGTCGACCGCACCCGCATCCTCATCTTCGTCACCACCGGCGCCCTGTCCGCCATCAGCGGAGTGCTGCTCGCCGCACGGCTCGGCTCGGGCAACGGCGGCGCCGCGGGCGGCCTGGAGTTCAAGGTGATCGCCGCCGTGGTGATCGGCGGGACGGCGATGGCCGGCGGACGCGGCAGCCTGTTCGGCAGCTTCCTGGGCGTCATCTTCATCACGCTGATCGGCAACGGCCTGGTGCTGCTCGGCGTGAACTCGTTCCTCCAGACGGTCGTGACCGGCGCCATCATCGTGCTCGCCGTCCTGATCAACGTCACCCTGTCCGGCCGGCGCGCGCTCGCCGGCACCACCACCGACTAGAAGTCCGACGAGAGGTCAGTGATCGCCCATGCCGACGTCGATGCGAGGCGTCTTCCTTCCCGGCAACTCGACCGCGGAGGTCCGGGAGTACCCGGTGCCGGAGCCGGGACCGGGGCAGCTGGTGATCCGCATGGGTGCGTCCGGCATCTGCGGCAGCGACATCGGCTACATCTACCGCGAGTACAAGACGCACAAGGGCCTCGACGGCAAGCCGGCGTACAAGGGTGTGATCGCGGGCCACGAACCGAGCGGACGCGTCGTCGCGGCGGGAGCCGGGTGCCGTCGGTTCGGGGTGGGTGACGACGTGATCGTCTACCACATCGTCGGCTGCGGGCGGTGCCCCAACTGCCGCTCGGGGCACGTCATCAGCTGCTCCGACCCGCGCTACCGCGAGGCGTACGGCTGGCAGCGGGACGGCGGTCACGCGGACTACGTCCTGGTCGAGGAGAGCACGTGCGTGCCCCTCTTCCCCGACCTGGACCACGTGGACGGCGCCCTGATCGCGTGCGGCTTCGGGACGGCGTACGAGGGGCTGCAACGCACCGGCGTCCGGGGTGGCGAGGACCTGCTGGTGGTCGGCCTCGGACCGGTGGGGCTCGCCGCGTCGATGATCGGCCGGCTGCTCGGCGCCCGGCGGGTGATCGGCGTCGAGGCGCGGCCGGAGCGTTCCGATTTCGCGCTCGCCGGCGGGTTCGTCGACGACGTGGTGCCTGCGGCGTCCGACTCGGGCGAGCAGGTGCTGGCGCTGACCGGCGGTCGGGGCTGTGATGTCGCCGTGGACTGCAGCGGTTCGACGCCCGGACGGCTCGCGGCGCTGGTCGGTGCCGCCGAGTGGGGCCGGGTGTCGCTCATCGGCGAGGGTGGTCGGCTCGAGGCGGAGGTGTCCGACCTGATGCTGCACAAGCAGCTGACGATCTACGCCTCCTGGGTCACCTCGTTGCAGGGCATGGAGGCCGTCGCACGGCTGTTCGCCGAGGCCGGCCGGCACCCGCACGAGATCGTCAGCGACCGGTTCACGCTGGACCAGGCGGACGAGGCCTACGCGCTCGCGGCCGCCGGTGCCGCGGGCAAGGTCGTCCTGGTGCCGTCCCTGTGAGCGGCCTGCCGACGCTGACGCGGACCGCAGGTGACGACGACCGGCTCGAGGTGGTCCGCGCGGCGAACGACGAGCTCGAGCTCGCCTTCCTGCCTGGTGTCGGCGGTCGGCTGATCTCCCTGCGGTGCGGCGGAGCCGAGCTGCTGTGGCGCAACCCGGAGTACCTGGACGCCGACCTGGGGACGGTGCGACCGCGGTCCACCTGGGCGCCCCTGACCGAGGCGATGGGGTCCTGGGCGAACGTGGGCGGCTCGAAGACGTGGCCCGCGCCGCAGGGCTGGGGATCGCCGGACGAGTGGCCGGGCCCGCCGGACGGCGTGCTGGACTCCGGCCGTTGGACGATCGGCGACGAGTGGTCGGAGGAGCTCGACGGGCGGGTGGTGCTGCTGACCAGCCCGGACGACGCGCGCACCGGCCTGCGGGTGGAGCGCCGGCTGGTGGTCCCCCGCTCGGGCACCACCGTCCGGCAGCGCAACACGTTCACCAACGTGTCCGACCGACCCGTGCGGTGGTCCGTCTGGGAGGTGTGCCAGGTGGACACGGAGGCGTTCGCGCACCAGCCCGGGGGGTCGGTCGAGGTCGGCTCGTCCGGCACCGCCGAGCCGATCTCCATGGTCGAGGCCGACGGTGCTATCGAGGTCGGCCCGCTGGTGGACGGCTTCCGTGCCGTGCAGGTGAGCGACGTGGTGGCCAAGGTCGGGTTCACCGACGCCACGGGGTCCGTCCGCTACCGCCGCCCCGACGGCGCGGGGATCGACCTGACGTTCCCCGTGGACGGGGGCGCCGTGTACCCCGACGGCGGCTGCCGGGTGGAGCTGTGGATGCAGTACCCGACGGCCGAGCCGATCGGCGGGCTGGAGGGGCTTCACCCGTCGGCGCGGCTGGTGGAGCTGGAGATCCTGTCACCGCTCCACGAGCTCGCTCCCGGCGCGAGCGCATCCTTCGACTTCTCGTGGACCGTCCACGGCCCGCGCACGTGATGCCGGGTCATCCGGCGGACAGCAGCACCACGCCCTTGCCTCCTACGACGCCGGCCTCCATGTCGGCGTGCGCCCGGGCGATGTCGTCGAGCGCGTAGACCTTCCCCACGGGGACTCGGGCTCGGCCCGCCGCGACCGCGTCGAGGAAGTCCTGCAGCACGGTCGGCGGCAGGTCTGCCGCATCGCCGGAGTAGGCGGTGAGGCGGACGCCGTTCGGCAGCCAGTCCATCGGGTAGAACTCCGGGATCGTCCACCGGTCCGACAGCATGCCGGTGAAGCACACCGTTCCGCCGGGTCGGACGGCGCGCAGCGTGTCGCGCAGGACGTCAGAACCGACCAGCTCCACGGCCCCGTCGACCCCGCGCGGGACCAGCTCGCGCACCTGGTCGGCGACGTGGCCGTCGTCCACCAGCGCGTGGTGGGCGCCGGCCTGCTCGAGCAGAGCGCGCCGCCCGGGCGAGCGCGTGGTGGACAGGACCGTGAGGCCCTGCAGGCGGCCGAGCACGGCCAGCGCGAGGCCGACGGACGACGTGCCGCCGCGGACCAGCAGGGTGTCCCCGGCCGACGGTCGGACGCCGACGGCCAGCGACCCGTACGCCGTCTGGAGCATCTCCGGGACGGCGCCGAGCACCTCCCACGGCAGCTCGCTGCTGAACGGCACCACCTGGGAGACCGGGACGACGACGTGCTCGGCGTAGCCGCCGTCGATGGTGCGACCCATCCCGCCCATCATCGCCATCACCTGCGTACCGGCGGCCAGCTCACCGCCCGGGGCGTCCTCCACCACGCCGGCCGCCTCGATGCCCGGGATGCGTGGGAAGGTGCCCGACCACGCCTGCCCGCTGCGGAAGTGCAGCTCGGAGCGGTTGAGGCCGAAGGCGTGCACCCGGATCAGCACCTGACCGGGTTCCGCGTGCGGGAGGGGGACGTCGCGGACCTGGAGCACCTCGGGACCGCCGGGGTGGTCGACGACGACGGCGCGCATCGTGCCGCTCATCGGGTCGCCGCCGGGACCGGCTTGAGCGTGGTGAGCAGGTGCTCGAGGATCGTCGTGACCGCGGCTGCAGCCGGCTCGTCGCCCAGGTGGTCGTGCAGAGTCCGCTCGACGATCGCCGTCCCCTCCTCGAGCGCCGCCTCACCCGCGGCCGTGAGCGTGATCAGCGAGGAGCGGCGGTCGTCGGGGTGGGCCGAGCGTGTGGCGAGGCCGTCGCGCTCCAGGCGGTCGACGAGCTTGCTCGCTGCGCCCACGGTGATGGCGAGCTCGGTCCGGAGCTCCTGGACCCGCGCGGTACCCGGGTGCCGACGGAGCACCCGGAGCGCGGACAGGGTCCCGAGCCGGACGGTGCCGGCGGCGGCGAGCCGGTCGTCGAGGTGGTTCCAGAGGGTGGTCTCGTAGCGGACCAGCACGTCGAAGAAGTCCATGCTCATCGCAACATGATGTCACGTCACTAGATTCCCAGTGATCGAATAGGCCCGGAGGCCGGCCCGTCAGGGGCGGAAGGCCGGCGCGGTCCCGGCCGTGCCTTCCCCCGTGCTCTCCCGGGGCAGCAGCACGTGCGGCGCGAGCGCCTCCTGCGCCGGCGAGTCGGGCTCGTCGATCCGGACCGCGAGCCGCTCGACGGCGGCGCGCGCGATGAACGGGATGTCCAGCGACACGGTGCTCAGCGTGGGCCGGGAGTACCGGCCCTCCTCGATGTCGTCGATGCCGATGATCGCCACGTCGTCCGGCACCGACAGGCCTGCGTCGAACACCGCCCGCATCGCGCCCATCGCCATCAGGTCCGAGTAGCAGAAGATCGCGTCCGGCCGGTCAGGACCGGCCAGCAGCGCCTGGGCGGCGGTGTAGCCGTCGGCCCGGCTGTACCGGGGCGCGGGGCGAAGCAGGTCGGGGTCCGGCTCGAGGCCGGCGTCGCGCAGCGCGTCCTGGTAGCCGGCGGTGCGCTTGCGGGGGGTGGCGTAGTCCTCCTGCGGCTGGGCGCCGATCGCGGCGATCCGGCGCCGGCCCAGCGCCACCAGGTGCGCCGTGGCGTCGTAGGCCGCACGCTCGTTGTCGATGGCTACGTGGTCGTACCGGCCGTCGAAGTCGTGCTCGCCGAGCAGCACCAGCGGGATGGACCGCCCGGCGCGCATCTCCAGCAGCTCGGTGGCGGTGACGAGAGGGCTGAACAGGATGCCGTCGAACAGCATGGTCCGGTCGGCGCCGGTGAGCAGCCGGCGCTCACGCTCGTGGTCGTCACCGGTCTGGTCGATCATCACGCGGTAGCCGACGGCGGCTGCCGCGTTGATCACCTCGCGCGCGAGCTGGGAGAAGTACGGCACGTCGATCTCGGGCACGACGAGGGCCAGCACGCCCGTGCGGCCCGTGCGCAGCGTGCGCGCCACGGGGTTGGCGCGGTAGTCGAGCTCCTCCATCGCGGCGAGCACGCGCTGGCGCATCGCCTCGCTGACGTGCTCGTACCCGCTGACCACGTTGGACACCGTGCGCATCGAGACGTTCGCCGTGCGGGCGACGTCACGGAGGGTGGCGGCCATCGAACTCCCCTGCTCGTGCTCACGCACCTGGTCGGACGCGTCCCGTACACCCTGGCGGGAACCGCCGCACAGCAGCGCCGGAATCGCACGCTCAGCCTACTTGCCAACGTGTGCAAAGGCGAGCTAGGTTTGCGCACGTTGGCAAACGGCGCGACGATCGGCCGTCCCCATGTCCACAAGGGAGTGTTCATGCACCAGGCACTGCCGCGGCGACCTCGTCAGCCGCGCGACCTCGCGGGCCGGGCTCGCGGCCTCCGCCGCACCTTTCCCGCCGTCCTGACCGCCGCAGCGGCCGCCGTCGCCCTCGCGGCGTGCGGGCCCGCTGTCACCGCCGGCGGCTCCGGCGCCACCGGTACCGCGACCTCGTCGGCCAACCCGGACCAGCTCCAGGCGCCGAGCGACGCGAACCCGTCCGGCTCGATCACCGTCTGGGACCGCTCCGGCGACCTCTACAACGTGTTCGACGCGGCGATCGCGGCCTTCAACAAGAAGTACCCGAACATCAAGGTCAACCACCAGGCCGTCGACATCAACGCCAAGCTCCAGAACACCCTGATCACCGGCAGCGACGTGCCGGACGGCGTGTTCCTGGACGACGCGCTGGTGGCGGGCTACTCGGACTACCTCTGGGACCTGAGCGGCGTCCTCAAGCCGTACGTCAAGGACATCGCGAAGCAGAAGGTGGACGTCAGCACCGTCAAGGGCGGCATCTACGGCGTCCCGTTCGACCTGGACCCGGGCCTGCTGTTCTACAACGAGACGGCCCTGCAGAAGGCCGGCGTCGACGCCACCAAGATCCAGACGTACGACGACCTGGTCGCCGCCGCCAAGCAGTACAAGGCCGCAGTCCCCGACTCCGGCCCCATCCACCTCGAGCAGACCGGCTTCCTGGGACAGCTGCAGCTGGAGATGTACGCCAGCCAGCAGGGCACCAGCCTCGCCGACGCCGACGGGAAGCTGCGCCTGGACTCCCCGGCGTACAAGCAGATCCTCGGGTGGCTGGACTCGGTGCAGAAGCAGGGGCTCGGCACGCGGGCGGAGTACCTCAGCCAGAGCGACGTCGGCGCCCTCGACTCGGCCAAGGAGGTGTTCTACCCCTGGTCCATCTGGTTCGACTTCGCCCCGGAGCAGCAGCTGAAGACCACCAAGGGTGAATGGCGGGCCATGCCGCTCCCGGCGTGGAGCGCCGGCGGCGCGCGGTCCGGTGCGATGGGCGGCTCGTCGTTCGTCCTGCCGAAGGCCGGGAAGAACTCCCAGCTCGCGTGGCTCTTCTACCAGTTCCTCATGTTCGACCCCGCCGGCTACACCGCCGTCTACGGGTCCAACAGCGTCTACCCCAACGGCCTCGACACGTCGATCCCGGCCTACAAGCCGGCCGCCGACCCGACGAAGCCGCTGTTCAAGCCCTCCCCGGCACTGGGCAACCAGGACCTGTGGAAGACGGCGATCGAGGCGGGCAACCAGATCCCCGGCGGCACGCCGATCCCCAAGTGGTGGGCCGGCGCCGTCGACTACCTGGGCAACGACGTGCAGAAGATGCTCGACGGGTCGATGACGCCGCAGCAGGTGATCGACCAGTCCACGGCGGACATCCAGAAGAACCTGGTCGACCGGCAGTAGGCCGCACGCCCGGCGGTCGGCAGCCCTCCTGCTGACCGCCGGGCCCGGACCCGACCGACACCCTGCTCGTCCGAGAGGACCCCTCCGATGACACTCGGCTCCGTGGTCACCGACGTCCCGCGGACGAGCCGTCCCGAGCCCGGGCGCCGATCGCACCGGTCCCGGCTGCGGCGCCGGCTGGCGCCCTACGTCTTCGTCCTGCCGTTCCTCGCCCTGTTCGTGGCGTTCAGCGTCTACCCGATGCTGTTCACGCTGCGGCTGAGCTTCACCAACTGGCACGGCGCCCGCGCCCCGCAGTGGGTGGGCTGGGGCAACTACACGTACCTGCTGACCAGCTCGTCGTTCTGGCAGTCGCTGGGCAACTCGGCGGTGCTGTGGCTGCTGATCGTGCCGGTGCAGCTGGTGGTCGGCCTGCTGGCCGCCGTGCTGCTGGACAACGCCCGGACCCGGATGCGCGGCTTCTACCGGGTGGCCTTCCTGGTCCCGTTCGTCACGCCGCTGGTCGCCATCGCGCAGATCTGGGTGGTGGTGTTCGACAAGGACTACGGCGCCGTCAACGGCGTGCTCAAGCTGCTGGGCCTGCCGGCCGTCGGGTGGCTGGTGACCAGCGCGTGGGCCAAGCCGACGCTGGCGCTGCTGTTCCTGTGGAAGACCACCGGGTTCATCGTGATCATCCTGCTGTCCGGGCTGCAGTCGATCGACGGGTCGGTGTACGAGGCGGCGGCGCTGGACGGCGCGCACCGCGCCCGGCAGCTGTGGTCGATCACCGTGCCGCTGATGCGCCGGACGCTGATGTTCGCCCTGGTGATGCAGACGCTGGCCGTGTTCCAGATGTTCGCGGAGCCCTACGTCGTCACCAAGGGCGGCCCGTACAGCTCGACGACGACTGCCGGGCTGCACCTGTACAACGCGATCACGCGGTCCGACCTGGGGACCGGGGCGGCGAACTCGTTCCTGCTGGTCATCGTCGTGATGGCCCTGTCCCTGATCTTCGTGCGCCTGCTCCGGTCGGAGGACTGACATGACCACGCTGACCGCACCCGCCCGGCCCGCGGCCGCTGCTCCCCGGCCTGCGAGCCGCCGACCCCGGCACCGCGCCCTCGGGTCCGTCGGGTCGCACGCCTTCCTCGGCCTGCTGACCCTCGCCTTCCTCGCTCCGGTGGTCTGGGCCGTCGTCTCGGCGTTCAAGCCGGCCGGCCAGATCGTCAGCAGCCCGCTGAGCCTGGACCCGTCGCGGCTGACGACGCAGAACTTCACGGCCATGTTCACCGACGTGCCGATCGGGCGCGGGTTCGCCAACACGCTGGTCGTGCTGGCGGTGAAGGGGTCGATGACCCTGTTCTTCGCACCGCTCGCCGCCTACGGGTTCGCCAAGTACCGGTTCCCCCTGCGCAACGCGCTGTTCGGCACGGTGCTGGTGACGCTGATGCTGCCGACGATCGTGCTGATCATCCCGTTGCTGCTGGAGATGAAGGAGCTCGGCTGGGTCAACACGTACCAGGCGCTGATCCTCCCGGGGGCGGTCGACGCGTTCGCCATCTTCTGGATGCGCCAGGTGATCGCCGCGGTGCCCGACGAGCTGATGGACGCCGCCCGCGTCGACGGCTGCGGGGAGTTCGGCATCTTCGCCCGGATCCTCGTGCCGGTGATCCGGCCCAGCCTGGCCGGGCTGGCGGTGCTGACCGTGATGAACATCTACAACGACTTCGTCTGGCCCGTGGTGATCGCCAGCTCGCAGCGGATGGCGACCCTCCAGGTGGTGCTGTCCACCCTCGCCCAGAACATCAGCGGCAACCGGATCGGCGCGGACTACGCGACGGTGACCGGCGAGTTGCTGGCCGCCAGCTCGGTGGCCCTCGTCCCCCTGCTGCTCGTTTTCGTCGTGCTCCAGCGCCACTTCATCAACGGGATCATCGCCGGAAGCGTCAAGGGCTGACCGGACCTCCCGCCTCCTTCCCCTCGCCCCACTGCCGACCGTGAGAGGTCCAGCCCCCATGAGCCCTGCGACGCCGAGCGCGACCGACGTGGTCGCGGTCCCCGCCGAGACGACCGAGCCGAGCGCGCCCAGCGTGCCGGCCGCGGCGACGTCCTCCACCGACCCGAGCGCCTCCACGGCTGCGGCCGCGGGCGTCGTCGTCCCCAAGCCCGAGTACCCCCGGCCGGACCGCGACCGCTCCGCGGCGTGGCTGACCCTCAACGGGTCCTGGCACTTCGAGTCCGAGTACGGGACGACGACGATCACCGTGCCGTTCGCCTGGGAGACCGAGGCGTCCGGCGTGCAGCGCACCTGGCTGGAGCGCGGAACCTACCGGCGGTCGGTCACCGTGCCGGCCGAGTGGGACGGGTCGCGGGTGCTGCTGTGCTTCGGTGCGGTGCACCACCGGGCGCGGGTGCTGGTGGACGACGTCGAGGTGGGCGTGCACGTCGGCGGGTACACGTCGTTCGAGCTGGACCTGACGACGGTCGCGGCACCCGGGACCTCGGTGGTGCTGACGGTGGAGGTCGAGGCACCCGCGGACAAGCGGTCGATCCCGCACGGCAAGCAGCGGTCGGTCCCGCGCGACGACTACGACGGCGTCTCGTTCACGCCGACCTCCGGCATCTGGCAGAGCGTGTGGCTGGAGGCGCGCGGACGGTCGTACGTCGCCGAGCTGGCGCTGCGCGGCGACTCGCTGACCGGCATCGACGTGTCGGGCACGGTGGTGGGCGACGAGCCGACCGCGCCCGTGCGGGTGCGGGTGCTCGACGAGGCGGCGGGGACGGCCGGCTCCGACGGCTCGTCGGGCGCGGACCGTTCGTCTGCCGCCGCCGTCCTGGTGCTCGAGCCCGACGCCACCGGCCGCTTCGCCGGCCGCCTCGAGCTGACCGACCCGCACCTGTGGTCGCCCAACGACCCGCACCTGTACCGGGTCGAGCTCACCACGGGCACCGGCGCGGGCGCGGCCGCCGACCGCGTCGTCGCCACCACCGGCCTGCGCCGCATCGCCGTCACGGGCGACCACCTCACGCTGAACGGTGAGCGCCTGTACGTGCGCGGCGTGCTCGACCAGGGCTACTGGCCCCGCACGGGCCTGACGGCGCCCGACGACGACGCGCTGGTCCTCGACCTCGAGCTCGCGCGCCGGCACGGCTACAACCTGGTGCGCAAGCACATCAAGCTCGAGGAGCCGCGCTGGCTGCACCACGCCGACCGGCTGGGGATGCTCGTCTGGTCCGAGCCGCCGGCCCCGAGCCGGTACTCGATCGAGGCGGCCGGTGCGTTCGAGGCGCAGCTGCCGGACCTGGTGGAGCGCGACGGCAGCCACCCGTCGATCGTCGTCTGGGGCCTGTACAACGAGGAGTGGGGGCTGGACTGGGACATCCCCGGCAGCCCCGAGCGCGCCGAAGCGGCCGCCCACGCGTACGACGTGATGCACCTGCTGGACGCCAGCCGGCCGATCGTGGAGAACTCCGGCTGGTCGCACGTGCGCACCGACCTGGTCGACTGGCACTACTACGACGCGGACCCGACGGCGTGGGCGGCCAACGTGGCGGCGCTCGCGGACGGCAGCCGCGAGGACTTCCCGGTGATGCTCGGCCCGGACTTCACCGTGGACAAGTCGCTGCACGGCTCCCCGGACCACCCGCGCACGGGGATACCCGTGCTGAACAGCGAGTACGGCTCCGGGTTCACCAACCTGGAACGTGCCTGGCACCTGCGCTGGCAGACGCAGGAGCTGCGCCGGCACGACCGGTTCGCGGGGTACGTGTACACCGAGCTGGCGGACGTCGAGCACGAGATGGCCGGTCTGGTGGACGCCGACCGCCGCGAGAAGGACCGTGGTGGGCTGGACCCGGCCGACGTGAACGCGACAACGGTGCTGGTGCTGGACGTGGTCCCGGCGGCCGCCGGGGCGGACGTCCCGGTGCCGACGCAGCCGTGGGACCTCGTCGTGCGGGTGTCCCACCACGGGCCGGCCCCGGTGCGGGGGCGGGTGCGGTTGGCGTGGGTGTCGGCGGGTGCGGCGTTCGGCGCGAGCCCCGTGGCGCCCGCGGTGGAGTCCGCGCCGGTGGACGCCGAGCCGTTCGTGCTCAGCGGCCCGACGACGATCCGGGTCCCCGCGCCGCGGCCGGTGGCGTCCGCGCGGCTGCACGTGTGGCTCGTGGACGACGACGATGCCGTGCTCGCGCGGACGTTCGTCGACGCCGGCCCCATCGAGCCGCCGAACCGCCGGGGCGCTCGCACCACCACCACCGACTGATCTCCGCCCGCGCCTCTCCGTCCCGGGCTCCGCCGTCCGCTACAACGAAACCGCCGCGCCGTTCGTAGACGCGGCAGGAAGTTGGAGCAGGGGGGTTCGATGTCCGGCAGCGACGAGCTGTTGACATGTCTGGCGCGGGACCGAGGCCGTGACCTCGTCGCCTACGCCTATCTGTTCACGGGTGACCTCGCGGCCGCCCAGGACCTGGTGCAGGACGCGTTCGTCAAGGTGTTCGGGCGGTTCCGCACGGGGTTCGACGCGACGTCGGCCGAGGCGTACACCCGTCGCACCATCGCGAGCCTGTACATCGACGGCTACCGGCGCCGACGCCGGTACGCCGGGCTCGAGCACCTTCTGCTGGAGCCCGAGACGCGGGAGTCGGACGACGACGCAGTCCTCGACGTCCGGGCCGCGCTCGCGGTCCTGTCGCGGCAGGAGCGGGCGTGCGTCGTCCTGCGGTTCTTCGCGGACCGCACCGTCGCCGAGGTCGCCCGGGAGCTGAACCTCGCCGAGGGCACCGTCAAGCGATACCTGTCCAACGCCACGCACAAGCTGGAGACGCGGCTGGGTCCGCTGGCCCCGCCTCCCGGCGAGACCGTCGACGTCCTGCCAGCGGCCGGACGAGTAGGGGGGCGATGATGACCACCGACCTGCGTGACGCCCTGCGGTCGATGCACGACGACGCGCGCCGAGGGGCGCCCGAGCTGTCCGCGGGTCCGCTGGTGACGCTGGCGCGCCGCCGGCGGGCTCTGGTGCGGACCGGGTACAGCGCCGCCGGGATCGGCACGGCCGCCGCCGTGGCGGTCGCGGGCATCGGCCTGGGCGGGCGGCTGGACCAGCATCCGGCGCCACCGGCACCGGTCGTGACGACGACGGCTCCGGTGCCCACGCCGTCCACCACGGCGACCCCGGCCCCGACCCCGACCTCGACACCGAGCAGCTCGCCGTCGGCGACGGCCCCGGCGACGCTCCCGACTGGTCTCGCGGCATGCGGGATGACGCTGGACACCACGGGCAGCGACTTCTCGGCGTACGCCCCCGAGGCGTGGCAGGCCACGGTGGGCGACTCCGTGCTTCCGATCTACCAGCTCGTGCTCGCCGGTGCGGTGGGCGACCGGGTCACCGTCCGTCCGGCCGCGACGTTCCTGGTGGACGGCAGCCAGCTCGGCAACGCCGCGCCGAAGGTCGTCGGCGTCGCCGCGGCATCGATGCCCGCCCCCACCGAGGGGGTGCTCGCGGCGGTCCCACCGACCAGCGGTGGAGGTGCGAGCGTGGGCGTGAAGGCACGGTTCGGATTCACGTACGTCATGTGCCCCGGCGTCCAGGGTGCCGGGGGGCCTCCGCCCGAGGGCACCTATGTGGTGTGGACCCGGTTCGACGTCGTCAAGGACGGGAAGACCAGCTCCGCGTGGGGCTTCGCCTACGGTGCGTTCGATGCTGCACCGACGTCCACCGCCGGTGGCGACGTGGGGGTGTCGCCGGCGCGGGCCCACCTGCCTGCGGGCACCGTCCGGCTCGACTCGCACAGCGACCAGTCGTTCTGCGCGACCGATCCCCAGCTCTCCTCGGACACGTGGACGCCGACAACCGGAGCGGTCACTGGCCAGGCGTCGGCCGCGCTGGACAGCGGGAACGTCGTGGTGAGGATGCACGTGACCAACACGGGTGCCGCGGTGAACGACGTCGAGGTCCGGTACCCGTCCTACTTCGTGGTGAACGACAACCCGATCCCGGACCCGTACACGACGGACCCGAACGCGCAGCCCTTCGCCGCCGGGCGGGTGATGCACACCGGCAACATCGGCATGGCCACCACGAGCGGCACCGCTTCTCTCGGCGGCCCCACGCCGTCGTGGACGCCCCGGATGGTGCTCGCCGGCGGCGGCTCGCTCGACCTGGAGACCAGCGTCGGTCCCTACACGTGCACGACGGCATGGGGTACGACCTGGCCGTCGGGCAGCTACACGATCTACGCCTTCACCGAGTTGGTGCTGCCGGACGGCACCGACACGCAGGTGGTGGCAGCGCCTGTCCGGCTGACGGTGCCGTGAGCCCCGGGCACTGAACCGGTCGGCGGTGAGGCGGGGTCGCTCCGCAGGGGGAAGCGACCCCGTCCCACCTGCGTGCGGACCCGGACGACCGGCGGACGCGCGTCGAGTGGACCTGTCACAGGACCTTCGGAGGTCAAGGCCGACGACCCGGAGTCCGATGTGTCCGGCATGGCTCCCCTCCCGACGACCACCACGCTGGCCACGGACGAGCAGCTCTCCCTCTGGGCCTCCGGTGCGGTGCTGTTCGACGACAGGGAGCTCGGCGCCGCGCTGATGCCGGACGGCGAGCAGCGGACCATCTGGCGGGCGACGGCGCTGCTGGAGACGGGTCGGCCGGACGAGGTGCTCTCGGCGCTGCAGGCAGACCCGACGGCACCGATCACGGCACCGTCGCGCTGGTCGGACCTCGTCGTGCTCGCCGCCCGGGCGCAGCGCGGCGACCTGCACGCTCTCCAGGTGCTCGCCGCCGTCCAGCTCGAGGGTCAGCTGAGGGTCCAGCACGCCCGGCTCCTCGCCCTGGCCGCCTCCACCAACCCGGACCGGGCGATGGCCGACGGGGCCTGGACGGCCTACGTCGGCAGCGCCGGAACCTCCGATCCGGAGGCGATGGTCAACGTGTGCGTCGGCACGGTGCTGCGGCGCAACCGCGAGGACGCGCAGGCGATGGACGACGCCCTGGCGTCGGTGATCGGAACGGTGGCGGCGTCCTGGCGGAACGAGCCGACGATGCGCGTACCGCTCGTCGACCGCATCTGTGGCGATCTGACCGCCTACGGGGACGTGGTCGGAGCCGCACTCGTGGTCGACGTGATGACGAGGTTCCACGCACCGTCACCGGGCCTCGACGCGGTTCGGGAGCGCTGGGACGTCCCGCTGCTGTGGGGCAGGAACCTCGCGATACGGGTCGTGCCCTACCTGGTGGCCGCTGCTCTGGCCGCGACCGGGCTGATCCTCTTCGACAGCATGTACACCACCATCTGGCTGGTCCCGCTGCTGGCCCTGACCGGATGGGGTACGCGGCTCCGGCTGCGCTTCCCGGTCTATCCGGGGCACACCAAGGCCGAGTCGTGGCTGCGCTCCCGGTACCGGACGCTCGGTGTGGACGGCGCGCGGAAGCCTCCGATCACGTCCCGGGACGCGGGCCACCTGTTCGTCGGCGGCACGCTGGGGTTCGTCGCCGGTCTGTTCGGTGCCGCGCTGCTCGCGGACCCGTCCGGTCCCCTCGGTGCCAGCGCCGCGCGGTGGGCGATCGCCCTGTACGTCGTCCTCCTCCCCGGCGGGACGGTCCTCGGTGCCGTCGTCGCCGAGCAGGTGCGTCGCCAGGTGGTGCTCAGGGCGGAGCGCATCCGGCTGGTCAAGGAGGCGGGCGCGTCGGCGGCCACGGTGACGTGCCGTTGCTGGGAGCTGCGCGGGATCGTCGGCGAGGCGGCGGTCCACTACGCGGACCAGCACCTGGTGCCGCTCGCCCTGGCTCTGCCGCAGCAGACGTATGCGGCCCTGGCCGGCGTGGTCAACCCGCGGGCCCTCGCGGTGCTCGGGTGCCCGCTGACCGGGA
Organism: Cellulomonas sp. NTE-D12; assembly: GCF_027923705.1. Lineage (NCBI taxonomy): Bacteria > Bacillati > Actinomycetota > Actinomycetes > Micrococcales > Cellulomonadaceae > Cellulomonas > Cellulomonas electrica. The sequence goes on along the minus strand of NZ_AP026442.1, from coordinate 3,600,928 downwards.
CGGCGTGGCTGGCGCTCAACAGGCTGCCCGTGCCGTCCGGACGTCCGCTCCGGCACCAGCAGGTGCTGGTCGCGGCTCCGCCGCCGATGCCCCCGGAGACCGACCTCGACGGGACGGACATCGGCGGCGGGTACCTCTAGCCGGTCGGGATCCCGATCTGTCTGCCCTGGTCAGGCCGGGTAGTCACCCGTCGCCAGGTCCGCCAGCAGGCTCGGGTGCGTCGGCGCCCAGCCGAAGCGCTCGCGGGTGAGGGCGGAGCTGGAGGGCTGGTCGACGCCGAAGATCGTGCCGAGGAAGCCGAAGCTCTCGGCCGGCACCTGCTCGACGGGGAGCCCGAGCTGGCGGCCGATCTCGTCGGCCAGGGACCGCATGGTGTCGCCCTCGTCGCCCACCGCGTGCAGGACGGTGCCGGGCTCGGCCTGCTCGAGGGCCACGCAGAACAGGTGCGCGGCGTCCAGCCGGTGCACGGCCGGCCAGCGCTGCGAGCCGTCGCCGACGAACCCCGAGACGCCGGTGCGGCGCGCGGCGTTGATCAGCATCCCGGCGAAGCCGAACGCGACACCGGCCTGGTGCACGGAGCGCGGCAGCCGCACGACGGCGCTGCGTACCCCCTGCTCGGCGAGGCCGATCACGTGCTGCGCGTTCACACCTCGACCGCCGGCGGTGCCCTCGTTCGCCACTGTCTCCTCGGTGGTGACCTGACCGGGGACGGCCGGCGTGCCCGAGGCGATGACCAACGGCTTCCCGGTGCCGACGAGCGCCTCGCCCAGCGTGCGGGTCGCGGCGCCCTCCTGCGCGATGGCCCCGGCGAAGTCGGTGAAGTCGTGGCCGAACGCGAGGTGCATCACGCCGTCGGCCTGCTGCGCCCCCGCCCGGAGGACGTCCGGGTCGGAGATGTCGCCCCTCAGCACCGACCCGCCGGCCGCCGTGAGGCGCTCGGCCGACGCCTCGGACCGGGCCAGCCCCAGCACCTCGTGGCCGGTGGACAGCAGCTCGGCGACGACGGCGGAGCCGATCCCGCCGGTGGCACCTGTGACGAACACGCGCATGACGACCTCCAGGGACTCACGGTCGGCACCGAGTGATGCGACTCGTGTCCCATCACTGTACCGCCGTGATGCGACTGATGTCGCATCACTATGCTGCGGCCATGGCGCGATGGGAACCCGACGGACGTGCACGGCTGGTGGCCGCCGCCCTCGACCTGTTCGCCGAGCGCGGGTACGACGAGGTCACGGTCGCGGAGATCGCCGAGCGCGCCGGCCTGACCCGCAGCACCTTCTTCCGGTATTTCCCCGACAAGCGCGACGTGCTGGCCGCCGGTCAGGCCGTGATGTCCCGCCTGCTGGTCGAGGGGATCGCCGGCGCACCCGATGGCGCGAGCCCGCTCGACGCCGTCGCCGCGGGGCTGGACAACGTCGCGGGCTCCATGACGTCGTTCAACCGCGAGCTGGCCCCGCGTGTGCGGGCGGTGATCGCGAGCAGCGCCGAGCTCCAGGCCCGCGACCAGCTCAAGCACGTCAGCCTGGTGGCGGACGTCGCGGCGGCGCTGCAGGCCCGGGGGGTGCCGGACCCGGTGGCGTCGCTCGCCGCGGAGATCGGGATGCTGGCCTTCCGGGACGGGTTCGCGACGTGGACGGCGTCCGACGGCGGACCCGGGCTGGTCGAGCTGGTCCGTGAGGCGCTGGCACGGCTGCGCGGGGCGGTCGGCGCGCTCGGCTGAGCCGCGGGCGAGCCGGGGCCCTTGGCGAACCGCCCGTCCCGCGGACCTGTTCTCGGATCATCGCGCCGACACCACGCACCCACACCCGCCCGTCCGAGGTCTCGCCCACACCTGCGACGTCTCGCCCACACCTGCGACGTCTCGCCCACACCTGCCCGTCCGACCTCCGGGAGGTGTTTCGCGCTGTACGCCTGACGTACGTACACCGGGCGTACAGCGCGAAAAGGGTCCCCGTGGTCCGTGCCGGACGGCTCGCTCGGCCAGTGCGGCACGACCCGCCAGCCGGCGATCCACACCTGTCTGACATGTGCGGCCTGTTTGGTGCCCGCTCTTGAGGCTTTCGCCACGTCGTTCCTACAGTCGGGCTCGCTGTGAGGGCGATGAGGCCCGAACCTGTCAGACAAGTGGTGGTGAGCGCCGTGGCTTCCGATCTCGAGTTCCGACTGATCCGCCACTTCCGCCTGCTCGAGCTGGTGCCCGGCGACCCCCTGCCGCGCGAGCAGGACCTGGTGCACGACCTCCAGGTCAGCCGGCCAGCGCTGCGGGAGGCGCTGGCCGCGCTGGAGGCCCTCGGGTTCGTCGTCTCGCGGCAGGGGGCACGGCGCACGCTCGGCACCTTCGACATGGAGACGGTCGTCGAGTCGCTGACCCGCTACATGGAGCCGACCACCGAGCTGATGCTCGAGATGCTCGACGTGCGGCGGGTGCTGGAGGCGGCCTTCTTCCCGATCGCCGTCGCCAAGATGTCCGCCAACACCCTGCGCGAGCTGCGCAGGATCGCCGAGCGCATGGTCGCCAAGGCGGGTCGCGGGCAGCCGTTCGTGCAGGAGGACGCCCAGTTCCACGAGGCGCTCTACGAGCAGCTGGGCAACAAGACCCTGCAGGGCCTGATCGCCGCCTTCTGGCGGCTGTTCGACGAGCTGTCCGAGCAGTTCCAGGTGGGCGGCGACCTGCAGAGCACGGCGCTGCGCCACCTGCGCATCGTCGAGACGCTCGAGGCCGGCGACACCTCGCTGGCGACGCACGAGCTCAACGTGCACTTCTTCGACGTCCGCGCCCGGTTCACCGCCCTGCGGGCGAAGGAACGGGCGCTCGGTCCGGCCGCCTCCCGAGAGGCGACGCAAGCCGGCCGTTGAGGTCCCCCGAACCGCAAGAGAGAGAGGACTGCAATGAAGCACTCTTCATGGCGTCGGGCCGGAGCCGTCTGTGCGGCGCTGACGGCCGGAGCCATCGCGCTCGCGGGCTGCAGCAGCAGCTCACCGTCCGGGTCGTCGGCCCCGGCCGCCAGCCAGAGCACCGACACCACCGGCCAGACCCTGAACTACTGGCTGTGGGTGGACAACGCCACCGACCAGACGTGGCAGCAGCTGGCCGACCAGTTCAACGCCGAGAGCGGCCACGGCAAGGTGCAGCTGCAGGTGGTGCCCGCCGCGCAGTACCTGGACAAGCTGCAGACGGCGCTGAGCAGCGGCAACGGCCCTGACGCGGCGCGCATGAAGGACGAGTGGATCGGCCAGTTCGTCAAGGCCGGCGTCCTGGCGCCCCTGAGCAAGAAGATCGACGCCTGGAGCGGCAAGTCGAGCGTCATCAGCTCGAGCTGGGACGCCGGCAAGGTGCCCGGCAAGAGCGAGATCTACATGATGCCGCACCAGAACACAGCCTTGTACATGTACTACAACAAGAAGCTGTTCAGCGCGGCCGGCCTCGACGCACCCAAGACGCAGGCCGACGTGATCGCCGACGCGCCCAAGCTGACCGGCAACGGTCACTACGCGTTCGACGTGCGCGGCGGGGCCGGCGGCCAGGACCAGTGGGCGGCGTGGATGTACGCCGGCGGCACGCAGTTCGTCGACTCCAGCGGCAAGGTGACGCTGGACAGCCCGACGGGCGAGCAGGTGAACCAGTCCTACCTGGACCTGGTGAAGTTCGCGCCCCCGGGATCGGCCACTGCGGCGTTCGCGCAGGTGCAGAGCAACTTCCTGTCCGGCACGACCGCGATGATGATCCACCACGTCGGCTCGCTCGCCGCGGTGCGCAAGCAGTTCGGCCAGGACGTCGGCGTCATCCCCGTGCCGTCCCAGGACCCGTCGAAGCCGTCGTCGCTGCAGACGATGAGCGGCAACGTCGTCTTCACGTCGTCGAAGAAGCAGGAGCTCGCCTGGCAGTGGGAGACGTGGCTGCTCGGTGACGCGCAGATGCTCAAGATGAGCACCTCGCCGCAGGGCCAGCTGCCGGTGACCACCGCGGTCGCGACGAACGACGCCTTCACCAAGGACGAGGGCTACCAGGTGGCCCTCAAGGCGGCGCAGACGGCGCAGAGCTGGCCGCAGCTGAACGGCACCACCAACGTGGTCAACGCGACGTGGTCGCCGACCATCCAGCAGGCGTTCGGCGGCCAGTCCAGCAGCGCGCAGATGCTGCAGAAGCTGTCCGCGGACCTGTCGAAGTAGCCGACCGATGACCACCCTGACCACGCGACGGCCGATCCGGCCGAGCGGGCCGACGGGGCCGACGAGGAGGAAGCGGCGGCTCGACCTGACCGTGCCGCTGTTCCTCTCGCCGACGCTGCTGCTGCTCGTCGTCTTCGTCGCCTACCCGTTCCTGCGGGCGATCTGGCTCTCGTTCACCGAGACCAGCCTGCTCGGCGGCACCCTCGGGTTCGTCGGCCTGGACAACTTCCGCACCCTGTTCACCGACCCGAGCTTCGGCACGTTCCTGCGGAACTCGGTGGTCTGGACGGTCGGCGGGGTCGGCCTGCAGCTGGTGTTCGGGGTGATCGGGGCACTGCTGCTCAACCAGCGATTCCGGCTGCGCGGCGTCGTCCGGGGGCTCGCGATGATCCCCTGGGCGACGCCCAGCGTCCTGGTCGCGCTGATCTGGATGTGGCTGCTGGACCCGAACCACGGCCTGGTCAACGCGGTGCTGACCCGCACCGGGCTGATGCACTCGCCGGTGGCGTGGTTCGGCAGCCCGCACACGGCCCTCGCCACGCTGATCGTGGTGGACGCCTGGCAGGGCATCCCGTTCTTCGCGGTGATGGTGCTGGCCGCGCTGCAGGCGGTGCCGGAGGAGCTCAAGGAGTCCGCACGAACCGACGGGTGCGGGTTCCTGCGGGTGTTCTGGTTCATCACCGTGCCGAGCATCCTGCCGACGGTGCTGATCACCCTGGTGCTGCGGCTGATCTGGACCGCGAACTACATCGACCTGGCGTACGTGCTGACCGGCGGTGGTCCGGGCATCGCCTCGACCACCATCCCGCTCGCGTCGTACCTGACCGCCTACAAGCAGGGTGCGCTCGGCGCCGGCGCGAGCTACGCGGTGGTGCAGGCCGCCGTGCTGGCCGTGCTCGTCGCCGTCTACATCCGGCTGACGCAACGGAGGGAGGCGTGATGGTGGTGCTGGAGAGGGCCGGGGTGGCCGGCGGCCGTACCCGGGGCGAGCGGCGGTCGCGCGCCGTCGTCGAGCGCCGGTCCGTCCCGCTGGGGGTCGGGCTGAAGCGGACGTTCGGCAAGCCGGCGCTGTACGTGGTGATCGCGCTGTGGATGGTGTGCACGCTGGGTCCGTACGTCGTCATGGCGGTGACCTCCGTGACGCCGCAGGACCAGCTGATCGCGTACGGCATGAGCCGGTTGCCCACGCGCTTCTCGGTGCAGGGGTACGCGGAGCTGTTCGCCACCACGCCGTTCGTGCACTACATGGTGAACAGCGCGATCACGGCCCTGGGCACGGTGCTGTTCGCCCTGGTGGTGGCCAGTGCCGCGGCCATCTCGCTGTCCCGGTTCCGCTTCCGCGGCCGGACGACGGTGCTGACCGCGCTGCTGGTGGCGCAGCTGTTCCCCGCGGTGCTGCTGGTGATCCCGCTGTCGACGATGCTCCGCTCGGGGCACCTGCTGAACTCGCGCGCCGGCCTGGTGCTGATCTACGTCACCTTCGCGACGCCGTTCGCCACCTACCTGCTCAAGGGGTTCCTCGACGGGCTGCCCAAGGAGCTCGACGAGGCGGCGACGGTCGACGGCTGCAGCCCGACGCAGATGGTGCGGCACATCCTGGTGCCGTTGCTGCGGCCCGGGCTGACCGCCGCCGGGACGTACATCTTCATCTTCGCCTGGAACGAGTTCCTGTACGCGTTGACGTTCACGTCCAGCACCGCCAGCCAGACCATTCCCGTGGGGCTGCAGCTGTTCATCGGCGACTACCAGATCCGGTGGGACCTGCTGACGGCCGGCGGGGTGATCGCGGCGGTTCCCGTTCTCGTCGGATTCATGCTGGTGCAGAAGCAGCTGATCGGGGGGCTGGCGGCGGGTGCCGTCAAGGGTTGAGCTCGACTTCACAGATAGGAAAGACGAATGTCTGATATCGCATTTGCTGCCGAGGTCTCGTCGGCGCGCAGAGCGCCGGTCGCGGTGCCGCGGATCGACGAGGTGGAGATCACCCTGGCCCGCGTGCCGCTGCCCGAGGGGCCGTGGGGCGACCAGATCCACCGGGTGACCGACATCGAGGTCACCGTGGTGGACGTCCGGGGCGACAACGGCCTGGTCGGGACGGGGTTCAGCCACACGTCGGGGATGGGCGCCGCGACCATCGGCGCGCTGGCCCGGGAGATCGCGCCGACCGTCGTCGGGCGCCCCGTCTCGCCCCGCGGGCTGTGGCACGAGATGTACAGGTACGTGCACGACGTCGGCGGAGCGGGCGTCACCACGCACGCGATCTCCGCGTTCGACATCGCGTTCTGGGACCTGCTGGGCAAGTCGCTCGGCGTGAACGTGGTGGACCTGATCGGCCGGGTGCGGGACGTCGTGCCGCTGTACGGCAGCGGCATCAACCTGAACAAGTCGGTCGAGGAGGTCGTCGAGCAGGTGCGCCGCTGGCAGCGCGACGGGTACGTCGCCGCCAAGGTGAAGGTGGGCAAGCCGGACCTCGAGGAGGACGTCGAGCGGCTCGCCAAGATCCGCGAGGCGGTCGGCATGTTCCCGCTGGCCGTGGACGCCAACCAGGGGTGGGACTACCCGGCTGCCGTGCGCGCCTTCACGCGGTTCGAGCAGTTCGACCTGCTGTGGATCGAGGAGCCGCTGCCGTCGGACGACATCCCGTCCCACCGCCGGCTCGCCGAGCACGTCACCACGCCGATCGCCCTGGGCGAGAACGTGTACACCGCCGCGCAGTTCGTGCAGTACTTCGACGCCCAGGCCGTCGACTTCGTGCAGGCGGACCTCGGCCGGGTCGGCGGGATCACCGGGTACCTCGACATCGCGGCGGCGGCCCGCACCCGCAACCTGCCGATGACCCCGCACTTCGTCATGGAGCTGAGCGCCAGCATCCTCGCCGCGGTGCCGAACATCGCCAGCGCCGAGATGACCGACGGCGGCACGTGGACCGACCTGGGCATCGTCGCCTCGGCCGGCCGAGTCGAGCACGGCCGTTACCACCCGCCCACAACCCCTGGTCACGGGCTCACGCTCGACCGCGACTACCTGCGCGCCCACGCGCTCTCCCTCTGAACTCCCCGAACGCACGGAAGGACTGCACTGACATGACGTACGAGACGGTGGACCTGAGCGGCAAGGTGGCCGTGATCACCGGAGCGAGCTCCGGGATCGGGGAGTCGCTGGCGCGGCTGCTGCACGCGCACGGCGTCAAGCTGGGGCTGCTGTCCCGGTCCGGCAAGGACCTGGGGTTGGACGGGTCGCTGGTCCGCGCCGGTGACGTGGGCGACCGGGCGACGGTGGAGGCGTTCGTCGCCGACACGGCCGCCGAGTTCGGGCGGATCGACATCGCGGTGGCCAACGCCGGGGTGGGGTCGTACGGCCAGTTCCTCGACGTCCCCACAGCGCACGAGGACGAGATGATCCGCACCAACGTGCAGGGGACCATCAACCTGTACCACGCCGCCGTGCCGCACATCGTGGCCGCCGGCGGCGGCGACCTGGTGACGGTGGCGAGCGAGGCGGGCCGGCGTGGCCTGCCCGGCGAGGCGGTCTACTCCGCGAGCAAGTTCGCGCAGATCGGCCTGACGCGTGCCCTGGACAACGAGCTGCGCGAGAAGGGCGTGCGCGCCACCAACATCGCTCCGGGCGGCGTGTGGACGCATTTCGCGATCGACGACCACCGTGGCCGCACGGACGGCAGCGAGCAGCTGCAGGGAATGATGCGGCCCGACGACATCGCGGAGCTCATCTACTTCGTCCTGACCCGCCCGCGCCATTTCCGCATCCTCGAGACGGCGCTGCGGCCGATGACCGAGGCGCAGTGGGGCTGAGCGCCCTTCTCTGTTCTTTTCCGAACTCCGAGAGAATTGCAGGAACATGACCACGATCGACCCGAACGTGCCCTTGCACGGCGTCATCCCGCCCATCACCACGCCGCTGACCCCCGACGGCGAGGTGGACGTCGCCTCCCTCGAACGCCTCGTCGAGTTCGAGGTGTCGGCCGGGGTGCACGCGATCTTCGCCCTCGGCACCGGCGGCGAGGGGCCGTACCTCACGGACGACCAGCGCGAGACGGTGCTCGACACCGTGACCCGCGTGGTGGCCGGGCGCATCCCCGTCCTGGTCGGCGTCACCGACATCGGCACCCGTCGGGCGCTGCACAACGCCGCGATCTCCGTCCGCTACCCGATCGACGGCCTGGTCAGCACCCCGCCGTTCTACGGCTCGGTCGGCTGGACCGAGATCGACGCCCACTTCCGGGCCATCCACGCCGCCCACGCCGACCTGCCGCTGTACGCCTACGACATCCCGGGCTTCGTCGGCGTGAAGCTCCCCGCGGAGCTCACGGTGCAGCTGGCGCACGACGGCGTGATCGCCGGGGTCAAGGACACCAGCGACGAGGAGGACGGGTTCCGCTACATCATCGAGGAGACCCGCGACCTGCCCGGGTTCGCGGTGATCACGGGCTCGGACATCACCGGCGACGCCGCCGTCTTCCAGGGCGCGCACGGGATGATCGTCGGCGTCGCGAACATCGACCCCCACGGCTTCGTCCGCGTGTACGACGCCGCCGTGGCCGGCGACTGGGACACCGCCCGTGCCGAGCAGGAGCGGCTGCACAAGCTGCGGCTGATCGCCAAGATCGCCGCCAAGCGGATCAGCCCGTTCAGCGCGACCCTCGGGGCGTTCAAGGCCGCCCAGGTGCACCGCGGCATCATCGCCAACGACCTGCTGCAGGCGCCGCTGCAGAACCTGAACGCTGAGGAGAAGGCCGCGGTGGTGGCCGTGCTGGAGCGGCAGAGCCTGGGACCTGTGGCGCAGCTGGCGGGCGCCCGGTAGAGCCGCGAGCGTCGCTCCCCAGGCCAAAAGGTGTGGCGCGGTAGAGACGCGGCCTGGAGGCTTCGCGGGTGGCGACCGCGAGACCGACCGATGAGCCGTCGGACCGCGCCATGTACGACGACCGACTGCGGTTCACGGCGACGAAGTGGCAGTACGAGGAGTTCATACGGCTGCTCGACGAGCCGCTGCCGTCAACGGCGAGGCTCGAGGAGCTGTGGTCCCGGGCCTCGCCGTTCGGCAGTTGGTTCCCGCTGCACGCACCAGATTCGGTCGCCATCCGACAAGAGCGCGACAAACCGCAACGCACCTGACGTCAATTTGTCTGCTTGGTCGGTAGGTGCGGTCCGATGTAGCCGACGTAGATGTTGCCATCTACGGCGGTCGCATCGTAGTAGTGGACGCGCGGGGATATCAGCCCCGCTTGGGCGATCTTGAAGTGCGCGCCCATGAACACCACCCCGTCCGGGTCGACGGACTGAGGAACGGGCAGCACTCGTGCGTCCCGGAATTTCGGCGTGTTCCTCACCGGTTCACTCTCGTCGCGGGCGTGCCGGGTCGCGGAGAACGTGCACCGTCCGGTGGGTGGGTTTCGCAAGTATCCGTCGACGTCCTTCTCACACGTCCCGTCGGCCTTGGAAGCCGCATAGTCGCGAAGTGCCACGAGGGCCTGCCACGTCTTGCCGGCCCAAGTGCCGAGCGGGTTATGGATATCCAGCCCGTGGGCGACGTCCGTCTTGGGCATCGTCAGCACCACACGCGGCAGTTCCGAGAACCTCGCGAGGACTTCGCCGAAGGATGATGGCTCAGGTGCGTCCTCGACCTCCGGATCGAGCCACGCCTCGGCGGCAGCGTCCGTTGAGGCAAGCAGTTGGCGAAGCTTCTGAACGAGGCGGTCCGCGTCTCGCAGCTCCTGCGTTGTTGTCGCCACCTCGAGCTGCTCGTCGTCAAGACGGCGCTTGAGACCATCCACCTCGTCCTGGCTCGCCTCGACCGCGTCCTGAAGCTCAGCGAGCCGCTCGGACAACGCGGCATGTTGTTGTTCTGCCGACAAGCCGCGTTGCGCGAGCTCGACGAGACGGTCGATGTCCTCGGCGGAGAGTTGGTCGCGTCCAAATAGATCGTGTCCCAGCCGACGCAGTGCGAGGGATCCTTCAGCTGCCTCCGTGACACTCTCGTCCGCGACAGCAGACCCGGCCGACGCTTCGCGCTGCTGGGCCTCGGGTACCGCGCCGGCGCCTGAGGTGGTGCCTTCGTCGCGCCCGGTGGTGGCCCGCTCGTCGGGGAGCGCTTCAGAATCGATAGTGGCGGCTGCGGCGACGATCGCGATGCGTGCACTCTGCCCTGGAGGAGTGGTGTGGCCGCCCTCGGGCTCCAGGAGGACCAGCGCATCGATCTGGCGTTCGAACAGCCGGTCGATCCGAATTGCGGCGCGCGGAAGAGGCTGCTGGAGCGCGACGGCCCTAGCGCGATCTCCGAGAATGCGGGCCAGAGCTTTCGGGTCGCTGTTCACGATCCGGCGCGTGGAGAGTACGCGGTGCCGCTGCGCGTCCAGGGCGTCGTAAGGCCGCACGTGATCGACGAACGTCCGCACGGTGCCGGGCAGCACAACGTGCGTATTCCCAAGGCGTTCGGAGAGCGCCCCGGTCGCGCCTGCATCCAGGACGTATGCCGAGGCGAGGCCGACGGTGTCGCGCAGGATCGTGCGCAGGAGCGCCTGCCAGCGGACGAGTGGCATCTGGTCGTCCGAGCCGGCGATGAACATGAGTCGGCGCCGGGAGTCGTCCAAGAGCGCGTCCGTGAGCTCGTCGACGTCGCGTGACGAGACGATCTCGGGAGCGGCACTCAGATGTGCAACCTGCGTGTTGGCGGGCGTGAACACGCCGAGCAGATTCCGAGCGAGCCGAGGGATGCCTGCTACCTGGCCGTCTGGGCCGTCGATGTCAACCCATACCCACGGAGGTCGGTGGCCGTCGCTCGGGCGGTGGATGGTCAACGTCGATACCCATCGTTGAGCGCGACGGCGCTCGACGATTCGGGCACGGACCGAACGTGACCCGTCGCCGTTGTCCAGTTCCTGGAGGAACCCGGTGACTCCAGGCGCTAGTCCTACGCGCTTTCCGAACGCGAGCGCGTCCGCGTCAAGCTTCTTCTCGCGTAGCCACGATCGAAGCTCAGAGAGGGCCACGACTTCGGTGTCGTCGCCCGTCTGGGGGACGTCGAAGATCGTCCGATATCCAAGCACGCCGAGACTCCTTTGTTCGCTGCGCCTCAGGGGTGTGTCGACGGTAGCGAACCTCACTGACATCGGAGGCGCTTCCTTGCTGAGGATGCCGTCCACGTGTCCCGAAGCGCCCTTTTCGAGGCCGTCACGTGCAGCCCGACGATGAAGGGCGTACCGCGGACCTACTGACTGCCCCGAACGGCGACCGCAATGCCACCAACTACATCGCCAGTTCGCTCCTCGACCCCGGACTCGGGCCTGCGGGTGCCGAAGCCACGGCGATGCTGGTCGCGAGGTGGTCGACCTGGGCGAGAAGGTCGGCGGGGTCCTGGTCGAGGTCGAGCGTGTGCTGAGTCACCTCGATGCCCGTGCGCCGGAAGACGTGGGTGGTCGCGGGCTCGTTGCCTTTCGCATAGACGAGATGTCCGCGCGGCAGACCCATCACGGAGCAGTAAGCGAGCATCTGGTAGAGGTCGGCGTTGGGGAAGCCACTCGGTTTCTCGGCCTTGTACTTGGCGTCGACCACAGCGGTTGGGTCGCTGGACCCGGCGGCGTACCAGACGAGGTCGGGCCGCATCGGCACAGAGTCGGCCTCGTCGAGGTGCCAGCGGTCCTGTGGCCGGCAGATCCCTCCCGCCCGCGTCAGCGACATCCCCAGCGCCACGGTGAGGAAGTCCTCGTACAGCGCGGCCATGTCCAGCATGAACCCGCTGATCTGTGTCGACCCCGGGGCCTGCTCGACGGAGCCCCCTCGGAGGACGAGTTCCGCGAGGTGCAGCGCGAGCTGGTAGCGAGCATTGAGTCGGGAGGGTTGCCAGGACGGTAGTGGGACGCCGCGACGCAATGGCGTGACGTCAGCCGTAGCGCGGACGAGGCGCAGGAGCGACTTTCGCGTCAGCAGATCGAGGCCGCCGAGCTGAAGGAGGACCGCCGCGGCACCGCGGAGCAGCTGATTCTCGGGGATGTCGACGCCGTACTCGTCATACCTGATCTCCACCGGGACGGCGATGCCATATCGGTGTCGCACCTGGTCGGCGGTCCGGATCTTGCCTCGCACCACGGGAGACGACGTCTCCTCGACTCGGTAGCCCTGGAGGAGACCTTGTTGGGTGGCCCGGTCCGCCTGCCTGGCGAAGGCCGTCGCGATCGCCGTCACGAGATCAGCGTCCTCGCGCAGGCCGAGGTCTTCGTCTCGCCATGCGCGCAGGTCACGGGCGTAGCCCATCAAGAAGAACAGCCGGCGGATGACGAGCTTGGGAGCCACCCAGATCTCCAGCGACCCGACCCGCGCAACTCCCACCTTGCCGGCCGGACCGACCGTCCACCAACCGGGTTCGAGTGACGGCGCAGCGGTGACGAGCCCGGAGGCTCTTAGCAGGATGCCGACGGCGGCCGGGATCTCGACCTCGATGGGGTCGCCGTTCTCGGTCAGGTCGATGTGCACGTTCGGCTACTCGTCACCGGGCGCCTCGTCGACCGAATCAGCGGGCGCCTCACAAGTCTCGCCGCCCTCGGCGGGTCCGCCTGCGGTGACCCGCCGAAGAATGCGGTCGAGCGCGTACTCCTTGGCTACGTCGGTTCCGTCACCAAAGTGATGCTCCTCGAGCAGCGGGAGGATGGATGTCTCCCAGGTGACGGCGAGCCCACCGTCGCGGTAGACGCTGTCGCGCATGAAGTACGACGGGCCGATCTTGAAGTCGTCGTCCTTGATCAGTGCGTTGAGCCGGTCGAGCACTGCAGCGACGGTCGGCGGCAGGCCCCTGCGGCTGAGCCAGGACGCCAGCATGCTTCGGGTCGGCTCGGTGTCCGGGTGAAGGGATTTGAATGCGAAGCGCCGGCGCATCGCGGCATCCACAAGGGCGATGGAGCGGTCCGCCGTGTTCATCGTTCCGATGATGAAGACGTTCGGCGGCATGGTGAACGTCGCCTCGTCACCCGCTGAGTAGAGAAGGTCGATCGCTCTGTCCCGGTACTCGAGCAGGAAGTAGAGCTCGCCGAAGACCTTCGCGAGATTCGCGCGGTTGATCTCGTCGATGATCAGCACGTACGGGGTCGCGGTATTCTCGCGCGCGGCATCGACGAGCCGACGGAAAGGCCCGGGGGTCAGGGCGAAGCCGACGGCGCCACTCCCGTCGGCGGCGAGCGCGGGCCGGTACCCCTCGAAGAAGTCTTCGTAGCTGTAGGCGGGGTGGAACTGCACCAGCTTCACCGCCGCACTGTCGGTGAGGTGTGCGGCGATCGCCTGCGCCAGGAATGTCTTTCCTGTGCCCGGCGGCCCGTAGAAGATGATCTGTCGCCGGTCGGCGAGCAGGTCGACGCACTCCTGGAGCCAGGAGCGGGTCACCAGCAGCTGGTCGGCGAGCTCATCTGTGGCCGCCGCGAGCCGTAGCTCGGGTGCGGCCACCTTGTCGGCGATGAGCTGGGTGGGCTCGTCCTGCTGGACCAACGCGCGGAGCGCGGCGAGCTCGCTGGTGAGGTCGACGATCGGATGCTGGCTGGACAGCTTCGGTTTCACCGAGGCGGGCAGGTCGTTGAGGTCGACCGGCGACGACGGGTTCGCCCAGGTCACCTTTCGGCGCAGATTCGAGCGTTCGTCGGTGCTCTGCACCGAGACGGCGTCGCCTGAGATCTGACCGATGTAGAAGCTCGCTCCGTCGTTGGTCACGACGAGGTCGCCGACCTGGATCCGGTTGAGGAACAGGTCGAGCTCGGTGACCTTCTCGTTCCGGGTGTTGTACGACTTCTGTGCGTAGTCCTCCTCGACGACGGCCACGATTCCCGCCCTGCTCAGGGGCAGGTCAAGGGACCGGATCTGGCTCGCGGCAACCGAGCACGAACCACGCTCGAGCCAGATGGGCACGAGGTTCTTGCCGTTCACGTTGTTGCCGCGCACCAGCCACGCACGCGACATCGGCACGTCGCTCGTCTCGCCCAGCGACTCCTGGAGGTCGTAGGCGGTCAGCCGCTGCGCCTGGCTCGCGCGGTCGTGGTCGTCGAACTCGATGCCTTCGTCTCGGAGCACCGCGGTCACGTCGTCGGTCCGGTTGGGATCGGGCCAGCGGAAGCCTGCCGCCACCGTGCCGTCGGCGTTCAGTACGCGGTGCCCGTTCGGATGGCGGTTCTCGGCCAAGAACGTCCCCACGTTCTGGTTGGCGAGCCCCGCCAGGGTCGCCAGGTCGCTGTAGGCGGTCCACGATCCGACGTCGACGGTGTCCAGTGCGGCGAGCAGACGCTTGAGCTTCGCGTTGACCTCGTCGGCCGATCGCGCCGCCTGACGCTTGTTGAACTCGTCCTGGTAGATGCGCTTGATGGTGGCGAGCAGCTCCTCGTCCGAGCTTGCGGCATCCATTGCTGCACGGCCTGCGTCGCTGATCTGCCAGCCGGGCACCTTGGTGATCCAGCCGACCACGTTCGCCCAGCCGGAGGCGAAGCGGATGAAGGTGTCCGCACGGCGTGAGCCGCTGTTGTTCAGGCTCAGCTCTCGAGGTGTGAATGCTTCCGCGGCCTCGACCTGGCCGAACACCTCGTTGGGCGTCAGCGGTCGGCCGGCATCACGAAGGACGCGAAGCATCGTGCCTAGCAGCAGGGCGCGGCGGATGGTGACCTCGCCACCTTCGTACACGTCGTCCGGCATCGATCTCTCCTGTCTTGACCTGCGCGGAAGTCCTGACAACGAGCGCGGCTCACACCTGCCCGGGCCGGTAGATGCCGTCCGGTCCGATGGTGACCACACCTCGTTGCGTCGCGTGCGTCAGCGCCTGACTCAGTCGATCGCGGATGGCGTCGGTCCGTCTCCGGCCGCCGAAGAGGTTCAGGGCTGCGAGCTTGACTTCCTCACCGGTCATGCCGCCCGCCTCCTCTGCCGCGACGCGCATGGCGTTGGAGATCTCGTGCAGGGAGATCTCCTCGAGGGCCCGGCTCTCTCCGGGGGTGGGCACGCGCACGACTCGCCACGTCATCGGGTCGACACCGGCGGGCCAGTAGAAGCCCTCGCCGTGCGTGGGGCGATGCTCCTGCGGCACCGTCCGCAGGATCGCCTGTCGACGATCGTCGTTGACCCGGCTGAGGTCGAAGGCCGATGCCACGAGCTTCGCCAGTCGATCCGGGTGGATGGGCCCTTCGGCTTCGATCGCTGCCGTCGCGGCCCGTGCGACCCGGCGAGCGGCGTGCGGGTAGGGCAGCTCGTCGAGCACCGAACGTGCGCCCATGCGGGGTGGGATCCACTCCGCGTACTCCGCGAGGTGCGGGTGGCGGTTGGACGAGGGCCGGGCGGAGGTGGTCGCAAGGCTCCGGACAGGCACCAGGTCCTCGACCGACCGCGAAGGCGTCGAGACCTCGGCCGCTCGAGGCGCGACCGGTTCGGTCGCGGCGACGGGCTGGGCGGCGGCGGTCGCCTCGCCAACTGTGATCGACGGTGCTGCGCGCCGTGCCTCGCGCGCATCCACCAGTGCTTGCGCCAGACGCTCCAGCGTCCCCTCGCGGTCCCGCAGCCATTCGGGCTGCCACACCCGAGCGACGCCGGGCCACCGCATCATCGCCTTGAGCACATCCACTGGCAGCCCATCGCGGTCTGCCACCGTCCGTCGCGCGCGCCAACCGGGCCCGTCGAGAAGGATCGCCAACAACGGCTGCTCGGGCGCCGAGGCATCCGCCACGGAGATGTCCACCCGGAAGTCGGAGAGCCCGACGTCGGTGGAGACCGTGAATCCGGCGGCCCGGAGCGAGTCCGCGATGTCGTCGCGGTGACGGTCGACCAAAGCCAGTCTGCCGCCGGTGTCCTGGATGGCATCGACGCCGTGCGCTGCAAGCTCCAGGTACGCCTTCAAGTGCTTGGTGCCCACCTGCGTGGTCTCCTCCGCGCGCAGCTGGGCCGGATCGAAGCTGGCGTAGAGCACCACCTGCCGGCGGGCACGCGTGACAGCCACATTGAGGCGCCGCTCCCCGCCCGGCTTGGACAGGGGTCCGAAGTTGAGGGGCACCACGCCCTTGTCGTTGGCGCTGAACGCGACGGAGAAGAGGATGCAGTCGCGCTCGTCGCCCTGGACGTTCTCCAGGTTCTTGACGAACAGCCCGTCGGGCTCGTCGAGGGCGAGCACGATCCGGTCGTCGCCGCTGTCGCGGAGCAGGTTATCGATGAGGTCTCGCTGCTGGGCGTTGAACGTGATGACGCCCAGCGAGGGCGCCACGTCGGCCGAGGCCCAGAAGCGCTGCTGGACGTCCCGGACGATCGCCTCGGCCTCCACCCGGTTGGTGCGCAGCGCACGGCCCCGCCCGCTGCGCTCGAAGGTGCCGGCCACCCTGACCAGGGAGATCCCGTAGCCGTCCGGGTGCTTGCGGCTGTCCCGGGGCAGCGGCGCGGGGAACGAGGAGAGCCGGTTCTCGTAGTAGTGCCGGTTGCTGAAGGCGATGAGCGACTCGTCCTGGCTGCGGTAGTGCCAGGACAGCCACCTGCTCGGCACACGCGCCTGGACGCACTCGCTGAGGATCGACTCCTCGTCGAGCACCTCCTCCGGCAGGTACTCCTCGTCGTCGGACGAGGAGGCGCTCGCCTCCGCGAACTGCGTGGGCGGCATCTGCTTGCTGTCGCCGACCACCACGACGGACCGGCCGCGCCCCATCGCACCGACCGCATCTGCCACGCGAATCTGGGAGGCCTCGTCGAACACGACGACGTCGAACAGGTCCGCGCGTGGCGGGAAGAATCGCGCCACCGACTCGGGGCTCGTCAGCGTGCAGGGCAGGATCTGCGTGATCAGCTCTCCGTAGCTGGCCATCAGGGTGCGGACGCTCATGCCGCCGCGCTGCCGATCGAGCTGGCGTCGCAGTCCGCCCATCTGGCCGTTCTGGGAGCTGGTGCTGAACCGGCGCGCGGCGAGGATGTCCTGAGGGATGGCGCGCGGCAGCTCGGCGCGGACGGCGCGGGACGATGCGGTGAACCGCTCGACGGTGCGGTTGTGAGCGCTGATGTCGAAGTCGCCGAGGGCGGTCGCCTCGCGGCGCTCCTCGATGGACGCCAGTGCGAGGCCGCGGTCGAGGGCGATCACAGCGTCGTCCGGTGCCAGGACACCGTCGAGAAGAGCACGACGGCCGCTGAGCAGCCCGTACGTGCGAAGCGGCTCGAGGGTGCCGATCAGGTTCACCCACCGTTCGAGGCTCACAGCGGTCGCCGTGCTGCGCTCGCTCCGGGTGGCCCACCACGTGGGCAGGAACCCAGCGGCCCCCGCCCAGGCGCGCGCGAGCTCGCGGTCGACGGCGCCGGTTCGGTCGAGAACCTGCCACGCGGCCGCCAGACCGGTCAGCTCCTGCCGATGCTGACCGCGCGGGGAACTTGTGTAGTACCCGCGGAGCTGATCACGCACCGGCGTGCCGTCGGGTGCGAACGCGTCGAGAGTCCAGCGCACCCACGCCAGCTCGTCACGGGCACCAGCAGCCTGGTCGGTGAAGGCGGGGTTCCAGCCCGGCTGCGCCAGCGGGATCGGGAGCTGGCTCAGTGCCGTCCGGGCGCGGGTCACGTGGTCGTATGTCTGAGCCATGTCGCTGGTCAGCTTCGACAGCGGCGTGCGCTTGAGGGACTCCGTCGGGACGAGCAGCAGGTCCGCGAACTGGGACAGCACGGCACGGCAGCGCTTCTTCCGGCCGAAAAAGCCGGAGGCCTCGGCGGCGACGGCCGCTTGGTGGAGGGCGGTGACGTCTCGGTTCATCACCTCGGGCGAGACCACACGCCGCCACTCGCTCGAGTCGGTCGCCAGCGCCGAGAGCTCCTGGGAGAGCGCGTCGAGGTAGGTGAGTCCTTGGCGCGTGCGGAGAGCATCGAGCGCCTCGATGGGGTGGCGCGGTGCGTCGGCGAGCCGCCCCCAGACGTCGGCGTCGTCCGGCGAGGCGAGGTAGCCCAGGGCGGCCACGCCCAACCCTGACGCCTCGATGCGCCCGAGCGCGTCGTCGAGCATGCGTGCCGCGGCCAGGGTCGCCGCGACGTCCACGGGCCCGGCCCCGGCGTCGATGAAACGCCACGGATGCCTGGGCCGTGGACGGGCGAGATCAGCGACCTCCGGAACCCGGCGCAGCGCCTGGCGCAGCGCCTCCACGTGCTCGGCGGTCCCGGTGGCGACGAACGCACGCGGGACCTCGATCGGCTGGATCGTCTGGTCGGATGCGAGGTCGAACGCCCTGGCGGAGTACAGGGAGTGACCGATCCCGTTCGTCTCGTGCAGTCGCTCGGCGTACAGCGCGAGGCGGCGCCGGGAGGCGTCGAGCGTCTCAGCGCTCGACCTCATCGCGTCGTCGTCGGCCTGCACGTGCAGGTCGAGGGCGGCACGGATCTGAGCGCGCACGTCGGCCGGCCGCGCGCCCTTGTCGTGCAGGTCGAGCGAGAGCTCGGCCAGTCCCACCTGTGCGAGCCGCTTCTTGACGACATCCAGGGCTGCGCGCTTCTCGGCGACGAACAGCACGCGCTTGCCGGACGCCAACGCTCGGGCCAGCACGTTGGTGATGGTCTGCGACTTGCCGGTTCCGGGCGGCCCCTCGAGCACGAACGTGCGGCCGGCGACCGCGTCGTGCACCGCCTCGAGCTGCGAGCTGTCCGCGGGAACCGGGACCAGCGCGCCGAGCTCGTCGAGGTCGGCCGGGATCGGCTCGACGGGATCCGCGAACGGTTCGAGCGGTGTCTCGATCAGGTGCTTGACCAGGCTGTTCGCCGACAGAGTCGACCAGTGCTCGTCGAGGTCCTTCCAGAGCGGAAACTTGGCGAACTGCAGGATCGCCAGCTCCACGGTCTCCTCGACGCGGAACGGCAACCCTGCCTGTGCCACCGCCACCCGCAGCGCGCCGAGAGCGGCCGGCAGGTCGATCCCCGAGGCGTCCTCGGTGGGCTCCTCGAGCCCTGGCACCTCGAGGCCGAAGCTCACGCGGAGCTTCTCGAGGAGGCAGTAGTTCGGCGTCGAGGCGCCGGACTCGTCGAGCGTCACGCGGTAGGTCTCACCGCGGCTGGTGGTGGTAAGGGTGACGGGGACGAGGACGAGCGGTGAGCGCAGGTCGCGGTCGGCGAACCGCCACCGCAGCATGCCGAAGGCCAGGTAGAGGTTGTTGGATCCCGTCTCCTGGACGATGGTCTTCGCCTTGTACGCCAGGTAGCGAAGCCTGTTCTGGTAGCTGGCGGCCGTGACGTCGATGAACGCGGCGCGCTTCTCCGCCAGGAGCACCTCGCGATCACGGTCGGGCAGGTCGCGGCCGAATCGGATGCCCCGGGCCTGGTCGACGCTTCCGACGGCGTCGGACGGCACCAGGGTGATCGGCGCGTGCGCGCTGATCTGGTCCTCGAGCCGCGCCAGTGCGCTGCCGGGGACCTCGAGGTGGAAGCCCGCCCGGTCGGTGTAGTTGATCAGCTTGTTGCGCAGGCTCAGGTCGAGCAGGGCGTTCTTCCACCGGGCCACCCGCGGCGGTGCCTGTCGCCGCGGGTCACCCGAGCCGCTCTGCTCGGCGGGCTTCCCCTGGTAGGGGGCGATGACGGGGCCGGCGCCGGGCTCGTAGACGGAGACGACCACCTGCCCGTCGGCACCGGCGGCGCGGCTCGGCAGCGGGAAGATCTTGGTCCGGCGGGCCTGGCGGATGTCGGTGACCCCGAGCACGTGGTCGACGTCGTGCTCGATGCGGCCGCGTGCGGACCGGCAGGCGTCGGCAAAGGGTGCGGAGCTTGTGCCGCCGGTGAGCATGGTCGTCTCGACGAGCGCCAGGTGACCCAGGTCGACGAGGTTGACGATCTCGCTGACCTCGGCGGATGCCACCGAGCCCAGGCTCGAGTCCACGCGCCAGTACCCCAGCACGATGTGGCCGTTGAGCAGCCAGAGCGTCGAGTTGATGCCCGCCTGCTCCAGTGCGGCGGCCATGGTGACCGTGGTGTCGAGGCACGTGCCCAGACGGCCGTCGAGCACCTCCTGCGGCGTGCGGACCTTCTGGCCCTCGTCACCCCAGCTCGCAGGGGGCTCGGCGTAGCGGATGTCTCGCGCCGCCATCGCCTCGTACACCGACTGCGCGATCGCGTCGACCCGCTCCGGGTTCTCGCTCTGGTAGCCGTTGAGCGACGTGTCGCCGGTGTGCGGACCCAGCCGGTCCGACGCCTCCAGCAGCAGTGGCTGGATCGAGGCGGAGTTCGGCTGGACGTGCGCCGCCAGCATCTCCATCCCCAGCTGGAGGGGGCGCGCCATCCACTGGGAGGCCGCCAGCACCCGCACGTCGGACGACGCGGTGGCCAGCGCCGTTCCGGCGCCGTTGCGGAGGGTGGCGAGGATGCGGCCCGGCTGCTGCTCTTCGACGGCCAGCATCCGCGCCGGGTCGAGCAGCAGGTCGACGTTCCGCAGCGTCGTGGTCTGGCCGTCTGCCAGGTCGAGCATCAGCACCTTGGGACCGCCGAGCGATCCGCCGGCGCAGACCACCTCGACCTCGAGCGTGGCGCCGCGCGCATCCGGCCCCTGGTGGGCGACCGAGATCTCGTCGATGACGGCCACCTGGCAGTGCGCCATGGCGTAGCTGAGCACGGGCAGCGCGCCCAGCGTGATGTGTGGAGCCCCGAAGCCCGGAGCGCCACTCGGCGTTGGCACCACGTCGGTGCGCTCTGCTGCGTCAGCGTCGCCCGTCGCAAACGTCGTAGACGGCGGTTCGGCGACCGTGGGGGTCGGCAGAAGGTCCGCCTTCGAGCGGCTGATCGTGTCGGCGTGGTCGGTGGCGCCGACCTCACGCAGCAGCAGCTCGGCGGAGTCGAGAGCCCGGAATGCGCTCGCTGCGGAGAACGGCTGGTTGTGCGCCCACTGGTTGCGGATCTCGCGCAGCTCGCTGGCGTAGTTCTGGGCCTGCCGGGACAGCACGCGGCTGAAAGGGAAGCCGAGGTCACCGAGCCGCTCCGTCATCGCGCGCAACGCGAGCGACAGGTCCCGTTCGGAGTACACGCCGCCGCGCCGGCCCGCCACGGCGTCCTTCTGACGCAGCAGCTCGGTCCAGGCGACCCCGGCAGGCAGCACCTCGGCGAGCGTGCGCGCGACGAACGGCGCGAGCCCTGTGGCAAGCAGGGTCGGCGCATCGCCGACCTGATCGTGGTGGTCGACCTCGTCCATCCGTCCTCGCTTCATGTGGTGCCGTGTGCGGCCGATGGTGGCGGGGACCACCGACAGCCTCTCCGGAAAGGCTGGTCGCAGCTACATCCGGGCCGCGGGGTGGCGCGGGCCCTCGCCGGGCGGTGGGTCGAGGGGGGTGGTGTAGACGGTGCCGGCTGCTGCGGCCGCCGCCATCGCGTCGTAGGTCTCGAGGATCAGACGCTTGGTGCGGAACTCGCCGTGGTCGCGCTCCTCGTACTTGCGCACGACGAAGAACGAGTCCATGACGTGCTCGACCTCGTTGCGTGCCAGGCCGTAGAGGTGGAACATCGCGGCGTCGAGCTCCGCTCGCAGCTGTTCACGGCGCTCAGGCCGCCATCGAAAAGGTGGGCCGGGTTCCTGGGTCGGGTCCAGAGCGAGGATGTCGATCGCATAGGGGGCGATACGGCGCGATGTATAGACCAACTCAAGCACGCGGCTACGTACGAAACTCTCGAACCTATTGGCCTCCACGCCTGGAAGGGGGTCTTCGAAACTCGCCGGGAGAGGGACGCAGAGCTGATTCACAACACCATAGGTCACGTGTGATCCGCTCATCTTCTGGCGCGCGACGTAGTCGCACACGTACGAAGACAGTACGGCTTGGAGAAGTGCAATCGACGGGGGGCTTGCGCAGAATATGAGAGGGAAGCTATGGCCGACGCCTGACTCAAGAGTGGCGGAAGGGATAAGCGTCCGCTCATTGACCGTAGAGGCGATGTCTCGCCAGCCAAAGTACCATGCACGGTCCCACCGGGGACCGGTAACGCCGCGGACTTCCGAGGCGGGAACCCAGTAGCGCGCCAGCGGTTCGGTCTCGGGATCGTCGTGTTCTTCCTCCGCCACTCGGGGGAGGGTGCCCTTGTTCACCTGCGCCTCGGTCGCTCCCGAGTACGTCGCGAAGCGGTGGTCAAAGTGCGCAAGCATCTTGGCCTCGTACAGCGGCACCCACCGACCGGCGCCGCGCACGTACTCCCAGCCGGCGAAATCAGCGCCAGTGGCCTCAAGCTGTTTGGCTGTCAGAAACAACGCGGAGTCCGACGCCATATTGAATAGTCCTTGGCGAAAGTAAACGCTCCATGGGTTCGCTCCGGTCGCGTCGTTGACCAAGATGGGGTGTCGGTTGTAAATGCCGATGGTGATCTCCGCGTCCCTGCGACTTCGGAACGTCGGCATAGTTCCCGTGTTCGGATTCACGCGCAGGATCTCGTTGGCAACCA
Source organism: Cellulomonas sp. NTE-D12 (assembly GCF_027923705.1). NCBI lineage: Bacteria > Bacillati > Actinomycetota > Actinomycetes > Micrococcales > Cellulomonadaceae > Cellulomonas > Cellulomonas electrica. Next base: position 3,578,378 of record NZ_AP026442.1, on the reverse strand, counting down.
GGCCGAATCGACGAGAGACCGCATCCCGGACAAACCTAATGTAGAACGCGAGACGCACGGTCTGGATTGGTGTGCCACCGGTCATGCATGTGAGAGCGAAGCGCGCCTTATTGGTCACTTCTGGAAAGATCTTCGCCTCGTTCTCGAAGTCATAGAAAGCGGTGAGCCGCTGGGTCGTCACGGTGTCCGCAAAGAACGCTGAGGTGGTTGCGTCAGTGGCCAGGCCAGTCGGCGTGAGGATCCCCATTCGCCCGTCATACCGGACGGAGTCCCGGAACAATTCGGCGAACACTGCATAGGTGTTGATCTTCCCCCGAGCGCACAGGGGGTAGCGGCCGCTCGCGCGAATGAACTGCGCCTGACCGGCGGCGTCGCGCGCAGCCTGGCCGAATGCCGCCAGCAGCGTAGGGTCTGTCTCAGCCAGGCGTGCGATGGCTGCCTTACGGGCCGCCGCGTTGGCGGCCGCCGCTATCTCCGGATCACGGGCAGCGAAGAACTCCTTCTCCGACATCTGGACGGTGTCCCAAGGCGGGTTGCCAACCATTGCAGTGAACCCGCCGCTCGCGGTGACTGCAGGGAACTCCAGGTGCCAGTGGAAGAAGTGGTGGGCGATGGCCTGGGAGTGAATGGTCTGCGCGATCTGCGGGTCGAGAGCCCCCTCACGGATCGCGTCGAGGGTGGCTCCGGTGACGGCGGCGTCGCCCGGCCGCTTGTGCTGCATGAACGCGGCGCACCACGCGTCGGCGAGCGTCCGTTCGCGAACGAGCTCGGGCGAGGCCAGGTAGCGCTCGTAACGAGTGCGGAGCGCGTGCACGTCGGCCAGCCGCGCGCCCGGCTTCGCGACCAGGTCTGGCGGCTCCGTGCGGCGGTCGTCCGTCGTCGCGACGTCGAGCTCGAACAGCGACTGCACGCCGTTGTCGCGCTCGGCCTTGTTGCGCTTCTTCCACGCCGTGGTGGTGGCCTTGTCGTCGTCCCCGAGCGCGACGTAGGCGTCGTCGGGGATCCCGCCGGCGATCAGTGCCGGGGTTGCTCCGAGCAGGGCGTTGCCCACCTTGATGTGCGCGTCGAGGAACGACAGCGGCCGTCCGGCCTGCATCGCCTCCAGCCAGAGCGAGACCTTCGCCAGCTCGGCAGCGAGCGGGTTGAGGTCCACGCCGTAGATGCACCGCTCCACCACGTCGTGCGCCGCGGTCTGCACATCGGTGGGCGTCGGGTCCGTCTCTCCGGAGCGGACCACGGCTAGGCGTTCGGCGATGCGCCGCGCCGCGGCGACCAGGAAGTGGCCGGAGCCGCAGGCCGGGTCGCAGACGGTCATCTCGAGGAGTGCCGTCTCCGGGTCGGCGGCTCGTTCGGCCTCATCCAGCAGGGGATCGAGCGTCTCGTCGAGCACCAGGTCGATCAGCTCGGAGGGCGTGTAGTAGGAGCCGGTGGTCTTGCGGTCGTTGCCGGCGAGGCTCTCCAGCGTCAAGGTGTGCGTGGCCGGGTTGTACCGGGGGACCAGCTCGAGCAGGGACTCGTAGACGGAGCCCAGCTCCTCGGCGCCGAGGTTCTTGTAGTCGACCACCCGCTGCGGCTGACCCGTGGGCTTCACCACGCTCAGGTCGCGGACCGCTGCGAGCAGGGCGTCGTTCGGCAGGTCCGCCGCGGCGAACACCTCGGCGCCCTGGTCGTCGAACAGGCCACCGATGCCGGGAAGAGCCAGCTCGGGGCATCCTGCCTCGTCGCCCAGGCGTGAGATGACCAGGCGCTGGGCATGCCACAGATCCGTGTGCGCGGTGCCGCGACGCTTCAGCGCGAGGCGACGCAGGCGGGCCGTGGAGTAGTACTCGCGGTAGCGAGCCCTGGCCTGCGCATCGGCGTCCGGATCGAGCAGCGCCTCACGGTCCTCCGCGACGAACAGGAACAGCAGGCGGTAGACGAGCCGCAGCAGCCCCTGGTGCACGTCCGCCAGGGCGAGCGTGCCGTCCGCCAGCTGACCGCGCAGGGCGTTGTTGGCAGGAGCGCGGAGGAAGCCGGTCCCCAGGTGCTCGATGGCCCGCTGGACCCCCTCGCGCAGCAGCGCCATCGCGCGGGTGCCCGACGTGATCGCAGTGGACCGCCAGCGCTCGAGCCAGCAGTCCGCGGGTGTGCCGCCCTCCGTCACTTCGACCCGGGACTGGTGCAGCAGCAGGAACAGGACGACGAAGTCCGAGAACAGCTCGCCGGAGAACATCGCGTCGAGGTCGAACTCGACGTAGGAGAGCGTCGACAGCGTGGAGGAGTCCCGCAGGAGCCGCAGCGCCTGACCGTTGGACACCACCGCCCACAGGTAGTCGTCGCTCCGGTTCAGCAGCTCCTGGACCATGGCGTGCGGCGCCCGTTCGGCTGCGCCCGCCACGCCCTTGGTGCGGCGGTCGAGGTCGACGCCCCAACCCAGCAGGTGGATGGGGAACGAGCCCCACAGGTGCGAGACGGGGTAGGCCTTCTCACCGGCTTGCAGGCCACCGGAAGGCGCGGACTGCAGGCGGCCGTAGCCGAGTTCGCGGAACAGCAGCAACAGCCAGCGCTCGCGGGTGAGCCGCACCGCAGGGTCGTTCTCGGGGAGGTCGGCCAGCGCGTCGCGGAACGCCGGCCACACGGAGAGCAGGTACGCCCAGGCCCGGTTGGCCGCCTCACGTGGCGACTCGCCCGGGGCCAGATGGAAGTCCGCCGGACGCAGGCCGCCTAGGTCCGCGTCTCCGGCCGCGATGCGTGTGAGCACGTCCGACGGGAGCAGGGCCCCAACGGACCGGATGGACGTCAGCTCCGCACTCACAGCGCGCTCCCCTGGTTGACCGGGAGATACACGTACACGCCGAGCACGTCCACGGGCTTCTGCGCCCGGACTCGCAGGCCTTGGCGTGAGGCACCGGCCCCCGCACGTACTCGCCGATGGCTCTCCAGGAGCTGGTCGGCGTGTGCATCCGCGCGGGTGGCCAGCTGGGCGCTCAGCAGACCGGCGTTGGTGATCGCACTCATCACGAAGCTGCGCGCCTGGTCAGGGGGGATGTTCGCGTCCGGGCCGGCCAGCACGAGCTCGCTCACCTCGTCGTCCGGGAGGAACGTCGGCGCCTCCGGCGACCCGCGGAACGCGACCAGCTCCGCGTCCTCCGCGATGAGCTGGCGGATGCCGTCTCGTGCCGGCACGTCGAGGTGGAAGCGGTACCGGACCAGCAGGAGCGTGGTGCGGGCGTGCACGTGATGGGTCCGCATCACGCCGGCGCGCCGCGCCGGCCGGAGCTCGTCGGGCGCCTGGCCGTCGAGCGCGGTGTCCAGCACGTACCGGGCGAGCGCCTCGACGCTCGGGTCGGTGCGGCCTAGGACGGCATGGTGCCGGGGAACCGGGAGCTGGTCGTGGAACGGCAGCGGCTCGGCGTGGGACAACGGGAGAGCGTCGCGAACGCCGGCCACGAGGTTCGCAGTCGTCGCCTCGATGCCGTCCTGGATCGGGGTGACGATCGCGCCGAGCGCCTGCAGCGTCTCCTCGACGAACGGCCGGATCTCGCCGTGGCTGCCCAGCGCCTGCCGAACCAAGGCGATCTCCTGAGCCACCTCGTCCGGGTGTATAGCCCCCTGGGCGTACTTGGTCCGAGAGGCTCGCTCCGCCTCGGCTGCCGAGCGCCACGCCCGGTCCAGCCGCTCATCGGCCTGCCGCAGCCCCAGGTCCAGCTCGCCCTGCTCGTGGTCGATCCCCCGCAGCACCAGGCCTTCCATCAGGGCCTCGAGCACGCTGTCGGACTCGCTCGGCACCGGCACCATCACGCCGGTGGCCTTGCTGATCGCCCGGTGCCGCCGGATGAGCACATCCAGCACGATCCCGTCGATCGAGTTGTCGACCCCGTAGATGGTCACCGCGCGCACGGTCGGCGCCGTCTGCCCGAAGCGGTCCACCCGGCCCTCGCGCTGCTCGTGACGAGTCGGGTTCCAGGCCAGGTCGTAGTGCACCACCGCCTGGAACGCGTCCTGCAGGTTCACACCCTCGGACAGGCAGTCGGTGGCCACCAGGACGTGCCGCGCCGGAGTGGCCGTCAGGTCGGCGATGCGCTGCTGCCGCTCCGCCGGGGGCAGCGTGCCCGTCACCGAGGCGACCTCCGCCGTTCCGGCGAGAGCCGTGCGCAGGTGGTCCGCCACGTAGTCCGCCGTGTCGATGAACCGGCAGAAGACGATGGGGTCGAACCCGTCCGCCAGCAGGGCCTTCACCTCGGCCGTCGCACGGGCCAGCTTGGCGTCCCCCGACGGCCCGCGCAGGGCGTCGGCCGCGCGGGCCATCGCCTGCAACCGGACGCGCTGCGCGTGGCCGGTTGTCGGTTCACCGTCGCCCGGAGCGTCGTCGGCGCCCGGGGTGACGTCGATGCCCTCGATCGCCTCGTCGTCGGAGCTGTCCAGCACCGCGGCACGGCCGAGCTCGTCAGCCTCGTCCACGTCTGCGGCGTCCGCCGTCACCGCGCGCATCCGCAACGTCGCGGCCGCGGCGGCCGGTGACGAGGCGAGCGAACGGAGCAGTGCGAGAACGCTCCACCAGCGAACGCGCTGATGGAGCGAGCTGTCGCCGGCGCTCCGGACCTGCTCGCGCGCGTAGTCGAGAACCTGGTTGAACAGGCGCCGGTACTCCGGGGTCAGGGTGTAGGGCACCTCGCGGGTCTCGCGGTCCGAGGGGAACTGCGTGTCCTCGTCGAGGTAGCGCCGGATGTCACCGCGACGACGCTGGACGAAGTGGCGTGCCAGGCGCTCGCGGCCGCGGGGCTGGTCGAGGTCCAGGGTCGCGAGCTCGTGGTCGAGCAGCTCGAGGAGGTTGCGGAAGCCCTCGTCCTTGCCGGAGTGCGGGGTCGCGGTGACCAGCAGGAGGTGGCGCTTCGGGTCCTTGGCGAGGTCGCGCAGCAGCTCATGACGGCGGTGGCGCTGGCGGGTCCCTGCCCCACTGTCCGAGACCGCGGTGTGCGCCTCGTCGACGATGACCAGGTCGGGGCAGTGGTTGAGGAACTCGCTGCGGTGCTGGTCGGACTTGATGAAGTCCGTGGACACGACGACGAACGGGTACCGGTCGAACAGCGACTCGTTCATCATCAGGTCCCGCTCGAGGCGGCGGACCGTGGACGTCAGCACCAGCTCGGCGTCGATGGCGAACTTCTCGCGCAGCTCTCGCTGCCACTGCTCGGCCAGCGCCGGGCTGCACAGCACCGCCAGCCGGCGGGCGTCGCCCTGCGCCAGCAGCTCGGCGGCGATCAGGCCCGCCTCGACGGTCTTGCCGATGCCGACGTCGTCCGAGATGAGCAGCCGGACCGTGTCCTGCCGCAGCGCCATGAGCAGCGGCACCAGCTGGTACGCACGGGGTTCCACCGCGATCGCGGCGAGCGAGCGGAACGGTCCGGCAGACGACCGGAAGCCCAGCTGAAGGGCGGTCCGCAGCAGTCCGGCGCTCGACGCGTCTCCGAGGTCGTCGGGTGACGGCAGGGGGTAGGTGGCGTCCTCCACCTTCTCCAGCGCAGTGTGCAGACCGGCGACGTCGTCGATACCGCCGCCCAGGGGCCGCAGCACCAGGAACTCCGACGTGCTGTCCGGCAGCACCACCCACTCGCGGCCCCTCGCTCGCACCAGGGATCCAGCCGTGTACGTCGACGTCGTCATCTCGCTCCGTTGTTCACGACTTCGGCGTCCCGAAGATCGACGGGTACTGCGCCACCACGGCCGTCCATGCGTCGTCATGCCGGACGCGCACGACCATCCATCCGGCGTCCTCGAGCCGCTCCTGTGCGGCCGCGTCGCGCTCTCGCTGCGAGTCGTGGTCGTGTACCGGGCCGTCGACGAACAGCGCCACCGGACCCGACGGGAGGTCGAAGACGAGGTCCGGCCGTGCAGTCGCCTCCGGGACCAGAACCTGTGCGCGGTCCGGCAGGCGGTACGCGTGATCGTCGAGCCAGGTGACGAACCGCCGTTCGAGGCTCGAGTCCGCCAGCGCGTCGAGGACGCTGCGCTGATCCGCGCGTGAGCGGCCACCCGCGCCGGCGCGGACCGCAGAGTCGCGCAGCTGGATCAGCAGATCCGTCACCTTGTGGCGGTCGATCAGCGAGTGCTCGTGCTGGTTGTTGTACGAGAGCAGGCAGTCGTAGCAGGCGAGCTCGCACCGTTCCGACGGTCGCCCCGACGTGGTGGCGGGGCCGCCGAGATCCTCGCCCGTGTCCGGGTCGACATGAATGATCTCGAGCGCGCGCCTGGCGACGATGGCGAGCGCGGCCGGTTCGGACACGAGTCTGCGGAGGGCTCCGGCACCACCCTCAGCGGCCTCCATCAGCAGCATGCGGCCGTGCCCGTCCTGATCAGGAAGGGACTGGCTCTCCAGCTCCGAGTCCTCGAGCTGGAAGGCGGCCTCCGCTCCGCGCTCCAGGGCATAGCGGAGCGTCGTCGCAGTCGCCTGGTCGACCTGGTGCGGGAGCCTGAGGACGAGGATGTTGCGGCGGTCCTCGACGTAGGGGATCACCCGCAGCACGTGGTTCTTCACGTCCTCGAAGTCGGCGAGGTCCTCCGCGTCCGGCGTGAGGTCACCCGCGTCCTTCTTGGTGGCCCACCGACCCTTGAGGGTGTCGAGCAGGTAACCACGGACGTCCGGCTCCTTGCGCCGGCGGCGCCCCACGTTGGCGACCCGGATCGTCGCACTGTCGCCGTAGGCGAGCTCGAGCACGTCCTTCGCGTTCGAGGTTGCCACTGCGTCGACCCGACCCGGCCGCTCGCCGTGATCCTGGAACCGGTAGCTCGCCTCGAGCTCGAAACCGGCGCGGCGCCGCTCCTCCTCGTCGCTGCTGATCCGCTCACGCCGCCGCGTGAACACCGTCTGCAGTCGGAGCAAGCCGTACGTCTTGGTGCCGAGCTTCGCGCCGCACGAGTCGCACACGTCGGTGCCGACGGCGACGGCATGGTGGTAGCCGCACGCGGTGCACCGCCGTGCCTCTTCCGTCTGCGTGGACCCGCCCGGCGTCGACGCTTGCGGCACCTGGATCCGGTCGACCTCGTACCGGGCACCCTCGTGGTAGATCAGCGCACCGGGCCCGAACTCGCTGATGGCCAGGAAGCGGGGACGCTGCAGGTAGTCGCCGTCGCCGCGCCCGCGCCCACCGGGGATGTACGCCGCCAGCGGCAGGCGGGGGAACGAGTAGCCGGGGAGGAAGCCCTCCGATGCGAGGTACCGGTAGGTGTAGAAGTCGGTCTGGCCCTTCTCGGAGTCCTCGTTCCGGAGCAGGGCGAGCTGGTTCTTCGCCTCCCACGCGCGACGCCCCGCTGCGTCCTTCTCACCACGTGGCGCGTGAGGTGCCACCGCCAGCTTGTTCTGCTCGTGGTACTCCGCCAGTGCGGCACGGTACAGAGACCGCCACCGCTCGAGAGCGGTGTCGAGACTCACCGCGGCGCGCTGCACCTGGTCGGCGACCCAGCCCTCGTACCACCACGGGACCGACTCGTCGGATGTCACCCACGTGTGACGCAGCTCGGCGAGCACCGACTCAGCCCGGTGCGTCGCTCGCATCGCGACCTCGGGCTCCGTCAGAGCACGCCAGACCTCCGGCAGGACCGTGAGGCTCGGGTGCTCACCGGCGGCGTCGACGATGTCGGTGATCCGTGAGCGCAGCGACTGCCCGGTCTCGGCCAGCCAGATGGCGTGCACGTGCGACCTGATCAGGTCCTCGTTCGTCAGGTCGAGGCGTGGCGCCGCGACGGATCCGGCCACCATCTCCCGGGAGTGCCGGAAGTAGTAGGTGTCGTGCGCGTTGCCCGTCGCGCAGTACGTGACCACCAGAGCCGGCTGGCCGCTGCGGCCCGCTCGACCCGAGCGCTGCGCGTAGTTCGCAGGCGTGGGAGGGACGTTCCGCAACCCCACGGCGTTCAGGCTTGAGATGTCGACGCCGAGTTCCATGGTCGGGGAGCAGAAGAGCAGCGGGAGAGACCCCTTTCGGAACTCGTCCTCTCGTTCGGCGCGGACCTCGCTCGGCACCTGCGCCGTGTGCTCCCGCGCCTGCAGGCCGCGAAGCCCCAGTGCGGTCTCCCGATAGAGATCGCGGAAGAACGGGTTCACGCGGATCGTCGCTTCGCTGTCGGTGGCCTTGCGCAGCGGGTCCTCGGCACCCTTGGCGCCATCGCCGGCGCGCCAGCGGATCGCCGAGGCCTTGAGCCGGTAGCCAGGCACCCCGTCGTCGACCGACGTCTGGCTCAGCAGGCCGCCCTGCTCGCACAGCACCCGGAAGAGAGCCTCGATGACCGCCTGGGCGTCGTCAGTCGTGAGAGTCGATCCCAGCGCCGAGTCGCGGCGGAGGTATCGGCCATATGCCGACCGGCCCGACACGAACAGGTCGCCCCAGCCCTTGCGGGGCTTCGCCGTGCGCGGGTACACGGTGCCCGTCGCGACCATCTGCTCGCCCTCCGCGAGGGCCCAAGGCCCGTCGAGGTGCTGCCGCGAGATGCGCTGAAGCTGCTCGTACCCCGTGGTGGTGAGGCAGTCCACGTCGATCGCGAGCACCCGGCGCATCTCGTCGAGCAGGATCCGGGCAAGCTCCGCGCGCAGCGGCGGTGGTGCGTCGCGAAGCGGGGCGACCGTGAAGTCCCAAATGCTCTGGTCCGCCGCGATCTCCGGCAGATCGAGGTAGTCGACGTGCAGCAGGCCCGTCTGCTCGAGGTTCGGCATGGTGATGCGCCAGCCACGCTGCAGATCGGCGTAGATGCGGTACTCGATGACAGACCGCAGCGCCTTCTCCGCGTTGTCCTTCGCGGAGAACTTGGCGCCCGGGTTCGCGGCATAATCGCCCAGCCCGAGCCCAAGGGCGTCGGCGACGTACTGGGCGACAACCTCGTGGGTGAGGCCGCCGGGATGCTCGGTCGTCGCGCGGAAGAGCGCACCCCGCAGCTGCGTGACCTGGACGAAGTCGTTGAAGTGACCGGCCTGCAGCGATGCGTCCTGCCGGTTGTCGACGAACGTCAGCAGCTTGCGGGCCTCGGGTGGGATGTCGGATGTCGGCAGCTGCTTCAGCGCTCGCACGACGCTCGCACTGACCACCGTGACGGCCGAGGACCGGCCCTCCCGGTCGAGCGTCGCGAGCTTGGCGTAGTCGTTGCCGCGCACCTGCTCATAGGAGACGCGGCACCGCATGCAGAACGTGAAGGGCGTGGACACGAACCAGGCGCGCAGGCCCTCCCCGCGGGCCGCCTCCCGACCGTCGGGTGTCACCCACACCTCGGTGGGCAGGTACTTCTGCTTGGTGGCCACGACCTCGAGGTGCCCGTCGGGCGCCGCCGCGAGCCAGTGGTCAGGGATCCGCGTGCTGACCAGCGCCGGGTCCGACGGCCACGGCAGGTCCGATGAGACGTAGAGGTAGCCGTTCACCGCGTCGCCGCCGGAGGCATCGGCGTCCTGCCGCGGGACGAACGTCGGCGTCGGTCCCCCGGTGCGCGCCACGACGAGGTACTCCTGACCGCACTCGCGGCAGAAGCCCAGGGGCAGGAGTGACTTCGAGGCGTCTCCGGGCACCCGCAGCTGGTAGGTGCTGGTGATGTGCCGGTGGGCCTCGTCCTCGAGCGACACGTAGACGGTGTCGCCCTTCGAGAGGAACTGATGCAGGCGGAAGGCGAAGAGGGGGCGGTTGGTGGCGGGGTCGCGTCTCGCCGACCCCGTGAGCAGAGTCGCGCGGATCGCCTGGGCGGCACTCTCCTCGTCGCATCCGGCGAGGGACGCGAGCGCCTCGGCTGCTGCTGCGACGGTGGTCGGTTGACGGCGAACGGTTCGACCAGACGCGGGGTCGACGTCCAGGCCGAACGTCGTCTCCACCCAGACCGACAACGGGTGTGCGGCCAGGGCCCCGTAGTCGAGCGACGAGATCGTGGCGCGGTCCTCGACAGCCGCTCGGAGCGTCGCCGGGTCATCGTCGCGGCCCGCGCTCGCTCGCGTGAGCGTCTCACCGATAACGCGTCCGGGCGTGACCTCGGTCCCGAACAGCCTGCTGGCGACGTCGGCGACCGCCTGCTGCTGGTCCGGAACGCTGGGTCCGGACGCCATCGTCGCGGAGGTACCGATCACCTGCAGGTCGTGCGAGGCGCACGCGTCCCGCAGCCGGCGAACGAGCATGGCGACGTCGGCGCCTTGGCGGCCCCGGTAGGTGTGAAGCTCATCGAGCACGAGGAACCGAAGGTCTCGCGCCGCTCGGATGAGATGACTCCGCTCGTCCGGTCGCGTCAGGACCAGCTCGAGCATGACGTAGTTCGTCAGCAGGATGTCCGGCGGGTTCGCGAGGATCTCCCGCCGGCGCTCGTCCGACTCTTGACCGGTGTACCGGGCGAACGTCACCGGCTCGCCGCCCTCGGGATACCCGAACTGCAGGTACTTCTGCAGCTCGAGGGTCTGGGAGTTGGCAAGAGCGTTCATGGGGTAGACGACGATCGCCTTGACCCCCGGAGCGCGCTCGGCGGACAGATCCCGTTCCCGCAGAACGCTGTCGACGATCGGCACGATGTAGGCGAGGGACTTCCCAGAGCCCGTGCCGGTGGTCAGCACGTAGGACTTGCCGGATCGTGCCGTCTCGATCGCCTCGCGCTGATGCCGGTACAGCATCAGGGCTCGCTGGCCAGGGTCGTTGTGGTGCTCCTTGACCCGGAAGATCCGCTCTGCCTCGGGATGAAGCAGTCCATCGCGCACCAGGTCGGTGATCGATCCACCCGTTGCGAAAGCCGGGTTCAGGCTCAGCCAAGGGTCCGGCCACTGGGCGCCCTCGTCCAGCAGCGTCGCGACGTGCTCGCTGACGCGGCGGTCCCGAACCGGGACGCTTCCGGACGTAAAGGATCGGTAATCCCGGATCAGGTCATCCCTGATCGAGAACACATCCACGTGCGTGGCCCCCTTTGCCAATGCCGCCGAGACGCGAGTCTGCCACGGGCCTGCGGACCCGTCGGTAGCCGTCGTCTCACCAGGTACCTCGGAGGCAATGCGCACCGACTGAAGCCGGCGCAGCGGCAAGTCCGGCTGGGAAGTGAGAAACCATCCAGACGAGTGGTGCGCTTCGGTGCGGGCGTCAGGCTTAAGGCGCAGGCGACTTGAGTCGAAGCACGTGGCGTAGTGACCCTCTAGGGAATTCGGCGATCGGGGTAGGGACATGCCGGTGGAGATGGGTCTGTGGCGGATCGACGGCGAGACGCCGCGACGTCTGGCGTCGAGCAGCCTGCCGACCGAGGCGATGCTCGAGGAGTTCCTCAAGCGCGACCCGTCGCTGCTGGGTGAGCGACTCCTGGTCATCGGGCAGCAGGTGCGCACGCCGTACGGCAAGTACATCGACCTCCTCGCCATGGACCAGGACGGGAACCTTCAGGTCCTGGAGCTCAAGAGGGACAAGACCCCCAGGGAGGTCGTGGCGCAGGCGCTCGACTACGGCTCCTGGGTGTCGCACCTTGATCGCGACGAGGTGATCGCCATAGCGAACGCGTACCTTCCCGAGCCGTTCGAGGTTGCCTTCTCGGGCGTCTTCGACGCGTCGCCGCCGGACGAGCTGAACCAGGAGCTTCAGCTGACGATCGTGGCGAGCGAGCTGGATGCGTCGTCGGAGCGGATCGTGACGTACCTGCGCGAGTTCGGAGTGCCGATCAACGCCGTGTTCTTCGCTCACCTCGAAGACGAGGGCCGCCGATACCTCGCAAGGTCGTGGCTGGCTTCGTCGGAGGAGGTGCCGGGCTCACCGTCGGGCACGGGTAAGGCCGGCAAGCGCGCGGACTGGAACGGGCGCGACTGGTTCGTCTCGTTCGGCGACGGGCAAGGACGAGCGTGGGAGGACGGTCGCCGGTACGGATTCGTGTCCGCTGGTGGAGACCCGTGGTACTCGCGCACCCTCCGATCGCTTCCCGTCGGAGCGCGGGTGTGGGTGCATGTGCCGAAGCGCGGCTACGTCGCTGTGGGTGTGACCACGGCAGAGGCACGTCGGTTCGATGAGGCCCAGGTGGAGGTCGAGGGGCGGTGGGTGCCGCTCGCTGATCAGACGCTCCAGGGGCCCTATCGGCACGTCGAGCCTGGCGAACCCATCACCGACGACAACGCCGAGTACGTGGTGCCCGTCCGCTGGCTGCGCGCATCGCCCGCCGAACGGGCGTACTGGGAGAAGGGCATGTTCGCCAATCAGAACAGTGCCTGCAAGCTTCGCCAGGAGTTCACGCTCGACCGCCTGATGAGCCACTTCGGAGTCGACGACGTAGGAGCGGAGGCGTAGCCCTCCAAGGGCTATGCCAGCGCCGCGACCGACTCGACCAACCCGCTCCGTTCGAGGTGGGCAAGGACGTCGTCCACGTTCTCGGGAGGGTTCGAGCGCGAGTCGGCAATCCGGACGATCGCGCCGTAGACAGTCTGCTTGTCGAGCGAGATCTGGTCGAGCACGAACTCGTCGGCCGTCTTCGCGTCGATGTCCCAGGAAGCGAGGTACAACGCCGGGAAGTCGCGCAGGTTGTTGGTGACGATCACTTGAGCGCGTGCGCGGATCGCGGCCGCGAGCACATGCCGGTCCGCCGGGTCTGGCAGCTCGAGACCCTCGACCAGAGGCTCGTAGTTGCAGACCAGGCAGTCCGGGACAGCCTTCACCATGAGCCGTCGCAGGCGCTTCAGCTGATCGTCGCTGATGTCAGGGCGGTTGCGTCGCAACGCGGCAAAGGTCTCGTCGAGGATCTTGTCCGTCCACTTCGCCTGCACCAGGCCGGCCTGATGGATCCGAATGAGCAGGTCGCGGACGGTGTTGGGGTACAGCACGCAGGCGTCGTAGAGGACGACGAAGGCCACGGCTCAGACCAGCCCGAGTTCCTGGGAGATCGCAGACAGCTCGTCGGCCGCCTTGCGTCGCTTCTGCTCGTCATCGCGCTTGTAGGCCAGCAGTGCGTCGAGCGGGACCCGACGATGCGTGCCGACCGTCCGGTACGCGATCGCCTCGTTGTCGAGCAGCTTGATGAGGTAGGGCCGCGAGACATTCAGCAGGTCCGCGGCCTGCTGCGTGGTCAGCTCAGCGTGGGCCGGCAGCACCGTGACCCCCTCGCCGGCGGCCATGTGCGCGAGGACGCGGGCGAGCACCTCAGCCACCTCACGCGGCACGACGACCGCGTCGGTGTCGTCGACCCGGAGGGCGACCTGTCGGGCCTCGCTGGTGGCGAGGAACTCCTTCACGGCGCGGAGCGCCTCGCGTGCAGCGGCCGAGTCCTCGGCGTCAGGGGTGGGGCTCTTCGACAACGCGGTACCCATGACTCAGATCTAACCGCAATATTCGAAGCAGTCGCAACATCCGAATCGTCGGGAGTATCCCGGGCCCAAGATGCCTGACGGGATGAATGCTCACCGTGCTCGGTGGTGTGCGGTGTCAGGGCCGCTCCGCTCACGCCGGGCTGGTGAGCTGGATCAGGTTGCCGCACGTGTCGTCGAGGACGGCGGTGACCACCGGGCCCATCGAGGCGGGCGGCTGGGTGAACCGGACGCCACGGGCGGCGAGCTGCTCATAGGTCGCGTGCACGTCGTCCACCGCGAACGACGTGAACGGGATCCCGTCGGCCACAAGGGCGTCCTTGAACACGCGCGCGGCCGGGTGCTCGTCTGGCTCGAGCAGCAGCTCGACGCCGTCCGGCTCGCCCGGGCCGACCACCGTGAGCCACCGGTGCTCACCGAGCGGCACGTCGTTCTTCACGACGAAGCCGAGCACGTCGGTGTAGAAGGCCAGGGCCTTCGCCTGGTCGTCGACCAGCACGCTGGTCAGGGTGATGCGGGGCATGGCTGCTCCTCCTCGGGTCGGGGCTCGGGTGCGTGCTCGGGTGCGGGTGGGTCGGCCGGCAGGGGCCAGCGCTCGACGATCGAGCGCAGCGGCGACGTGTCGAGGTGGTGGATCTTGGTCCGCCCCTCGCGGTGGGACCGGACCAGGCCGGCCTCCTCCAGCACGGCCAGGTGCTGCGAGACGGCCTGGCGGGTGGACGTGTTCTGGTGGTGCATCGTCAGCCGCGAACAGATCTCGAAGAGCGACTGCCCGTCGTGCTCGGCGAGCTCGTCGAGGATGGTGCGCCGCGTCGAGTCCGCCAGCGCCTTGAACACGTCACCCACGGCTCGACAATAGGCAAGTGTCCGCTTGCATGTCTAGGCCCCGGGCCCAGGCGCTCCGGGAAATGCGTTCGACGCCCGCGGCGCCGCCACGGCACCCTGCTGCCGTGCTCATCCACGTCGACTGACCGCAGCCGTCGCCTCGACGGCGCCCCGGTCGTCCACCAGCCAGCCGCAGCGCACCGCTGCCGGCGGCGCGACGACCCCCGTCGACCTACGGAGCACCCGATGCCGTCATCCCCCAGCACTCCCGCGCCCGCCATCAACCTGCGCGACGTCACCCTCGAGTGGCCGGACGGTGCGACGGCGCTTGCGGGCCTCACCGGAACCCTCGGCACCGGCCGCACGGGGCTGGTCGGCGACAACGGCGCCGGCAAGTCCACGCTGCTGCGCCTGATTGCCGGCCGTCTCGCGCCGACGTCGGGACGCATCACCACCACCGGCGACGTCGGCTACCTCCCGCAGACCCTCACGCTGACCAGCGGCACGACGGTCGCGCAGCTGCTCGGCATCGCCCACACGCTCGCGGCGCTGCGCGCCATCGAGTCCGGCGACGTGGACGAGCGGCACTTCGAGGCGGTCGGCGACGACTGGGACGTCGAGACCCGCGCTGCCGACGCGCTCCGCGAGATCGGCCTCACCGCCGCCGACCTGGACAGACGGGTCGGGCAGCTGTCCGGCGGGGAGGCGATGCTCGTCGCGATCACCGGTCTGCGCCTGGCCTGCACACCGATCACGCTGCTCGACGAGCCGACCAACAACCTCGACCGCCCGTCCCGCGCGGCGCTCGCTGCCGTGGTCGACCGCTGGCCCGGCACGCTGGTGGTGGTCAGTCACGACGTGGAGCTGCTGGAGCGGATGGACCAGACGGCGGAGCTCCACGCCAGCCGGCTCACGGTGTTCGGCGGCCCGTTCAGCGCCTGGCGCGAGCACCTCGAGGCGGAGCAGGCCGCCGCCGAGCAGGCGGTGCGGACTGCGGAGCAGGCGGTGCGGGTCGAGAGACGTGAGCGCGCGGCGGCCGAGACCGCGATCTCCCGCCGCGACCGGGCCGGACGTGCGGACCGGGACAACGGCGGGATGCCGAAGATCCTGCTCGGGGGTCGCAAGCGGGCGGCACAGGTGACGGCCGGCAAGACGCGGACGGGGTTCGAGGCGCGCATCGCGTCAGCGCAGGCCGCGGCGGACGAGGCCGCGGCGCGGGTGCGCGAGACGGAGCACATCCGCCTGGACCTGCCCGATCCCGACGTGCCGCGCAGCCGCCGCCTGGCGGAGCTGGTCGGCACCGACCGGACCGTGGTGATCCAGGGCCCGGAGCGTGTGGCGCTGATCGGTCCCAACGGCGTCGGCAAGACGACGCTGCTCGAGCGACTGGTCCACGGCGCCGATGGCCCGCGCCCCACAGGCGCGCTGCTGACGGACCGGGTCGGCTACCTGCCGCAGCGTCTGGACGGTCTGGACGACGACGGCTCCGCCCTCGACGCCGTCCGCGCCGCTGTGCCGAGCGTGCCGACGGGCGAGCTGCGCAACCGTCTCGCGCGCCTGCTGCTGCGCGGCGACGCCGTCGACCGCCCGGTCTCCGTCCTGTCCGGCGGTGAGCGGTTCCGGGTGGCGCTCGCGCGGCTGCTGCTCGCGGACCCGCCCCCACAGCTGCTGGTGCTCGACGAGCCGACCAACAACCTCGACCTGACCAGCGTCGACCAGCTGGTCGAGGCGCTGCGCGCCTACCGCGGCGCGGTGCTGGTGGTCAGCCACGACCACCCGTTCCTGCACCGCCTCGACCTGGACACCGTCATCGAGCTCGACGCCGCGAGCCGGCTCCGCGATACAGAGCTCGGCACGGAGCGCGCGCCGCGCTGGTGAGCAGCCGGCGCGCGCCGCCCGGAGCCAGCGGAGCCGACATATCTTGCGGCGCTGTACGCCTCGCGTACGTACGCCAGGCGTACAGCCCGAGAACACATCGGCTCTCCTGCACGTCCGGCGCGGGAAGGGGGCCAGGGTCGTTGGTGCGGGCACTCGGTCGGGCGAGACTCGCAGCCGGATGGAGCAGTGCAGCCGGATGAGCGGTGCAGCCGGATGAGCGGTGCAGTCGCCTGCGTGGCGCAGTCCCCTTGCCGCCCACGGACCAGGGACCGCAGCACGGCTGCGGTCCCTGTGGGGCTGATCCCCGCTACGCCGTCTTCCGGTACAGCCGCATCGCGAAGACGTACGCGACCACGGCCAGGCCGACGCACCAGGCGAGCGCCGTCCAGATCGCGCCGCCCACCGGCTGGCCCTCCATCAGGTGCCGCAGCGACTCGACGATGGACGTCACCGGCTGGTTCTGCGCGAACCACCGGACCGGTCCCGGCATGGTGGCGGTCGGCACGAAGGCCGAGCTGATGAACGGCAGGAAGATCAGCGGGTAGGCGAAGGCGCTCGCCCCGTCGATGGACTTGGCGGTGAGCCCGGGGATCACGGCCAGCCAGGTCAGCGCCAGGGTGAACAGCGCCAGGATGCCCACCACACCGAGCCACGCCGTGACCCCGGCGCTCGACCGGAAGCCCATCAGCAGGGCGACGCCGACGATCAGCGCCAACGAGATGAAGTTCGAGACCACAGATGTCACCACGTGCGCCCACAATGCTGCGGACCGGCCGATCGGCATCGAGTGGAAGCGGGCGAAGATGCCCTTCTGGGTGTCGGTGAAGATGCGGAACGCGGTGTAGGAGACGCCGCTGGCCACCGCGATCAGCAGGATTCCCGGCAGCAGGTAGTTCACGTAGTGACCGCCACCTGCCGAGATGGCGCCGCCGAGCACGTACACGAACAGCAGCATCATGGCGATCGGGGTGACCGCCACCGTGATGATCGTGTCCGGGCTGCGCAGGATGTGCTTCATCGAACGACCGGTCAGTGCCGTGGTGTGGGAAAGCGCGCTCATCAGGCCGCCTCCTTCTTTCCGATGATGGCGAGGAAGATCTCCTCCAGGCTCGGCTGCTTCTCGACGTACTCGACCTGGGCGGGCGGGAACAGCGCCTTGAGCTCCGCGAGGGTGCCGTCGGCGATGATCCGGCCGCCGTGCAGGATGGCGATCCGGTCCGCCAGCTGCTCGGCCTCGTCGAGGTACTGCGTGGTGAGCAGCACGGTGGCGCCGGCAGCAGCCAGCTCCTTCACGGTCGCCCACACCTCGAGCCGGCCCTCGGGGTCGAGCCCCGTGGTTGGCTCGTCGAGGAAGATCACCGACGGGTTGCCGACCAGGCTCATCGCGATGTCCAGCCGGCGGGTCATGCCGCCGGAGTAGGTGTCCGCGCGCCGGTCGGCGGCGTCGGTCAGCCCGAACCGCTCGAGCAGCCGCCGTGCGATGCCGGCCGGGTCCTTCTGGTCCCGCAGACGGGCGATCAGCACCAGGTTCTCCCGGCCGGTCAGCATCCCGTCGACCGCGGCGAACTGGCCGGTCAGCGAGATGCTGCGACGCACCTGGTCACCGGCGTGCACCACGTCGTGACCGGCGACCCGCACCTCGCCGGCGTCCGGCTTCAGCAGCGTGGCGCAGATGTTCACGGTGGTCGTCTTGCCGGCACCGTTGGAGCCCAGCAGCGCAACGATGTGCCCCTGCTGCACGGTCAGGTCGACGCCGTCGAGCACGGTCGTCGTCCCGAAGGACTTGCGCAGCCCGCGGATCTCGATCGCTGCGGCGCTCATCGTCCCTCGCCTCCGCCCAGGTGCCGGCGGACGTCCTTGTTCAGCTGCTCGTGCCAGTCGCCCGTGTAGGTGTGAGCGTTGGCGAGCAGCTCGTCGGCGAACGCGGCGACGTCCTGGCCGGTCAGCTCGAGCACCTTCTGCCCGTTGGCGACGCCGGACTCGAACAGCTCGGCGAGGTCGGTCAGGACGGTGAGCATGTCCATCCCGTCGCCGCCTGCGTGGTGCCACAGGTACTTCTCGATGCGCCGGTACACGAACCGGTAGTCGTCCGGCATCGCGTTGATCCGGGCCTGCATCGCCTTGTACTCGCGCTTCTGCCGCGAGACGTCGCGCCAGTACGCGACGGTGATCCACTCAAACATCGCTGTGCCCCTTCAGCTGGTCGATCTTCGACGTGACGAAATCCCACCGTGCCCAGAAGTCCGCCAGCTCGGCGCGCCCCGAATCGTTGAGCGCGTAGAACTTGCGCGGCGGTCCCACCTCGGACGGCTTCTTGGTGACGACGACCAGACCGTTCTTCTCCAGCCGCAGCAGGATCGTGTAGACGGTCCCCTCGACCACGTCGTCGAAACCCAGCACGTTGAGCTTCCGCGTGATCTCGTAGCCGTACGTCTCCTCGCGCCCGATCAGCTCGAGCACGCACCCTTCGAGCGCTCCCTTGAGCAGCTCCGTCAGGCCCTTCATCGCCTCACCCCCTCTACTCGGTGTCGCTGGTATCCAGTAGCCCTAGGTACCGGTATACAGTGACACCGAGTACCGCCGGTGTCAACACCGACCTCTGGCGCGCTCGAGGTCGACGGCGCATCGTCGATCCGGGGCCGAGAGGTCGTCGCAGGGCCGAGGGTTCGTCAGGGGGCAGCGATGCGCGGGAGCCGAGCGGGTGCGTTGCTGGCCGTCGGCGCGGTGCTGCTGGTGGGTGCCTGCACGCCGGGCGTGACCACGGAACCCGACGTGACGTCGGCACCGACGGCCACGGCGGCGCCCGCGCCGACGACCGGCGCCGCGCCGACGACCAGTGCCGCTGCGACGACCGCGGCAGCGCCCGCATCGACGCCCACCGCGCCGCCGGCCCTGCTCCCGACCGGCGACCCGGTCGACGTGGTCACCGGGCTGAGGTCGCCGTGGTCCATCGTGTTCGTCGGGACGACCGCCCTGGTCAGCGAGCGGGACACCGGCCAGGTGGTCGAGCTGACCGGCGCCGGCGGGATGCGGGTGGTCGGCACCGTGCCGGGGGTGAAGCACGGTGGAGAGGGCGGGCTGCTCGGCCTGGCGGTCGACGGCCAGCACCGGCTGTACGCCTACTCCACCGGCGCGGACGGCAACCGGGTGCAGCGGTGCACGCTCACCGGCGCCCCGGGCTCGTACGGGCTCGGCCCGTCGACGACCCTGATCGACCGGCTGCCGTCCGGCCAGATCCACAACGGTGGGCGGCTGGCGTTCGGTCCCGACGGGATGCTCTACGTCGGCGTCGGCGAGACCGGCCAGCGATCCCGGGCCCAGGACCTGAGCTTCCTCGGCGGCAAGATCCTGCGGATCACTCCTGACGGCGGCGTCCCGGCCGACAACCCGTTCCCGGGCTCACCCGTCTACAGCTACGGGCACCGCAACGTGCAGGGCATCGGCTGGACCGCCGACGGGCGGATGGTCGCCAGCGAGCTGGGGCAGGACACCTGGGACGAGCTCAACGCGATCGTGCCGGGCAAGGACTACGGCTGGCCGCTGGTCGAGGGCACGGGCGGCACCGCTCGCGGCTTCGTGGACCCGGTGCAGACGTGGCCGACGGACGAGGCCAGCCCGTCCGGCCTCGCGGTGGTGGACGGCACGGTGTTCGTCGCCAACCTGCGCGGCACGGTGCTGCGCGCGGTGCCGGTGGCCGACCTGGGCCGGTCGACGCCGCTGTACCAGGGCCGGTACGGGCGCATCCGCGACGTGGTGCGTGCGCCGGACGGCCAGCTGTGGATCCTCACCGACAACACCGACGGCCGCGGCACCCCGCACCCGGGTGACGACCGGATCCTCGCGGTCTCGCTGGCCCCGGCGGCGACCGGCTGACGGTACGTTCGGCGTCAGCCCGGCCGGTCAGCCCAGCGCGTCGAGCAGCAGGTTGAGCCCCTCCGTCATGGTCGGGTGGGTCAGCACCGCGTCCCGCAGCTGCTGGTAGGGCAGGTGCGCCAGCATCGCCACCTGCACCGCGGCGATGACCTCACCTGCGTTCCCGCCCAGTAGGGACACGCCGAGGATCTGGTCCGTGTGCGCGTCGACCACCGCCTTCCAGGTGCCGACCGTCTCGTGCAGCGTCTTGGCGCGCGGGATCGCCGCGACGGGGATCCGCGCCACCCGTACCTCGTACCCCTGGGCGCGCGCCTCGGTCTCGGTCAGGCCGACGCGGCCCAGCTCGGGGGTGATGAACACCGAGTAGGGGATCAGCCGGCCGGCCGTGGTGGCGTCGCCGCCGGTCAGCAGGGTGCGCAGGATGCGGAAGTCGTTCCAGGAGGCGTGCGTGAACTGCGGCGTGCCGGCCACGTCGCCGGCGGCCCAGACGTGGTCCGCGCTGGTCCGCAGGTGGTCGTCCACCTCGACGAACCCCCGCTCGGTCAGCCGCACACCGGCGGCGTCCAGGCCGAGGTCGGCGGTGACGGGGGCGCGTCCGGTGGCGACGAGCAGCTGCGCGCCGCGGACGTGCGAGCCGTCGGACAGGGTGACGACCACCTCGTCGTGACCCTGGCCCGCGTGCCACGCCTCGTCGTGCCACAGGCCGGCGTCGACCGACTCGCGGCGCACCGACACGGCCCGGACGCCCAGCCGCACGTCCACGCCCTGCGCCCGGAGCACTGTTGCGACCTCGTCGGACACGTCCGGGTCCTCGCGGGGCAGCAGCCGGTCCGGACCCTGCAGCAGCGTCACCGTGGAGCCGAAGATCGCGAACATCGAGGCGAACTCGCACCCGATGTACCCGCCGCCCAGGACGACGAGCCGGCTCGGGATCGAGGTGAGCTGGAGGATCGTCTCCGACGTCCACGGGCTGGCCCCCGCGAGCCCCGGGACGTCCGGCAGCGCCGGCGTGGTGCCGGTGTTGACCACCACGTCGCGGCCGCGCACCCGCCGGACGTCACCCTGCCGGGTGCTGATCTCCACCGTGCGCTCGCCGACGAACCGCGCCGTGCCGAGCACGAAGTCCATCCCGGAGTCGTGGAAAAGGTGCACGTGGGCGTCCACCATGCCCCCCACCACGCCCTCCTCGTGCGCCCGCAGCAGGGGCAGGTCCACCCGCGGGGTGCCGTCGACCACGATCCCCATCGCCGCCGCGTGCCGCGCCGACAGCAGCGTGCGGGCCGAGCCGACCAGCGACTTGGTGGGGATGCAGGCGACGTTGATGCAGGTGCCGCCGATCTTGTCCCGCTCGACCATCACCACGGACCAACCGGCCTTGGCCCGGTCCATCGCCAACGACTTGCCGGCCTTGCCGCCGCCGACCACCAGCAGGTCGACGTCCTCGATCGACGCGTCCATGACATCCCTCCGCCGTCGTCCACCGCCCACCGTCGGGGGTGCGGTGACAGGTCTACAGCGCGAGAGGGCGCACGAGGAGTGGCGGCTCGGGTCCAGGCAGCTACCGCCCCGGGGGACAGCGCTCCTCGAGACCGTCGTCTCGTCGCCGTGCGTGGTCGTCGCACGCGCGAGCGTGCTCGTGACCCGGGGAGAACGGGATGCAGCTGACGGCTGTACGCCTGGTGTACGTACACCGGGCGTACAACGCGAAGAAGGAGGTCGGGGGCTTGGCGGGGCGAGCCGAGGTCAGGCGGTGAGGGCCGCTTCGAGGAAGGTGGCGACGTCGGCGAGCTCGGCGGCGCTGACCGAGTGCGGCAGGCCGGGGTACACCCGCACGGTGGCCTTGGTGTGCGCCGGCAGCCAGGCGTCGGTGCGGTCGACGGCGTCCGCGGCGATCACCCCGTCGGCGTCGCCACGTCCCCAGAACACCGGCACGGCCGTGAGCTCGTCGTCGTGCGGCTGCTCGCCGGCCAGGACGAAGCCGGACAGCACCACGCCGGCGGCGAACCGCTCGGGACGGGCCCGCAGCAGCTGCGTCACCATCAGGCCGCCCTGCGAGAAGCCGAGCGGCACCACCGGGCGGTCCGCCGGCACCGTCTGGTCCAGCCACTCGAGGATCGTGGCCGTGGCGGCGTGCACAGGGGCGGGGTCGGGGCTGCCGGGGGTGGTGATCGGGAACCAGGCGCGGCCCGGTGCGCCCGGGTAGGGGGACGCCGGGAACGGTCCGGGCAGGGACGCCCAGCCGAGGCGCGCCGGCAGGTGGGCGGTGAGCCCGGGGAGGTCGCGCTCGTCGGAGCCGAAGCCGTGCAGCAGGAGCAGCAGCGGGGCGGGCGCCGGTGCACCGCCCGTCAGGACGGCGGAGCGCTCGAGCTGCACGGGGAACGGCATGACGGTCGGCTCCAAGATTGTCGGGACAACTATGGGAAGCGTACGCCGTGCGCAGGGATGGTCGGCGGGGCCTGCGGGAATGGTCGGCCGGGAGCGGTGCGTGGGGTGGTGAGCGTCGGACGCGTCCGGCTCAGGCCGCGCCGAGGATCCAGTCGAGGGCCTGCCGGGCGGTCCACGTGCCGGGGTGGTCGGCGGCCAGACGGGCGGCACCGTCGAGGTCGGACCCGAGGGTGACCAGCGCAGGCTCCTGGTAGCCGTCGGCACGGGTCTGGCCCAGGCCGATGTCCGCGGTCAGCGCGTTGCACAGGCAGGTGCGCCCGACGGTGTCCTCCGCCGCGCCGCCCTTGCGGACGTACACGTGCACCGGCTCGGCCTTGCAGCGGTAGCCCACCGCGCCGTTGTCCCGCAGGTACGGCGTGCGGAGGTAGCCGAGGTCGCACAAGCGCTCGCGGGCCGCGACCACCGGCGGGTCCGAGAGGGTGCCCGGCAGCTGCGCCACCTTGAACGGGAAGCCGGTCGGCGAGGCGAGGGGGTCGGTGCGGACGGTGAGGGTGCCGGCGCGCAGGCGGGTCAGCAGGTCGTCGCGCAGGGCTGTGGTCAGTCCGGTCTCTTCGCACAGGGCGAAGACGGTGCCGACCTGCACGCCGGCGGCACCGGCGGCCAGTGCGGCGGCCAGGGCCTCCGGCGTCCCCTGCGAGCCGGCCAGCCAGAACGGCAGCCCGACGGCGGCCACCTTCGCCACGTCCGCCTGGTCCCGCGGGCCGAACACCGGCTGACCGTCCTCGTCGAGCACCAGCTGACCCCGCGGCGGCGCGTTGTGGCCACCGGCGAGCGGCCCCTCGACCACGAAGCCGTCGGGCCGGATGTGCGCGTCCTTGGCCAGGTACGACGCCAGGGCGTGCGCCGAGACGATCGCCAGGAACGCCGGACGACGAACCGCCGGCAGCTCCGCGCCGAGCAGGGCGTGCGGGTCGAGGTGCACGGCGTGCCCTCCGCCCGCGGCACCCGAGACCTCCACCGGCAGGTCGACGGCATGGTGCGCGGCCAGCTCGTCCAGCAGGTGCGGGATGTCCCGCGGGATGCCGGCGCCCATCAGCACGTGGTCGACACCGGCGAGCATCGCGCCGTACACCGCGGTGGGCGTGGCCATCTGGATCTTCTCGAGCAGGTTGATGCCGACGAGCCCGTCGTGCCCCTCCTTGGCCAGCCACACCTCGACGAAGCTGCCGAGGATGCCCAGCTCCTGCGCCGGCCGGCTCTGCCGCACCGCCAGCCGAGGCACCGGGGAGTACGGGGTGCCGGGGAGGCGACCGCCGGCCAGGAAGTACCGGGCCAGCACGCGGTCGGCCACCGCGCGGACGGGGAAGGCCGCGAGTGCGCGGCGTGCGGAACCGTCGGGGTCCCCGTCCTGCAGCCGCCGGGCCAGCACCAGGTCCAGTGCCGTGCCCGAGACCACGCCGAGCTGACCGGCGCGGGCGACGGACGAGGCGATCTGCCACGAGGACACCGCGACGCCCATCCCGCCCTGGATCACCCTCGGCAGGGGTCGCCCCTGCAGTGGTCCCACGGTTGACGCCTGCGGGGGTCGCCCCGGAAGGGCGGCGGAGACGGGCACATCGGCTTGGGCGGTCACGAGGACCCTCTCCGCAGGTTACGGTGGCGTAAGTTACGTCACCGTAGGTTGAGGGTCGCAACGATGGCGCGTGACCTTCGTCCTGAGACCGGCGGTCTCACGAACGGTGTCGGCCTCGTCGCTCTCGCGACGGCGTCACTGGCGACGGTCGGTCACTGGCCCATCGCGTGCACGCCGCCGTCGACGTGCACGATCTCGCCCGTCGTCGCCGGGAACCAGTCGGACAGCAGCGCGGCGACCGCCTGGGCGGTCGGCACCGGGTCGGTCATGTCCCAGCCGAGCGGCGCGCGGTCGGACCAGCGGCCCTCGATCGTCTCGAAGCCCTGGATCGACTTGGCGGCCGTCGTCCGCACCGGACCGGCGGAGACGAGGTTGCACCGGATGCCGCGCGGGCCGAGGTCGCGGGCCAGGTAGCGGGAGGTCGACTCGAACGCGGCCTTGGCCACGCCCATCCAGTCGTAGACCGGCCACGCGAACTGCGCGTCGAACGTCAGCCCGACGATCGAGCCGCCGGTGCCGAGCAGCGGCAGGCTCGCCACCGCCAGCGCCTTGAGCGAGTAGGCCGAGACGTGCAGCGCGGTGGCGACGTCGTCCCACTGACCGGTGAGGAAGTTGCCGCCGAGCACCGACTGCGGCGCGAACCCGATCGAGTGCACGACGCCGTCCAGGTGGTCGGTGTGCTCGCGCAGCCGCCCCTCGAGCGCCGCCAGGTCCTCGTCCGACGTGACGTCGAGCTGCACCACCGGAGCCTCGACGGGCAGCCGCCGGGCCATCACCTCGGTGAGCTTGTACTGCCGGCCGAACGAGGTGAGCACCACGTCGGCACCCTGCTCCTGCGCGAGGCGTGCCACGTGGAACGCGATCGAGCCCTGCGTCAGCACGCCGGTGACCAGGATCTTCTTGCCGTCGAGCAGACCCATCAGGTGACATCCGTTCGGTTCGAGTCGGGCTTCCCGGGGGTCATCCTGACAGGAGCGCGGTACGGGCCCCAGTCGCGTCTACGCCGTACCCACCGGCGGGCCCGCCGTGAACGCCTGCGTGCCCAGCACGGACAGCAGGCGCAACCGGCCCTCCGCCTCGCTGCGTGGCGCCGCGGTCAGCACCAGCAGGGTCTGCGAGCCGTCCTCCGTGAACAGCACCTGGCAGTCGACCTCGATCGCTCCGACCTCCGGGTGCAGCAGCACCTTGTGGGCCTCGAACCGCCGGCCGACCTCGTGCCGCGCCCAGACGGCGGTGAACTCGGGGCTGATCCGGGTCAGCTCGCGCACCAGCCGGTCGGCGCGCTCCCGGGTCGACGCCATCCCGTGGGCGACTCGCAGGGACGCCACCATCGACCGGCTCTGCCGCTCGTGCGCCCCGGGCGGGTACAGGCCCCGGTCGTCCGGGTGCGCGAACCACCTGTAGATGCCGCTGCGCTCCAGGCCGGTGAACGACGTCTGGTCGCCGAACAGCGCCCGCGCCAGGTCGTTCTGCACCAGCGTCTCGTTCAGGGGCGTGAGCACCTGGGCCGGTGAGTCCGTCAGGCGGTCGAGCACGCGCAGCATGCCGGGCGACACGTGGTCGGAGCCGGCGTCCCGGTCGGGCGCGGCGTGGCCGGCGACCCGGTACAGGTAGTCCCGCTCGTCGTCCGTCAGGCGCAGCGCACGGGCCAGCGCGGCCAGCATCTGGGTGCTGGGCTGCGGTCCGCGGTGCTGCTCGAGGCGGGTGTAGTAGTCGGTGGACATGGTCGCCAGCTGGGCGACCTCCTCGCGGCGCAGGCCCGGGGCGCGACGGCGGGGGCCCGCCGGCAGCCCGACGTCCTGCGGCTGCAGCTGTTCGCGGTGACGGCGCAGGAAGTCGGCGAGGGCAGGACGGTCCACCGCGTCATGGTGCGCCACGAGCCGGTCGCGAACCAGGGATCCGCGGTCCCTGGACGAGCCTGCCCTGGAGCATCCGCGACGGCCGACGAAGACTCGACGGCATGCAGATCAGCGGAAACACCGTCTTCATCCCCGGCGCGACCAGCGGCATCGGTCTGGCGCTGGCGCTCCGGCTCCAGGCCCGCGGCAACACCGTCGTCGTCGGCGGCCGTCGCACCGACCGGCTCGCGGCCATCGCCGCCGAGCACCCCGGCCTCGACACCGTCGCGATCGACACCACCGACCCGGCGAGCATCACCGCGGCCGCGGCGCAGGTGCTCGCGCGGCACCCGGACCTCAACGTGCTGATCACCATGGCCGGGATCATGCGGGTCGAGGACTGGCACACCCCGTCCGGGTTCCTCGCCAGCGCCGAGGCGACCGTCACCACCAACCTGCTCGGCCCCATCCGGCTGATCGCCGCCTTCGTCGAGCACCTCGCCTCGCGTCCGGACGCCACGATCATGACGGTGTCCTCCGGCCTTGCCTTCGCCCCGCTGCGCGTGACGCCCAGCTACAACGCGACCAAGGCTGCGATCCACCTGCTCAGCGAGAGCCTGCGGCTGCAGCTGGCCGACACGTCGGTGCAGGTGATGGAGCTGGAGCCGCCGGCGGTGCGCACCGAGCTGATGCCGGGCCAGGAGAGCAGCGAGTTCGCCATGCCGCTGGACGACTTCGTCGACGAGGTGATGGCGCTGGTCGAGGCGAACCCCGACGCGCACGAGATCCAGGTGGAGAACGTGAAGTTCCTCCGGTACGGCGAGGCCCGCGGCGACTACGACCAGGTGGTGGCCACCCTGAACCGCCTCGACCCGCACGCGGCCGCCTAGGACTCGTCGAGCTCCACCACCAGCGCCTGGTTCGCGTCGAGGTCCAGGGCGGCCAGGTCGACCGGCGTGCCGGGCGTCGGCCCGTGGCTGGCGATCAGCACCCGGCCGGCGCCCGGTCCGGCGAGGGTCACGTGCCGGGGCGCGTCGGCGAAGCCGAGCAGGACGACGAGCGTCGCGTCCTCGACCGACCGGCGGTAGGCGTACACGTCCGGACCGGCGTCGAGCGCCGCGTAGTCCCCGCCGACCAGGCACGGATGCGTCCGACGCAGCCGCAGCAGGTCTCGGTACAGGCTCAGCAGCGAGCCGGGGTCGCCCGTCTGGGTCGCCACGTCGACGCCGCCCCGCGGCACCGGCCGCCACGGCACGCCCGTCGTGAAGCCCGCACCGGGAGCGGTCAGGTCCCACTGCATCGGCGTGCGCAGGGGGTCGCGGCCGTTGGGGTCGGTGGCGAGCTCGGCCGGAACCGGCACGTCCGTCATGCCGATCTCCTCGCCGTAGTACAGGAACGTGGCGCCCGGCAGCGTGGCGAGCATCACCGCGGCGACGCGGGTGCGGGGGTCCGGCTGCGACGGGTCCTGGTGCCGCAGCGCGTACCGGGTGGCGTGCCGGGGGATGTCGTGGTTCGACAGCGCATGCGTCGGCCAGCCGCCCACCGCCAGCACGTCCGCCATCTGCTCGCCGCCCGCACGGAACGCGTCCGCGCTCCACGGGTTGCTCCAGAACCCGAAGTCGAACACCAGCGGCAGCTCGTCACCGCTGCCGTGGTACGCCAGCCGCCGCCCGGGGTGGTGCACGCCGACCTCGCCGACCAGCACGGTCCCGGGGTACTCGTCGGCCACCGCCCGGATGCCGCGCAGCACGTCGTGCACATAGGGGTCGCCCATGCTGCGGTGCTGCCGGTCGTCCAGCTGCGTCGCGATCCGCAGGTGGGCGACGTCCGACGGGTTGTCCCGCAGCATGGCGTCCTTGCCGAGCCGGTGCGGGGCGTCGATGCGGAAGCCGTCCACCCCCCGGTCCAGCCAGAACCGGAGCACCTGGTGCATCGCCTCCCGCACGGCGGGGTTGCGCCAGTCGAGGTCCGGCTGCTCGGCGGTGTACGAGTGCAGGTAGTACTGACCGGTGGTCGGGTCGAGGGTCCACGCGGGGCCGACTCGTGCGAAGGCGGACAGCCAGTTGGTCGGCGGGCCACCGTCCGGAGCCGGGTCCCGCCAGACGTAGAAGTCCCGGTAGGGGTCGTCGCGGGAGCTGCGCGCCTGCTCGAACCAGGGGTGCTGGTCCGACGTGTGGTTCGGCACGTAGTCCAGCAGCACGCGCAACCCGCGCCGGTGCGCCTCCTCGACCAGGTGCTCGGCGTCCGCGAGCGTGCCGAACCGCGGGTCGACGTCGCAGTGGTCGGCGACGTCGTAGCCGAAGTCCACCATCGGCGACCGGTAGATCGGGGACAGCCAGATCGCGTCGACACCCAGGCTGTCCGGCCTGCCGGCGAGGTGGTCGAGCCGCTGCACGATGCCGCGCAGGTCCCCCGTGCCGTCCCCGTCGGAGTCCATGAAGCTCAGCGGGTAGACCTGGTACACGGTGGCGTTGCGCCACCACTCGGTGCTGACCACCCCGCCATCGAACCCCCGGCGCACGGGCGCCGCGCGGCCACGGGAGCGCCGGTCGCCGTGCGCGCGATCACGCAGGTGTCTCGGCGGGCGTCTCCCTCGGGAGCCCGCCCGGCGCGCCGCGGCGGGGAAGGGGGTGCCATTTCACGTCGTACGCCTGGCGTACGTACACCAGGCGTACAGCGCGAAGGGGTGAGGCGTCCTCCCCAGGCTGACGTCGGTGAACAGCAGGGGTCCGGGCGGCGTCGAGATCGAGGGAGGTGCGGACGACGAGGGTGCGGACGGCGCGGTCAGGGCAGGGTGGCCAGCACGGTGCGCTGGATGGCGACGGCGGCCGCGCCCCGGGCCCACAGGGTCGGGTCGTCCTTGACCAGGAGCAGGTCGACGTCGCTCGCCTCCGGGTTGCGGTGCTCGCGGATGCTGGCGACCAGCCGGTCCCAGCCCACCTCGGCGAGCCGGATCCCCTCACCGGTCAGCACCACGCGCTGCGGCTGGGCGATGTTCACCACGTCCGCGATCAGGACGCCGAAGGCGCGCGCGGCGTTGCCGACGATCTGGTCAGCGATCGGGTCGGCGGCGACGGCCAGGTCGAGCACCTCGTCGTACGTCAGCGCCCGGCCGGACGCGAGCGCCGCCTGCGTCTGGATCGCGTCCATGGACAGCAGCGCGTTGGCGCAGCCGCGGTGACCGTCGGGGCACGCGGGCCCGAGCGGGTCGAGCGGGAAGTGGCCCAGCAAGCCCAGGCCGGAGTCGCGGCCGTGCACCAGCCGGTCGTGGACCACCAGGCCGCAGCCGACCGCGGCGCCGATGGTCAGAGCGACGAAGTCGCTGACGTCACGCCCGGCACCGAACCAGTGCTCGGCCTCCATCAGTGCGTCGAGGTCGTTGGCCAGCACCACCGGGAGACCGAGCCGCTCGCGCAGCAGCACCCCGAGGTCCACGTCGCGCCAGCCGAGGAACGGCGCCCGCCCCACCCGCACGTCCTCGCGCACGATGCCGCCCAGCCCGACTCCGACGGCGCAGACGCACGCATCCGGCCGCCCCTCGCTGACCTGCGCGACCAGCCGGGCGAGCAGCTCGACCACCGCCTCGGGCCGGTGGTCCTCCACCGGCAGGTCGGCGGCGTGCACGATGTCCGCCCGCAGGTCGGTGAGCGCCGCGAACGCCCGCGTGCCGGTGAGCTTGATGCCGACGAAGTGGTCGAGGCCGGGGTCGACGTCCAGCGGCTGCAGCGGGCGGCCGCCGTTGCGGGCGGCGGGGTCCGTCGGGTCGTCGACCTCGTGCAGCACGCCGGTGTCGACCAGCGGCTTGGTCAGGCGCGTCAGGCTCGGGGTGGACAGCTCGAGCCGCTGCGCCAGCTCGGTACGGGCCAGCGGGCCGTGCACCAGCACCTCGAGGGCGACCCGGCGCTCGGACACGGACAGCTGCGTCCACCGCGACGGTGTGGCGGGCATCGGCGCTCTCCTGGTTCGACGTCGGACGACGGGACGGCGTGACGACGTGGCCAGATTATGCCGCAGCGGAACGATCCTCGGCCACCACCCCGTGATCGGAACGTGACTTCACCTGGCTTGACGGATGTCTGGCTGTCTGCCACTTTGTGTTGGCACGAAGAAAACACGCCACGGATGACCGTTGCCGGACAGGTCCGGCGGGGGCAGGGTTCGCCGCAGGCGTGGCGAGACGATGACGTCCCAACACCGGAGGCCGACGATGTTCAGCACCGCCCGAAGGACCGCCCTGACCGCCATCGGTGCGGCAGCGGCCCTCGCCCTGACCCTCACCGCCTGCAGCTCGGGCGGTGGTGCGGGCGCCGCCCAGACGCCCATCGCGTCCGCAGGCGCCACCATCTCCGGCACGGTCACCTTCTGGCACGCCTACTCGGCGGACTCGCAGGAGGTGAAGACGCTCGAGACGGTGATCATCCCCAAGTTCGAGCAGCTGCACCCCGGCGTGAAGGTGACCGACGTGGCGGTGCCCTACGACCAGCTGCACCAGAAGCTGGTGACGGCCGTCGCCGGCGACACGCTGCCCGACCTGGTGCGCTCCGACATCATGTGGGTCCCCGAGCTGGCTGACCTCGGCGTGCTGGTGCCGCTCGACCAGCAGATGCCGGACTTCAGCACCTACTCCGCCCAGGTCTACAAGGGCGCGCTGGCCACCAATGCGTGGAAGGGCCACTACTACGGCCTGCCGCTCGACACGAACACGCGCGTGCTGCTCTACAACTCCGACGCCCTGGCGAAGGCGGGCATCACCACGCCGCCGGCGACGTTCGCCGACCTGCGCGCCGACGCCCCCAAGCTGACCGCGGCCGGCGTCTCGACCTTCGCCGACAACAGCACGTCCGGCTGGAACGTGCTGCCCTGGATCTGGAGCGCCGGCGGCGCCGTCACCGACGACGAGGTGACCAAGGCGACCGGTTACCTGAACTCGGCGGCGTCCGTCGCGGGTGTGCAGCTGCTGGTGGACCTGTACAAGCAGAAGGCGATCCCGGACATCATCCTGGGCGGCACGGGCGGCACCGCCACGTCCGACGGCCTGGCGACCGGCAAGTACGCCACGATCCTCGACGGCCCGTGGATGTACCCGATCTTCGCCTCGCAGTACCCGCAGTTCCAGCTCAAGGCGGCACCGGTGCCGTCCGGTGACGGCGGCAGCATCTCCGTGGTCGGCGGCGAGTCGGTGGTGCTGACCAAGTCCTCGAAGAACAAGGACGCGGCTGCGGAGTTCCTGCGCTACCTGCTGTCGCAGGACGCGCAGCTGGCGATGGCCAAGGTCGGTCAGATGCCGGTGCTGTCCAACCTCGGCGACCAGCTGACCAGCATCAACGCCTACTACGGCCCGTTCGTCACGCAGCTGGCCACCGCCCGGCCGCGGACGCCGACCCCGGCCTGGCCGAAGATCGACGACATCCTCAAGGCGCAGATCCAGAAGGCGCTGCAGGGCGACGTCAGCGTGCAGGACGCCCTCGACCAGGCCGCCGCGCAGATCGACCCGCTGCTGGCGAAGTACGCCGGCTGACGCGCCCCGCCTGACCTGTTCGACCGCACCACCCCGACCAGCGGAACGGACCGACCATGACCACCACCACCCCGGCGATCGGGTCGGTCACCCGCACCGCCCCCGGCGGGACGGACCGGCGCACGCCCGGTTCGCCCCGCCGGCGGGCGGGCTGGGCGGGGCTCGTCTTCATCGTCCCCGGCTTCGCCCTGTACCTGCTGGTGATCGGCTGGCCGGCGGTGCAGGCGCTGCTGATCAGCCTGCGCGACTACAAGATCACGCCGGGTGCCGAGAGCCCCTGGATCGGGCTGGCCAACTACACCCGGGCGCTGCACGACCCGGTGCTGGCCCGTTCGTTCGTCAACGCCGGCGTCTACATGCTCACCACGGTGCCGACCCAGATCCTGATCGGCCTGGGCCTGGCGGTGCTGCTCGACACCGTCCTGCCCGGTCGAACGCTGTTCCGGGTGCTGTTCTACCTCCCCGTGGTCACCAGCTGGGTGGTGGTGTCGCTGCTGTTCCAGTACCTGTTCGCCACCGACCACGGCGTCGTCAACTGGTTCCTGGTCGACGTGCTCGGCGTGGTGGGCCACCCCGTGAACTGGCTCGGGCAGCGGTGGACGGCGATGGTCGCCATCGGGGCGCTGGGCGTCTGGAAGGGCGTCGGCTGGTCGATGCTGATCTTCCTGGCAGCGCTGACCGGCGTGCCGCGCGAGCTGCACGAGGCGGCCGCGCTGGACGGTGCCGGGGCCTGGCGGCGGTTCAAGCACGTGTCGATGCCGTTCATCCGCCCGACCATGGTGACGGTGGTGATCCTGCTGGTCATCGGCGGGTTCAACGTGTTCACGTCGGTGCTGCTGATGACCAACGGCGGCCCGCTGGACCAGACGCAGGTGCCGCTGACCTACATGTACCGGCAGGCGTTCGGGTACCTGGACTTCGGGTACGGGTCGGCGATCTCGTTCCTGCTGACGGGCCTGGTGCTGGTGATCGCCGGGCTGCAGTACTGGTGGGCGCGGCGTACTGCCGACGGGGGTGCGAAGTGATCGCCGGGCCGCGCTCGCGGCGGGTCACCGTCGCCGGGGTCCGGTACGCGCTGCTGATCGGCGCCGCGGTGGTGCTGGCGCTGCCGTTCGGCTACATGGTGTCCACGTCGCTCAAGGCGCACACCCTGCTGCTGGAGTACCCGCCGCGGCTGATCCCGAAGAGCCCGACGCTGGACAACTACACGCAGGCGTGGGGGGCCAACAACTTCGGCCGGTACTTCCTCAACTCTGCGTCGGTGGCGGTCGCCACGACGGTCGGCACCGTGCTGCTCGCCTCGATGATGGCCTACGGGTTCGCCCGGTTCCGGTTCCCCGGCAAGGGCGTGCTGTTCGGCACGGTGGTGGTCGGGCTGACCATCCCGACGATGCTGCTGATCATCCCGCAGTTCCTGCTGGCCAAGAACCTCGGGCTGCTGGACTCGCTGCCCGGCCTGGTGCCGTTCTACGTCGGCACGCAGATCGCCTTCTCGACGTTCCTGCTCCGCGCCTTCTTCGAGCAGATCCCGATGGAGCTCGACGAGGCGATGGTCATCGACGGCGCCGGCGCCTGGCGGCGGTACTGGAACCTGGCGATCCCGCTGTCCAAGCCCGCGCTGGCCACGGTGGCGATCTTCACGTTCCTCGGCAGCTGGGACGAGTTCGTCTGGGCGCTGACCGTGATCAACGACGTGTCCAAGCGGACCCTGCCGATCGGCATCGCCCTGTTCCAGGGGCAGCACGGGACGTCGTGGGGGCTGGTGTTCGCCGCGTCGGTGATCGCCGTCGTCCCCGTCATCGCCGTGTACGTGACGTTCCAGCGCCAGCTCGTCGCCGGGCTGACCAACGGCGCCCTGAAGAGCTGACCCGCCGGCCCGCCACCCTCCGCGGGCCACCCCACCGACTCCGTCCGTCACGACCCTTCCCACCACGACCCTTCCCGCCACGACCCTTCCCGCCACGACCGAGCACCCCCGGGGTGCAGGAGCACCATGCCCACGTCATCCGTCCCGCCCGCCGCCCCCGACCTGCTGCCGACCAAGGCGCGCTACGCCGCCGACGAGCCCGTGCTGGTCGAGGTGCGCGGAGACGTCACCGGTGAGCTGCAGGTGCACCATCTCGGCGAGCTGGTGCGGACCGTGCCGGTCGCCGGCGTCGGCGTCGTCGACCTGGGCACGCTGCCGGAGGGCGGGTACGGCGTGCGGCTGGTGCCGTCGTCGAACGGGCCGGATGCGTCCGTCGGCTCGGACGCGACGGACGCGCCGGAGGCCGCGCCGCTGCGCACGGCCGTCCTGGTCACGGACCGCCCGCGGGCCCGCATGCGGTACGGGTTCGTCGCCTCGTACGGCCAGGACAAGGACGTCGCCGGCGTCGTCGACCTGGCCCGCCGGCTGCACCTCGACGCCGTCCAGCTCTACGACTGGGCCTACCGGCACGCCGACCTGCTCGGCGGCGGCCCGGAGTACCAGGACGCCCTGGGCCAGACGATCTCGCTGGCCACCGTCCGGCGCCTGGCCGCCGCGCTCGCGGACGCCGGCAGCGACGCGCTCGGCTACGCCGCGGTGTACGCCGTGGGCCGTGACGAGTGGGCGTCCTGGGCGCACCGGGCGATGCTGCGCACCGACGGCGAGCCGTGGACGCTCGGCGACTTCCTGTGGCTGGTGGACCCCGCCGCCCGGGACTGGCAGGAGCACCTGGTGGCGGACCTGCAGGGCGCCGTCCGCGAGCTCGGCCTCGCCGGGTTCCACCTCGACCAGTACGGGTTCCCGCGCCGCGCGCAGCTGGTGGACGGGACGCCCGTGGACCTCGCACGGTCGTTCCGGTCGTTCCTCGAGGCGGTCCGCGCGGGTCTGCCGGAGCAGCGCCTGGTGTTCAACAACGTCAACGACTTCCCGACGTGGGCCACGGCCGACGCCCCGCAGGACGCGGTGTACATCGAGGTCTGGCCGCCGCACACCACGCTGGCGTCCCTGGCCGAGGTGGTGACGCGCGCCCGCGCGGCGGGCGCCGGCCGGCCCGTCGTGATCGCCGCCTACCAGCACGTCTACTCCACGGCGCCGGCCGCGCAGGCCGACCAGGCGACCGCCCTGACCATGGCGACCCTCTTCTCGCACGGCGCGACGCAGCTGCTGGCGGGAGAGAGCGGCCACGTGCTGGTCGACCCCTACTACGTGCGCCACCACGCCGCCGAGCCGTCGACCCTGGCGCAGCTGCACCGGTGGTACGACTTCCTGGCCGAGCACGACGAGCTGCTGCTCGCGCCGCAGGCGGCCGACGTGACCGGGGCCTGGGTCGGCGCCTACAACGAGGCGCTCGACGTGACCTATCCCGAGGCGCCGACCAGCAGCGATGCCGTGGCGGGGACCGTGTGGCGGCGCGTGGTGGACGTCGACGGGCGGCTGGTGATCCACCTGGTGAACCTGGTCGGGCAGGCCGACACCGAGTGGGACGCCCCGCACCAGCCGCCGGGCGACCCCGGTGCGGGGGTGCTGCGGATGCGGCGCGCCGGGTCGGCCCTGCCGACGGTGCTCGTCGCGGATCCGGACGGCAGCGGCCGGCTCGAGCCGGTCCCGGTGGTGCCGGACGGCGAGTACGCCGCCGCGCCGCTGCCGCCCCTGGCGACCTGGCAGCTGGTGGTCGTGGACCTGGACGGTGCCCGGTGAGCGCCGAGCCGTGGTGGCGCTCGGCCGTCGTCTACCAGGTGTACCCGCGCAGCTTCGCCGACTCGGACGGTGACGGCGTCGGCGACCTGCGCGGCATCACCGCCCGCCTCGACCACCTCGCCACCCTCGGCATCGACGCGATCTGGCTCTCCCCGGTGTACGCGTCCCCGCACGCCGACAACGGGTACGACATCAGCGACTACCAGGCGATCGACCCGGTGTTCGGCACGCTCGCGGACCTCGACGAGCTGATCGCGGCCGCCCACGACCGCGGCATCCGCATCGTGCTGGACCTCGTCGTCAACCACACCTCCGACGAGCACGCGTGGTTCGTCGAGTCCCGGTCGTCGCGTACCAGCCCCAAGCGGGACTGGTACTGGTGGCGGCCCCCGCGCCCGGGCTTCGTCGGCGGCACGCCCGGTGCGGAGCCGACCAACTGGGGCTCCTTCTTCTCCGGGCCCACGTGGACGTGGGACGAGGCGACGGGCGAGTACTACCTGCACCTGTTCGCCGCCAAGCAGCCGGACCTCAACTGGGAGAACCCGCAGGTGCGGGCGGCGATCCACGCGATGATGCGGTGGTGGCTGGACCGGGGCGTCGACGGCTTCCGGATGGACGTCATCAACCTGATCTCCAAGGACCCGGCCCTGCCCGACGGCGTCGTCGCGCCAGGCGCCGCCTACGGTGACGGGTTCCCGCACTACGCCACCGGGCCGCGCATCCACGAGTTCGTCGCGGAGATGCACCGCGAGGTGCTCGCGGACCGTGACGACCTGCTGACCGTCGGCGAGATGCCGGGCGTGACGTGGGAGCAGGCGCGCCTGTTCACCGACCCGTCCCGCGGCGAGCTGAGCATGGTGTTCCAGTTCGAGCACGTGTCGTTGGACCAGGGGCGCACCAAGTTCGACCCGGTGCCGCTGTCCTTGCCGGCGCTGAAGAGGTCGCTCGCGGGCTGGCAGGAGGGGCTCGGCGACGTCGGCTGGAACAGCCTGTACTGGTCCAACCACGACCAGCCGCGTGCCGTGTCGCGGTTCGGCGACGACGGCCGGTGGTGGCGCGAGTCGGCGACGGCGCTGGCCACCGTGCTGCACCTGCACCGCGGGACGCCCTTCGTCTACCAGGGCGAGGAGCTCGGGATGACGAACGCGCCGTGGGAGCACGTCGACCAGCTGCGCGACATCGAGTCGATCAACTTCTACGCCGAGGCGCTCGCGGCGGGGGTGCCCGCGGCGAAGGCCTTCGAGGGGCTGCTCAGCCGCGGCCGCGACAACGCCCGCACGCCGATGCAGTGGGACGACGGCCCGCACGCAGGGTTCAGCACCGGCACGCCCTGGCTGCCGGTCAACCCGAACCACCGCTGGCTCAACGCCGCCGCGCAGGTCGGTGCCGACGGTTCGGTGTTCGAGCACTACCGGGCGCTGATCGCGCTGCGGCACAAGGACCCGGTGGTCGCCCTCGGGGCGTTCCGGCTGCTGCTGCCGGACGACGAGCACCTCTGGGTGTTCGAGCGCACGCTCGAGGGCTACCCGCCGCTGCTGGTGCTGTCGAACTGGTCCGGCACCGACCGCCCGCTGCCGCCGGAGCTCGACGGCTGGGTCGACGCCGAGCTGCTGCTCGGCAACTACCCCGACACCGTGCCGGTCGACGCGCCGCTGCGCCCGTGGGAGGCGCGGGTCCTGCGCCGCCGCTGAGCGGTCAGGCGGCCGCCGGCTCGGTGCCGCGGATCGCGGTCAGTGCCCGTGCCGGGTCCAGGTCGAAGACGCCGCCCAGCGCGCACGCCCAGCCGGCGAGGAAGTAGTCCCGACCGTCCACGGCAGCGACCCCGGCGGCGCGGGCCTGCGCGAGGAAGGTCAGCGGGCCGCGGTAGTTGAGGTCCCACGCCACGGCATCGGGCGGGAACGCGGCACCGTCCGGCAGCGGTGACTCGGGACCGGCCTTGCCCAGGCCGGTGGCGTTCACGACGAGCGTGCCGGCCGGCGCCGCAGCGACCACCTCGGCACAGGCCTGCGGGGTCGGGGCCGTCAGCATCCGCACCGCAGCGGCGTCGACGGGCAGCCGGCCGAGCACCCGCCGCAGCGCGTCCAGCGCATCGGGATCACGGTCCACGAAGGTCAGCGCCGGCCGTGCCGCGGCGGGTGTCGGTTCCCCGGTGACCGTCGTCGCCGGCACGTCCAACGCCGTGGCCAGGAGCAACGCGGTCGCGGCACCGCCTGAGCCGAGGCAGACGACCGCCGGTGGCGCCGCCGGCAGGGGCACGTGCCCCAGCACCGTGTGCAGCGCCAGCACGTCCCGCGCGAAGGCCCAGACCCGGCCGTCGTCCAGCCGCAGGCTGTTGATCTCCGCCATCAGCCCGACGATCGGCTCCTGCACGTCGACCAGGTCCGCGCACGCGCGGTACAGCCGCAGCTTGTGATCCGTGATCACGGCACCGCGCACCCGCGGGTTGTTCCGCATCGCGCCGACGAGGCCCCGCCACACCTGCCGGTCCGCCTCGGCGTGCACGTCCACGCCCCGCAGCACCACGTTGCCGAGCCCGAGCGCCCGCGCCCACACCGGGAAGGCGGTGTGCACCCGGGACCCGGCGGTGTCCCGGCCGACGAACAGCACGACGTCCGGTCCGGACCAGCCGTGGATCGAACCCGGGGCGAGCAGGACGGACGACGATCCCAGCGCTGGCACGCCGCCACGCTAGCCCGGTGCCGCCTGCCCAGCAGCCGGCACCGGGCCGCCCGGATCAGCGCTGGCGCCGGTGCGTGGTCAGCACGGTCTCGCCGATCTGCTCCACCGAGCCGAGCGTGAGCTCGGCCGGACGCCGATCCGGCTCGAACAGTCGACGGCCCGCGCCGGCCAGCGTCGGGAAGGTGAGCAGCCGGTACTCGTCCACCAGGTCGTGCGCGACCAGGCTCTGCGCCACGCCGATGCTGCCGAGCACCAGCACGTCCGACCGGTCGCGCAGTCGGGGCACCTGCTCGAGCAGGTCACCGGCGAGCAGCGTCGACCGGTCCCAGCCGCTGAGGTCCGGCGTCCCGCGGGACACGACCACCTTCTCGATCCGGTTCATCGCCAGCGAGAACGGGTCCGTCCGAGTCGGCCACAGCTGCCTGAACAGCTCCCACGTCCGCCGGCCCAGCAGCAGCGTGCCCGTCTCGAGCAGCGGCCCGAGGCGGAACACGTCACCCGCGATGGCCTCTCGTCCGAACCGGAACGCCCACGCGCCGGCGCCGCCGCCGCCGGACCCGTCCGGGTCCTCCACCACGCCGTCCAGCGTGCCGAACTCGCTGATGATCACCTGGTGCATGTCGCTTCCCTCCCGGCCCCGGGGGCCGTGCTCTCGTCCTGACACCGGGTGATACCGGCGGGCCGGCGCAGACTCATCGGTGGGTGACGGCACGCTTCGGGTGCGAGCCGGTGAGCGACGCTCGGTTGCGAGCCTGACGACGGGGGGACGGGCGTGACGGAGGTGACGACGGGCACGGCGCTCGTCGCGGCGGTCGAGCCGTTGCGACGCGAGCTCGTGGTGCACTGCTACCGCCTGCTCGGCTCGGTGCACGAGGCGGAGGACGCCGTCCAGGAGACGATGCTGCGCGCCTGGCGTGCCGCCGAGCGGTACGACGCGGCGCGCGCCTCCGTGCGGACCTGGGTGTACTCGATCGCGACGAACGTCTGCCTCACCGCACTGGACGGACGGGCCCGCCGTCCGCTCCCGTCAGGTCTCGGTGCGCCGAGCACCGATCCGGACGCCGCTCTCCGACCGGACCTCGACGTGCCCTGGCTGCAGCCGTTGCCGGACCGGTACGTGCGCACCGAGGCGCAGGACCCGGCGGAGCGGTCGGCGGCCCGCCGCAGCGTGCGGCTCGCCCTGGTCGCGGCACTGCAGCTGCTGCCGCCGCGGCAGCGTGCGGTGCTGGTGCTGCGCGACGTCCTCGCGTTCACCGCTGCCGAGGTCGCGGCCCAGCTGGGCACGTCGACCGCCTCGGTGAACAGCGCCCTGCAGCGGGCGCGGGCCACGATCGCGACGGCCGCCCCGGAGGAGGACCTGCTCGGCGACCCGGACGACAGCTCCGTCCGTGACCTGGTCGAGCGGTACGTCGCGGCCTTCGAGGCGGCCGACGTCGACGCACTGGTGCAGCTGCTCACCGCCGACGTGGTGCTGGAGATGCCGCCGGTGCCGCTGTGGTTCCTCGGCGCTGACGACTACGGCCGGTTCATCGCGCGCGTGTTCGCGAGGCGCGGGACGGGGTGGCGGATGCTGCCCCTGCGGGCCAACGGTCAACCGGCCCTGGCCGCCTACGCCCCGGAGCCCGGCGGCGGGCATCGGCTCCACACGCTGCAGGTGCTCACCGTCGGGGCGCGCGGGATCGAGCGGAACGCGGTCTTCCAGGACGCGCAGGTGTTCGCGGCGTTCGAGCTCGCCCCCGGGCTGCCGCCGCGCTGAGGGGCGGGGCCTGGAGCAGGGCGGACGGGAGCAGCGCCGACGGGAGCAGCGGTCCCTGCGCTCACAGCACCGCGAGGGTCACGACGGCCACCGCGGTGGTCGCGACGACCTCGCCGATGCCGATGGCCTTGGGGGTGGCTCGTGGCCAGCGCCGGGGCACCGTTCCGGCGCGTGCGGCGAGCAGCACCCCGACCGCCCCGAGCAGCGGGTGCACGGCGGCGCCAGCGGCCGCGATCGCCACGTGGTACCCGATGGACCACGTCAGCACGTCGCGTCGACCGCGCTCGCGGATCATCGTCTTGACGTACAGGACGGTCCCCCAGAAGTACGCGAGCAGGACGACGGCCGCGAGCACCACGTGTCCCGGCGCCACCCCGGACCCGTCCACCAGCGACCGTCCCCACGCCACCGCCGACCGCGCGGCCTCGGCCGGTGCCCGGGACCCGAGGCCGGCCGCGACCACCGTCATCAGGCACGCCGCCACCACCGTCACCGCGTCGTTGGACCACGACCGGTCGGCCCGTCGCACGGACGCCGCCAGGCTCACGCCGAGCAGCACCGCGTACGCCGGCGCCCACACGAGCAGCCCGGGCGTCACGACGAGCAGCCCACCGCCCACCAGCACCGCGGCGATGCCGTACGCGCGCACCGGAGGTGAGTACCGAGCCTTGCGTCCGGACCGCAACCACAAGCCCACAGCGTTGTACGCGAGGTAGGCGATCAGCCAGGCGACCAGCAGCAGCGCGTGCCGCCACGTCACGCCGGACATCACAGCACCCACCACGGGCGGCACCACGAGCATCGCCCAGGCCCCGTGCTGCTGCGGCACCCACCCGGGCCCGCGCCGCCGCCGACCCGGCGTGGTGACGGGCCGCCCCGACGGCAGTGGCGACGGCGAGCGCGACGGCAGCGGCGACGACGTCGGCGAGCTCACAGACGCCAGCGTGCCAGCCCGCCACGAGAGGTCGAGCTGGACCTTCGGACCTCCGCTGCGCCGAGCCGGATCGCCGAGCCCCGTGCTGCGCCTTCACGCATGTCGCCCACCGACCGGAACTGCCTTTTCGGCTGTACGCCCGGTGTACGTACACCAGGCGTACAGCGAAGAAGGGCAGCCTCGGGCGGGTCGGCGTCAGGGGGTCTGCGGTGCGTGGCGGTCGAGGAACTCGTACACCTCGGTGGTGTCCACGCCGGGGAACACCCCTACCGGCAGGGCGGCGAGCAGGGACGCGTGCGGCCGGGCGGACGGCCACGACCGGTCCGCCCAGCGGTCGGCCAGCGGCTCCGGCGGCTGCCGGCAGCACGTCGGGTCGGGGCAACGGGAGGCGGTGCGCTCCGTCGTCTCCCGGCCGCGGAACCAGCGCACGTGCGCGAACGGCGTCCCGACGCTCACCGAGAACGCCCCTTGCGACGAGGGCTGCACCCGGGACGTGCACCAGAACGTGCCGGACGTCGTGTCCGTGTACTGGTAGTACGGGCTGAACCGGTCCGCCAGGCCGAAGACGACGCGCGCCGTCCACTGCCGGCACACCGGCTGCCCCTCGATGGCCCCCAACGGGTCGGACGGGAACACCACGCCGTCGTTCTCGTAGGCCTTGTGGAGGGTGCCGCCCTCGTGGACCTTCATGAAGTGCACGGGGATGCCGAGGTGGCGGGTGGCCAGGTTGGTGAACCGGTGCGCCGCGGTCTCGTACGGCACGGCGAACCGGTCACGCAGGTCCTCCACCGACAGCTGCCGTTCGGACTTGGCCTCCTGCAGGAACGGCACGGCGCTGTCCTCCGGCAGCAGCAGCGCCGCGGCCAGGTAGTTCGCCTGCACCCGCTGCCGCAGGAAGTCGGCGTAGTCCCGCGGCTCGCCGTGACCCAGCACGTGGGACGCGAGCGCCTGCAGCAGCGGTGAGCGAGAGTCCGACGAGCCGGGGTTGCCCGCGGGCAGGTAGATGCGGTGGTTCGCCAGGTCGGTGACGCTGCGCGTGGAGTGCGGCAGGTCGCTGACGTAGTGCAGCGTGAAGCCGAGGTGGGCGGCGATGTCCGCCGTCGCCCGCTGGCCAAGGGGGCCGCCGGCGTGGTCGATGCCGCGCAGCAGCGTCCGGGCGTGCTCCTCGAGCTCGGGGAAGTAGTTGTCCTGCGACCGCATCTGCGCGCGCAGCTCGGCATTGGCCCGGCGCGCCTCCTCGGGGGTCGCCGCGTGCTCGGTCAGCAGCCGCTGCACCGTGCCGACCAGGGACACCAGCGCCTCGAGAGCGTCCCCGGGCAGCGACTTGCCGACCTTCACCTGCCCCATGCCGAGGGAGGTGAAGAGGGGCCCGCGCTGCGCACGCTCGAGCTCGATCTCCAGCGCGGCCCGGCGTGACGGCGGGTCGGTGCGCAGCAGGTCGGTCAGGGGGACGCCGAGCGCGTCCGCCACGTGGGTCAGCAGCGACAGCTTGGGCTCGCGGTGACCGTTCTCCAGCATCGACACCTGCGAGGCGGCGCGGCCGATGGCGGCGCCGAGGTCGTCCAGCGTCATGCCGCGCAGCGTCCGCAGGTGCCGGATCCGCCGGCCGAGCACCAGGGTGTCGAGGCCGTCGGCGTGGTGCGTCGCGGTGGGCGCGACCGTGGCGCCCTTCGTGGTGGAGGGGGTGCGGGGCGGTGTCGTCGTCGTCGACGTCATGCCGTCCACCGTCGCACCCGCGATGTTGTTCTGTCGAGGAGAAGGAGTGCCGATCTTCTGCCCTTCCGAGGGGTTCCCGCTGAGTTCGGCGGCCTCAACCTGGATCTCACGGCGACGAGGCCGAGAAGAACCCGGAACACTCACGGAGGCGATGATGAGCACGCAGAGCGGCGAGCACACCGGCCGGCGCAGCGGTGGCTACTCCCAGACGGCCGCCGAGCTGGCGACCGAGTGGGAGCTGGACCCCCGGTGGGCCGGCATCGTCCGCACCCACACGGCCGAGGACGTCGTCGCCCTGCGCGGATCGGTCCACGAGGAGCACACGCTCGCCAGGCGCGGCGCCGAGCGGCTGTGGGAGCTGCTGCACGAGAGGACGCTGGTGCCTGCGCTCGGTGCACTCACCGGCAACCAGGCCGTGCAGCAGGTGAAGGCCGGGCTCGAGGCGATCTACCTGTCCGGGTGGCAGGTGGCGGCCGACGCGAACAACGCGGGCCAGACGTACCCGGACCAGTCCCTCTACCCGGTCAGCTCGGTGCCGGCCGTCGTGCGCCGCATCAACAACGCCCTGCTGCGCGCCGACCAGATCGACGTCGCCGAGAACGGGCGACCGTCCCGGGACTGGCTCGCGCCGATCGTCGCCGACGCCGAGGCGGGGTTCGGCGGCCCGCTGAACGCCTACGAGCTGATGCTGGCGATGATCGCGGCCGGCGCCGCGGGCGTGCACTGGGAGGACCAGCTGTCGTCCGAGAAGAAGTGCGGCCACCTGGGCGGGAAGGTGCTGGTGCCGACGTCGCAGCACGTCCGCACGCTGTCCGCCGCCCGGCTCGCCGCGGACGTGGCCGGGGTGCCGACGATCGTCGTCGCGCGCACCGACGCCTTGGGCGCCGACCTGCTGACGTCCGACGTCGACGAGCGCGACCAGCCCTTCCTCACCGGCGAGCGGACCGCCGAGGGGTTCTACCGGGTGCGGTCCGGCCTCGACCCCGTCGTCGCCCGGGCCTGCGCGTACGCGCCGCACGCGGACCTGCTGTGGGTGGAGACGTCGACACCCGACGTCGGCCTCGCCGTCGAGTTCGCCGAGCGGGTGCACGAGCAGTTCCCCGGCAAGCTGCTGGCCTACAACTGCTCGCCGTCGTTCAACTGGCGGGCGCACCTGGACGACGCGCAGATCGCGCGGTTCCAGACGGAGCTGGCGGCCCACGGGTACGTGTTCCAGTTCATCACCCTCGCCGGGTTCCACGCCCTCAACCACTCGATGTTCACGCTGGCGCACGACTACGCCCGGACCGGGATGAGCGCCTACGTCCGTCTGCAGCAGGCCGAGATCGAGGCCGAGGCCGACGGGTACACCGCCACCCGCCACCAGCGGGAGGTCGGCACGGGCTACTTCGACCTCGTCGCATCCGCTCTCAACCCGACCAGCGCCACCCTCGCGCTCGCCGGGTCCACCGAGACCGCCCAGTTCACGCACTGACCCGGTCCCGTCGTCCCCTTCCTTCCCTCCTTTCCCCGCAGGAGACCGCCATGTCCACCACCACCGTGTTCCGTCCGCCCAGCTCGCCCAGCGAGAACCCGCCGTCGCCCGGCCTGCCCGCCGCGCCGGCGACCCTGACGATCACCGGCCCGCAGCTGCCCGACCGCGACCGGGTGCTCACGCAGGAGGCGATGGACTTCCTCACCGACCTGCACGTCCACTTCGCCGCGACCCGGCACGACCTGCTCGAGGCCCGTCGGCACCGCCGCCACCGGATCGGGGACGGCGCGGACCCGTCGTTCCTGCCCGCCACCGCCCACATCCGGGCGGACCGCACGTGGCGGGTCGCCGGCCCCGGCCCCGGCCTGGAGGACCGCCGCGTGGAGATCACCGGCCCCACCGACCGGAAGATGACGGTCAACGCCCTGAACTCCGGGGCCAAGGTGTGGCTGGCCGACCACGAGGACGCGATGAGCCCCACCTGGGCGAACGTCATCGGCGGCCAGGCCAACCTGTACGACGCGATCCGGGGGAACATCGAC
The DNA here is from genome assembly GCF_027923705.1 of Cellulomonas sp. NTE-D12. Taxonomy (NCBI): domain Bacteria; kingdom Bacillati; phylum Actinomycetota; class Actinomycetes; order Micrococcales; family Cellulomonadaceae; genus Cellulomonas; species Cellulomonas electrica. Next base: position 3,534,414 of record NZ_AP026442.1, on the reverse strand, counting down.
TTCACGTCCCCGGAGGGCAAGGAGTACCGGGTCGGTGAGCAGACGCCGACCATCGTCTTCCGGCCCCGCGGCTGGCATCTGACCGAGCAGCACCTGCGCTTCACGGACCGGGCGGGGCAGGAGTGTGCCGCCTCGGCCAGCCTGGTCGACGCCGGGCTCTACCTGTTCCACAACGCGCAGGCTCTGATCGACGCGGGCCGGGGCCCGTACCTCTACCTGCCCAAGATGGAGAGCCACCTCGAGGCGCGGCTGTGGGACGAGGTGTTCCGGTTCACCGAGAACTACCTGGGCCTGCGCATCGGCACCATCCGGGCGACGGTGCTGATCGAGACGATCACCGCGGCGTTCGAGATGGAGGAGATCCTGTTCGAGCTGCGTGCCCACTGCGCCGGGCTGAACGCCGGCCGGTGGGACTACATCTTCTCCGTCATCAAGACCTTCCGGGACCGGGGGAAGCGGTTCACGCTGCCGGACCGTGGGCGGGTCACGATGACGGTCCCGTTCATGGCGGCGTACACCGACCTGCTGGTGGCCGCCTGCCACCGCCGCGGTGCCCAGGCGATCGGCGGGATGAGCGCGTTCATCCCCAACCGCCGTCGGCCGGAGGTCACCGAGCGGGCGCTTGCGCAGGTGCGCGCCGACAAGGTGCGCGAGGCGGCCCAGGGGTTCGACGGCACCTGGGTGGCGCACCCCGACCTGGTGCCGGTGGCGATGGGGGTGTTCGACGACGCGTTCGGCGGACCTGCCGGGACGGCGGGGGCTCGGGTGGACCAGCGTGACCGGCTGCGTGGCGACGTCGCCGTGGCCGCGGCGCACCTGCTCGACATCCCGTCGGCCGGGGGCGGCGAGCCCGGGGCCGTCACGGAGGCGGGCCTGCGGGCGAACGTCTCCGTCGGGCTGCGGTACCTCGAGTCGTGGCTGCGGGGCGTCGGCGCCGCGGCGATCGACGACCTGATGGAGGACGCGGCGACGGCCGAGATCTCCCGGTCGCAGGTGTGGCAGTGGATCCACCGGGGGGTGGTGACGGCCGAGGGGTCGACGGTGACGAGGGAGCTGGTCGCCTCCGTCCTGGAGGACGTGCTGGGGTCGGTGGACCGGTGGGACGGTGACCGGTTCCACGACGCCGCGCAGGTGTTCGCCGAGGTGGCGCTGGGTGAGGAGTTCCCGTCGTTCCTCACCGTGCCGGCGTACACGCAGTTCCTCGTCGAGCGGGGGTGACCGGGCTGCTCGGAACGCGGGCTCCGGCCGGGACGGGTCAGCGTGGACCCGCCCCGGCCGGGGTCGTCGGTGGACCGACGTCCGTGGGGCTGCGGGGGCGAGGCGAGCGGTCGATTCGGTCGTCGTCCGGGGGTCGTCCGACTGCCTGTTCGTCGGAGGCGAAATCTGTTGGCGGTCTCAGGACTGCGACGTACCTTCGTCGGACACGGGAAGGAGGTGGTCCGCGAGATGAAGTCTTTCCGGACGAGTGAGGTGGCTGTCCGCTAGCCGCCCGACGCATCGGACGGATTGTCGAGTCCGCCGCTGCCCGGCCGGTCATCCGGCCCGGACGGCAGCGAATACCGGCAGTCACCGCAGCCCGTGGGAGCCGCGACCTCGTCCCTCGCGGCAGGGCCTCGAAAGAGGTACCGGCCCACGGGCTGTTCCCTGCCCGGACGCGTGTCGCGTGCGTGCGCGAGCACCGCTCTGGCCCCGCACCGCGCTGCTGGACTCTGTATGCGCAGGTCAGCGGCACGATTGCGGGCTGTGGAGAACGCCGTCGGATGTCGGTGGCATCTACTAGAGTCGAACACGTGTTCGAAGCGGTCGCCCTCGCACCGACGCCGAGCCGCCACCCGGCCGGCGTCGCGTCGCGGTCGGCCGCCGGCTCGGCGCATCGTCCGGTGCCCGACGTGCGGATCGATCCTCACCGAGGAGCTGTCGGTGCGACCGCTGCTCTCGCGCGCCTCACGCGGGTCCGCGAGGAGCTCTCCGCGCTCGGCGCACTGTCCGGCGCTGGTGCCGGCTGGTCCGCAGCCGAGCGGCAGGCGATGTGGTCGGCGCTCGATCGCCTGTCCGGCACCCTGACTGCGGCGAAGGCGGCGTGGCTCTCGGTGGACCGAGACGCGGGCACGGTCGCCGCGCTCGGTGACGGCTCGGTCGCGGCAGCCATCGACCGCCGGTCCGGGTGCGGCATGCGCGCGGCACACGAGCAGGTGCGGCAGGCCGAGGCGCTGACTGCGATGCCCCGCGTGGCCGTGGCCGTGGACGCCGGAGCGTTGCCGGTCGCCCATCTCGACGTGGTGGCGCGTGTGCTCGACCGGTCGTCCGTCGCGGTCGAGAGTGCGCTGACCTCGACGGAGGGTCAGGCGACGGTGGTGCGGCTCGCCGAGTCGACGGACGTCCGGCGCTTCTCGCGCGACCTCGGCGCGTGGATCGCGACGCTCGACCCGGCTCAGCTCGAGCGGGATCACCAGGCCCAGCGCGCCGCGCGCTTCCTGCACGTCTCAGACGCGCCCGACGGGACGTACCTGAAGGGCCGCCTCGACCGGGTCTCGGGCGAGATCGTCCGACGAGCGCTCGACCGCATGGGCGAGGCGCCCGACGACGAGCGGACCTCCGAGCAGGCACGGGCCGATGCCCTGATGGCCATGGCGAGCACGCTGCTCGACCTGCCAGTGTCGGGGTCGGTCGCATCCGTCCGACCGCACGTCAGCCTTGTCGTCGACGCTCCGACGTTCGCGGCCGTCCGCTCCGAGCTCGGCCGGCGTGCGACCCGTACGGCGGATGCCGACGCGGCTGGTCGGGAGACGGCGGAGGTGGGTGACGGTGCTCGCGTGACCGTCGGCGTGGGGGACGATGCTGGGGTGACCGTCGCCGTGGGTGACGGTGCAGGCGTGGCCGCTGGCGTCACGCCGACCGCTCTGCCCGGCCTCGGCGGCGTCACGCCAGCGTGCACCGAGGACGGTGTCCCGGTGCCGTTCTCGGAGCTGACCCGGCTTCTGTGCGACGCCGAGGTGTCCCGGGTGGTGCTCGGTGCCGACTCCACGCCGGTCGACCTCGGTCGGTCCGTCCGCCTGTTCTCGGGTGCTGTGCGGCGGGCCGTCATCGTCCGCGACCAGGTGTGCGCCTTCGGCGGCTGCGGCAAGCCTGCGCGATGGGGCGAGGTGCACCACATCGCCTGGTGGGACCGGGACGGCGGCGGCACGTCAGTGGACAACGGAGTGCTGCTGTGCGTGTTCCACCACCACGAGGTGCACCGCGCTGACCTGCGTATACGTCGGCTCCGACCGGATGCCAACGGCGAACCGCCCGGAGTGCGACCGCCGCCGCGCTACGAGTTCCGCACCCCCGACGGCCGGCTGGTGACAGCCGCACGCCCACGCCCGGCCGCGCCGGCTCGCGCCGCGGTACCGGATCCACCACCGTCGGCCGCACCGCCACCGTCACCCGCTGGGCCTCCGTCACCCGCACAGCCACCACCGGCAAAGCCAGCCGTGCTGCCACCGTCACCGCCGCTCTCGTCGTCGACCGCGCGGGTGGCCGCGTCCCGACGACTCCCGCGGTGCGACGACGGGCCGCCGCCGTTCTGAGCTTCGGGACCCCTGGCTGCACCTCCGCCGGGCGTGTCCCCGCAGCTGCCGTGCGCCGGTGCCTAGGCCCGTGCCGCCGAGGTGGGTTGCGATCCGTGCGAAGGTGTCGCTGTGAGCCTGAAGACGCCAGCACAGATCGAGCAGATGCGGCCCGTCGGCCGGTTCGTCGGGGAGGTGCTGACGTCGCTGCGCGAGTTCGCGCGGATCGGGATGACCACCAACGACCTCGACGCGCACGCCCGCGAGCTCATCGCCAAGGCCGGCGCCCGGTCGGTGTACCTCGGTTACCACCCGTCGTTCGGCGCGATGCCGTACCCCGGCGTGCTGTGCATCTCCGTCGACGACGCCGCGCTCCACGGCCTGCCGTCCGACGAGGTGCTGAAGGACGGTGCCGTGGTCAGCATCGACTTCGCGTGCGAGCTGCAGGGCTGGGTGGCCGACTCCGCGCTGACGTTCCAGCTCGGCACCACCACCCCGGAGGCTCAGCGGCTCATCGCCACCACGGAGGCGGCGCTCGACGCGGGCATCGCGGCCGCCCGGGTCGGTGCCCGGATGGGTGACGTGTCGGAGGCGATCGGCAGGGTCGGCCGGGCCGGCGGGTTCGGCATCAACGCCGACTTCGGCGGTCACGGCGTCGGGCGGACGATGCACGAGGACCCGCACGTGGCGAACCTCGGCCGGCGTGGGACAGGTCAGAAGCTGAAGGAAGGCCTGGTCATCGCCATCGAGCCGTGGTTCATGGCCGGTGGCGACGGCTACGTCATCGACCCCGACGGCTGGACCATCCGGTCGGCGGACCACTCGATCACGGCGCACGCCGAGCACACGGTCGCCCTGACGCCGAACGGCACCATCGTCCTCACCGCGCGCGACTGAGCCCGGCCGCGCGCGACCGGCCGCGTTCTGCGGGGACGGCTCGCGACGGCCTCGCCTGACGAGGTCGGCGTGCAACCGGCCGCGCCCGCGACTCGGCTACCGCGCTCCGTGCCGCAGCCGGCTCAGCGCGGCCGGGTTGGCGGCGAGCCAGTCGGCGAACGACTGAGCCGCATGGCCGGTGAGGTCCTCGACGGTCGTCGAGACGATGTCCAGCTCGCCGGCCGCGATGGCGGTGTACGTCGACACCCAGCCGTCGACCTCCCAGTCGGCGGCGCCGTAGCGGGCCCGTGAGGCGTAGGCCTCGTCGACCGTCTCCGGCACGTAGCTGATGGTCCGCCCAACGGCGGCGGAGAGCTGCGAGCAGACCTCCTCCAGGGTCAGCGCCTCGGGACCGGTCACGTCGCGGACGTACCCCTCATGGGAGCCGACACCGATCCGGATCGCCGCCACCACCACGTCGGCCACGTCGTCGTGCGCCACCGACGCGACGCGCCCCTCGCCGGCGGGCCCGCGCAGGGTGTCGTCGTCACCCACGAACAGCGGCCAACCCGCGTGGTAGAGCGAGTCGCGCAGCGCCACCCACGCCAGACCGGACTCGCGGAGCAGCTGCTCGGTGTGCCAGTGGTCCCGGGCGTAGGTGAACGTCGCGTCCGGCGCCGCGCCGAGGAAGGAGACGTAGACGACCCGCTGCACGCCGGCCGCGGCGGCCGCCTCGACCACGGTGCGGTGCAGACCCACCCGGTCGGGATGCTCGTGGGCGGAGACGAGGACGACGTCGTCGACGCCCGCGAACGCCGCCCGCAGCCCGGCCTCGTCGTCGTACCCCTCGAACGCCGCGACCTCGACCAGGTCGGAGGCGAGCAGCCGTCCGGGGTGCCGCGCGAGCACCCGGTGCCGCATGCCCTTCGCCGACAGGCGGGCCGAGACCCGGCCCCCCACCTGCCCCGTCGCACCAGTGACCGCCACCATGCCCATGCGACGAACGTATGGTCCGTCCGTCGACGACGACAGGGGCCGGGACTGGTTCACCCGCAGGCCCCACGGGCGTGCACACCGGCCTGCGCACAGCGGCCCGAGTGCGCACCGCCGGCCGGAGCGCGCGCCGTCGGCCGGGGTGCGTGCGCCGCCACCACCGCCCGGCCGCGTCACGCCACCGCCGCTCAGCCACCACCGCCACCCCGCCGCCCACGCCGTCAGGGGCTCACGCCGCCGGCGGCGCCCGGACGGCGCCCCACGCCGGACGCGCCAGGATGGACCGGTGAGCGCCGACAGCCCGTACCGCGTGATGACCGTCTGCACCGGCAACATCTGCCGGTCCCCGATGGCAGAGATCGTGCTGCGGCAGCGGTTCGCCGAGGCCGGTCTGGCCGACGAGGTGCTGGTCGACTCGTCCGGCATCAGCGACGAGGAGCACGGCAACCCGGTGGACCGCCGGGCGCGGGCGGTGCTGCGCGCCCACGGCTACCCGACCGGCGACGGTCACCGGGCTCGCCGGGTGCGCGCGGAGGACCTGACGGCGCGCGACCTGGTGCTGCCGATGACGTCCACGCACGCCCGCGCGCTGCGCCGCCTGGCGGGACAGGACGCCGTGCTGGCCGACCGCGTCGTGATGTACCGACGGTTCGACCCCGAGGCCCCCGCGGTCGACGACCCGCGCAGCGAGCACCTGCTGGACATCGACGACCCCTGGTACGGCGGTCCGGACGACTTCGAGGCGTGCCTCGCACAGATCGAGGCGGGTGCCGACGGGGTGGTGGCGCACGTCCGGGCCGCCCTGGAGGCGCGCGGCCGGCAGGAGGCGTCTCGATGAAGGTCGCAGCCCGGTCGGCGGTGCCGCCGTTCGCCGTGATGGAGATCCTGGCGGCCGCCAACGAGCGCCGCGCGCGCGGTGAGGACGTCCTGGTGCTGTGCGCCGGTGAGCCGGGGACGGGTGCCGCCGAGGTGGTGCGGAACCGGGCTGCCGAGCTGCTGGCCGCCGGCGACCTGGGCTACACGGAGGCGACGGGCATCCCGGCGCTGCGGGTGGCGCTGGCGCGCCTGTACGAGGACCGGTACGGCGTGACCGTCAACCCGGCGCACGTCGCGGTGACCACGGGCTCGTCGGGCGCGTTCGTGCTGGCGTTCCTCGCGGCGTTCGACGTCGGCGACCGGGTGGCGCTGGCCCGCCCCGGCTACCCGGCGTACGCGACGATCCTCCGGACGCTCGGCATCGAGGTGGTGGACCTGCCGTGCGGGCCGGAGCAGCGGTACCAGCCGACGGTGGCGCAGCTGGAATCCCTGCTCAGGGCCGGTGGGCGGCTCGACGGACTGGTGCTTGCGAGCCCGGCGAACCCGACCGGCACGATGGTCGAGCCCGACGAGCTGACCGCGCTGGCCCGCTGGTGCGCGGACCACGGCGTGCGGCTGGTGTCCGACGAGATCTACCACGGCCTCACCTACGCCTCCGCACCGCCGACGGCCACCGCCGCGGCGTTCCGCGAGGCGGGTGCCGTCGTCGTCAGCTCGTTCTCCAAGTTCTGGGGCATGACCGGCTGGCGACTGGGCTGGCTGGTGCTGCCCGACGACCTCGTCGAGCCCGTCAGCGCGCTGGCCGGCAACGTCGCGCTCTGCCCACCGGCGGTCGCCCAGCACGCCGCGCTCGTCGCCCTGTCGCCGGAGGGGATGGCCGCCGCCGACGCCTCCGTGGCGGACTACGGGCGCAGCCGCGAGCTGCTGATGGCCGCGCTGCCGGACCTCGGCTGGTCCCCCGTCGCCCCCGCCGACGGTGCGTTCTACCTGTACGGCGACGTGTCCGGGTTCGGGCTCGACTCGGTGACGTACTGCGCACGGCTGCTCGAGGAGGCCGGTGTGGCCCTGACGCCCGGCACGGACTTCGACCCGACGGAGGGGCATCGGTGGGTGCGGCTGTCGTTCGCGGCGGCCCCCGAGGTGGTCGAGGCGGCGGTGCACCGCATCGTCGCCTGGCAGGCGACCCTCCCGGCCCCCGGCCTAGCGCGGCAGCCGTCTCGAAACGTGGACGTGACGCCCCCGGCATAGGCTCCGCCGCATGGACGTGGCGGTGCTCGGTGCGACAGGCGACGTCGGGCGGCAGGTGTGCACCCAGCTCGTCGAGCGCGCGCTGCTCCCCACGTCCTCCCGGCTGCAGCTGGTGGGCCGGGCGGGCGGCGCGTCCGAGCGTGCGGCGCACGGCCTGCGTGCCGACCTGATCGACGCGTACGACGAGCACGCGCCGATCATCGACGTCGCCCTCGACCCGAACGACGTGGTGGCGGACGTCGTCGTCGTCGCCGCCGGCCGCACCTCACCGCCCGCCACCGACGGCATGCCGCTCACCCGCGCAGAGCTGGCCGCCGACAACCACGCCGTGTTCGCCGCCTACGCCGAGGCGCTCGCCGCCCACGGCTCGGGCTCGGAGGTGGTGGTGGTCGTCTCCAACCCGGTGGAGCTGGGCGTCGCCGTGATGGCCAACCGCCTGGGCCGGCACCGGGTGATCGGCATGGGCGCGTGGCTGGACACCCTGCGGTTCCGCCGGGAGGTGGCGGTGTCCCTCGGGGTGCGCCGGCACCGGGTGGGCGGGTTCGTCGCCGGCGAGCACGGGGACGGCGTGGTGCCGCTGTGGTCGACCGTGCGGATCAGCGGCCGCGACGTGCCGGAGCGCGAGCGGGCCGTCGCCGCCGTGCGGGGTCCGCGCACGCTCGACGCGTTCGGCGACGAGATCGCCGCGGCCAAGGCCCAGCTCGCCGCCCTGGACACCGCGGAGGCGTTCCGCCTGATCGACACGTGGCCACCGGACCTGCGCGTGGTGGCCCGGCCGTGGATGACCCACCAGAGCGGCGCCAAGACCGCCACCGGCACGGCGAACGCCACCATCGACCTGCTCGACACGATCCTGGACGGCCGCGACATCGTGGTGGCCGGACAGGTGGCGCTGGACGGGGAGATCAGCGTCGGCGGCGCGCCGGTGCACGGCGTGCTGGGGGTGCCGGTGGTGCTGGGCCAGGAGGGCTGGTCCCGTGTGCTGCTCGACGAGCTGGCGCCCGACGAGGACCGGCGCCTGGCCGACGTCGCGCGCAGCATCGCCGCGACGCTCGCGCCCTGGTCGGACACGGCTGTGCCCGCATGAGCAACGCCGGCATGAGCGACGCCGACGCTCACGGGCACGGCCCCCAGCACCCGCACGGCGTGCATCACCACGCCGCGCACCCGGCGCGTCCGGCGCGCGAGCCGCACCTGTCGACCGGCCACACCGGACCCGACGGCCTGGACCCGGACGACGAGCGCTGGGTCGCCTACGTCCGCGCCGACCACCGCACCGGCACCATCGCGGCACTCGCCGGGGTGTTCGCCACCCGCGGCGTCAACTTCGAGTCGCTGGCCACCGGTGACGTGCACGGCGACGTCGGGCTGGTGGTGGTGACGTTCTTCGCCGGCGTCCGACGCCAGCGCATCCTCACCCGCGCCGTCACGCGGCTGCCGATGGTCCGCGGCGTGCTGGTGCGGGCCGCCAGCGACCCGAAGGTGCGGGCCGCGGCGGTGCTCAACCTGCCGGTCGGCTCGTCGTTCCGTCCGGACCCCGGTGCCGCGGTCCGGTGGTTCGGCGACCCGCAGCACGGCGAGCCGATGCTGATCGAGGGCGCGCTGGCCGCCGTCGAGGCGGTGGTGGCCGCGGGGCGCGCCGAGGGGGGCACGTCGGAGGGCCTCGTCCTGCGCGCGCCTGCGGTCTGACGCCACCCGTCGCGTACGCTGACCGCGACAACTGAACACGCTGCTCGAACCACGGCGGGAGAGTCCCCGCCCGTGCGGGGCGCCGTAGGAGCAACCCTCCCCGGGAATCTCTCAGGCACCCGTACCGCCGTGGCGAGGCAACTCTGGAAAGCGGCCCACCCCGCCTGCGGGTGACGGCCCACCGACGGTGCAAGTCGGCGCGCCCCGGCCCCGCGAGGGGATGGCGGACCGGCAAAACTCTCAGGTCGCGTGCTTCCGCGCGCGATGACAGAGCGGGGAGGCCCCACACCCGTCCCGGTGGCGCTGCCGCCGGGCGATCCCAGGAGGCCCCGGCGTGACCCAGCCCGACCAGCACAGCTCAGCGCCGACGACCGCGGCGTTCGTCGATCGGCACGTCGGCCCGCGCGGCACCGAGCTCGACGTGATGCTCCGCGCCGTCGGCTACGCGGACCTCGACGCGCTGACCGACGCCGCCGTCCCCGCGGCGATCCGCACCGACCGCCCGCTGGCCCTCCCGGCCGCCCGCTCGGAGGAGCAGGTGCTCGCCGCGCTGCACGAGCTGGCCGACCGCAACCAGGTGCTCCGCCCGATGATCGGCCAGGGCTACTACGGCACCCACACCCCTGCGGTGATCAGGCGAAACGTGCTCGAGTCCCCCGCCTGGTACACCAGCTACACCCCCTACCAGGCGGAGATCAGCCAGGGCCGCCTCGAGGCGCTGCTGACGTTCCAGCAGGTGGTGGAGGACCTGACGGCGCTGCCGGTGGCCAACGCCTCGATGCTCGACGAGGCGACGGCGGTGGCCGAGGCCGTCGCGCTGATGTGGCGGGCGCAGCGGAACAAGCCCGGCACGGTGGTGCTGGACGCCGACCTGTTCGGGCAGTCGCTGGCGGTGACCCGCGGTCGGGCGGCGGCGATCGGGCTGCCGCTGGTGGTGGCGGACCTGCGGCACGGGCTGCCGGAGGTCGAGGGTGACCTGATCGGCGTGGTGGTGCAGCAGGTCGGCGCCTCCGGACGGGTGATCGAGCTGGCGCCGGTGGTCGAGGCGGCCAAGGCGCGCGGCGCCCTGGTGACGGTCGCGGCGGACCTGCTGGCGCTGACCCTGCTGACGGCGCCCGGCGAGGTCGGCGCCGACGTCGCCGTCGGCTCCGCGCAGCGGTTCGGCGTGCCGCTGTTCGGCGGTGGTCCGCACGCCGCGTTCATGGCGGTGCGCGCCGGCCTGGAGCGCACCCTGCCCGGGCGTCTCGTCGGGGTCAGCGTCGATGCCGACGGGGCGCCTGCCTACCGGCTGGCGCTGCAGACACGTGAGCAGCACATCCGCCGCGAGAAGGCCACCAGCAACATCTGCACGGCGCAGGCGCTGCTGGCGATCGTCGCCGCGATGTACGCCGTCTACCACGGCCCCGAGGGGCTGCGCGCGATCGGTGAGCGGGTGCACGGCCTGGCAGTCGGGCTCGCCGACGCCCTGCGCGAGGCGGGCGTCACCGTCGAGCACGACGACATCTTCGACACGGTCCGCGCGGAGGTGCCCGGCTCCCGCGCACGCGAGATCGTCGAGCACGCCGCCGAGCTGGGCGTGAACATCTGGGCGCCCGACGACGACCACGTGCAGGCCTCCTGCGACGAGACCACCATCCCGGCCGACCTGGTCGCGGTGCTGACCGCCTTCGCAGAGGCCGGTGCCACCACGCTGGACGCAGGTACGGACGACCGCTTCGCCGTCGTGACCCCCACCGCGCCCCCTGCGGTCCCGGCCAACGCCGCCCTGCTCCGCACCACCGGCTACCTCGCCCACCCGGTGTTTCACGTGAATCGCTCCGAGACGGCGATGCTGCGCTACCTGCGCCGGCTGTCCGACAAGGACCTGGCGCTGGACCGCACGATGATCCCGCTCGGCTCCTGCACGATGAAGCTCAATGCGACGGTCGAGATGGAGCCGATCAGCTGGCCCGGTTTCGCCGACATCCACCCGTACGCGCCCGCCGACCAGCAGGCCGGGTACGCCCAGCTCGTCTCCGACCTCGAGGGCTGGCTGGCGGACATCACCGGGTACGACGCGGTGTCCGTGCAGCCCAACGCCGGGTCGCAGGGTGAGCTGGCCGGCCTCCTGGCGATCGCCGGCTACCACCGCTCCCGCGGTGACGACCAGCGCACGGTGTGCCTGATCCCGGCGAGCGCCCACGGCACCAACGCGGCGTCGGCGGCCCTCGCCGGCCTGCGCGTGGTGGTCGTCGGCACCGCGCCCGACGGCTCCATCGACCTGGACGACCTGCGCGCCAAGCTGTCGGAGCACGGCCGGCAGGTCGCGGCGATCATGCTCACCTACCCCTCGACGCACGGCGTGTACGAGGAGCGGGTGCGCGAGGTGACCGAGCTGGTGCACCAGGCCGGTGGCCAGGTGTACATCGACGGCGCCAACCTCAACGCCCTCGTCGGGCTGGCCCGGCCGCGCGAGCTGGGCGGCGACGTGTCGCACCTCAACCTGCACAAGACGTTCTGCATCCCGCACGGCGGTGGTGGCCCCGGCGTCGGCCCGATCGGCGTCGCGGCGCACCTGGCCCCGTTCCTGCCGGGCGACCCGACGCCCGGCCGGCACGGCTCGCCGGGCACGACGAACGACGGTGCGGGCGCCGACGGCACCACCACGGAGACCGGTTCGCACGGGCAGCACTCCGCCGCCCCGGTCGCCGGCTCCAACTGGGGCTCGGCCGGCATCCTGCCGATCGCCTGGGCCTACGTCGCCCTGATGGGTCCCGACGGCCTCACCCACGCGACCCGCACCGCGGTGCTCGCCGCGAACTACCTGGCCAGCCGTCTGACCGAGCACTTCCCGGTGCTCTACACGGGCCCCGCCGGGCTGGTCGCGCACGAGTGCATCCTCGACCTGCGCCCGATCACCAAGGAGACCGGCGTCACCGCGGAGGACGTCGCCAAGCGGCTGATGGACTACGGCTTCCACGCGCCGACGCTGTCGTTCCCGGTGGCCGGCACGCTGATGGTCGAGCCGACCGAGAGCGAGGACCTGGGCGAGCTCGACCGGTTCGTCGACGCGCTCGTCGCGATCCGCCGCGAGATCGACCAGGTCGCCGCCGGCACGTGGCCGCTGGAGGACTCGCCGTTGCGCAACGCACCGCACACCGCGTCGTCCCTGGTGGCCGACGAGTGGACCCACCCGTACTCCCGCGAGACCGCCGCCTACGGCGTCCCGGCCCTGCGGCACGGCAAGTACTGGCCGCCCGTCCGCCGCATCGACGGCGCCCGCGGCGACCGTCAGCTCGTCTGCTCCTGCCCGCCCGTCGAGGCCTTCGAGGACTGATCACCATGACCGACGCCACCATCACGCAGGACCGTCGCTCCCCCCTGCACGACGAGCACGTCGCCCTCGGCGCCACGCTCACGTCGTTCGCCGGCTGGCAGATGCCGCTGCGCTACACCTCCGACCTCGCGGAGCACACCGCCGTCCGCACGGCCGCAGGCCTGTTCGACCTGTCGCACATGGCGGAGATCGTCGTCACCGGTCCGGACGCCGGGGCGTTCCTCGACGGGGCGCTGGTCGGTCACGCCTCCGCGATCCGGCTGCTGGGCGCCAAGTACACGATGATCTGCGCACCGGACGGCGGCGTGATCGACGACCTGGTCGTCTACCACCTGGCGCCCGAGCGCTACCTGGTGGTGGCCAACGCCTCGAACCACGACCCGGTGCTGGCGGCGCTGCAGGAGCGCGCGGCAGGGCTGGACGTCGTGGTGGACGACCAGTCCGCGGCGACCGCGCTGGTCGCCGTCCAGGGCCCGCGGGCGCTGGAGATCGTGCTCGCGGCCGGGATCGAGCTGGCAGACGACGAGGTCACGGCGCTCAAGTACTACGCCTGCCTGCCGTTCACGTTCGCCGGCCGGCCGGCCCTGCTGGCCCGCACCGGGTACACCGGCGAGGACGGTTTCGAGTTCTACGTGGCGGCCGACGACGCGCCGGTGCTGTGGCGGCGGCTGCTCGAGGTCGGCGCCCCGCTCGGCCTGGTGCCGGCCGGCCTGTCGGCACGGGACAGCCTTCGCCTCGAGGCCGGCATGCCGCTGTACGGCAACGAGCTGGACCGCACCACCACGCCGCACGACGCCGGCCTGGGCCGCGTGGTCGCCCTCGGGAAGACCGGTGCCGACGGGCTACCCGTACCGTTCGTCGGGCGCGAGGCGCTCGAGGCCCGCGCGGCCGCCGAGCCGACGCGCGTGCTGGTGGGCCTGCAGGGGCTCGGTCGACGGGCCGCCCGGCACGGGTACCCGGTGCTCGCCGGTCCCGACCAGGTGGTCGGCACCGTCACGTCCGGTGCGCCGTCGCCGACGCTCGGCCACCCGATCGCCATGGCGTACGTGCACCCGTCGGTGGCGGCCGAGGGCACGCAGCTCGACGTCGACGTCCGGGGCCGCCCGGAGCCGGTGCGCGTCGTCGCGCTGCCGTTCTACCGCCGCCCCCGCTGACCCGCGGGACCACCGCCGTCGCCCGGCCGCACCGTTAGCGTCGGCACCACCGACCGCCAGCACCACCACCGCCAGCACCACCACCGCCAGCACCACGACCCGTCAGGAGAACCGTCATGACCGCCGTCGAGCCCCCCGTCCACCTGCAGTACACCGTCGAGCACGAGTGGCTCGACTCCGGCTCCCCCGCCACGGTGGGCATCACGTCGGTGGCGGCCGATGCGCTGGGCGACATCGTCTACCTGGAGCTGCCGACGGTCGGTGACGAGGTCACCGCCGGCGCCGTGATCGGCGAGGTGGAGTCGACCAAGTCGGTGTCCGAGCTGTTCTCTCCGGTCAGCGGCACCGTCGTGGAGGTCAACCAGGCCGCAGTCGACGACCCGTCCGTGGTGAACTCCGACCCGTACGGCGCCGGCTGGCTGCTGCGCGTGGACGTGACGGAGACCGGCACCCTGCTGTCGGCCGAGGAGTACGCCGGGCTCAACCCGGCCTGACCCGACCCGGTCTGACCCGACCCGGCCTGACGCAACTCGGTCTGACCCGACCCGGTCTGACCCGACCCGGCCTCACCCAACCCGGCCTCACCCGACCCGGTCCGACCCAACCCGGCCTCACCCGACCCGGTCCGACCCAACCCGGCCTGACCCCGTCGCCGGAGGCCCCGATCCTGGGCGATCGTCCAGTTTTCACCCGCTCGACACCCGGCGGACGGCCCCTCAAGGGGTCTCTGACGAGTCTCTGAGGGGTGCTCGAGCGGCTCCCGGCCCCCTCGTCTGGCACACTGACCGCACGCGACAGGGGCGATTTGTCTCATTCGCGTAACGATTTGCTGCCACGGGATCTCGAATCGATAACCAGGGGCCATTCGTCCCTTGACCCGTTCGGGTGAATCGTGGGTGCTATTGCCTAGCGGTGTATCTCGACCGGATGGCGCGCGTCATTCTGGGCGCAAGCGTTCGGCGGCACGGGGGGGCCTGTGCAAGACGAGAGTCGGAAAGTGGCGTCATGGGGAGCCACGGACCTCCTCTCATCCGGTACGCAGCAGCACAGCGGGACCCGGAGGGGCCGGGGTCCGTAGGCAACCGGAGGGCACCATGAGCATGTTGGAGACGGCCGGCTCGGCCGGCACGACGACCGCACCGGTCGAGTCACTCACGCGCCGGGAGCGCGTTGTCCTCGCAGAGCTTGCCGAAGACGTCACGCTCGAGGAGATCGCAACCCGGCTCTTCGTCACCCGTAACACGGTGAAGTCGCAGGTCCGCAGCGTCTATCGCAAGATCGGCGTCTCGACCCGCTCCGAGGCAGTGGCCTGGGCCGTCGCCCAGGGCATCCGCTGAGCAGCACCGCAGCACATCCGCTGAGCAGTACCGCAGCACCCGACATCCGCCGGCCGACCGGTCACCGCTGACCGGTCGGCCGTCATGTCCCTGCCGGTGCGACTGGCAGACTGGCGACCATGGCACCGAGCCTCGTCGTCGCCGCCGCACTGGTGGACGACCTCGACGACCCGCAGCTGCTCCTCGCCGGTCGGCGCGCCACCCCGGCCAGCCTTGCCGGCCGCTGGGAGTTCCCCGGCGGCAAGGTCGACGCCGGGGAGTCCCCGGAAGAGGCGCTGCACCGCGAGATCCGTGAGGAGCTCGGCGTCCGCGTGCTGCTGGGCCGGGAGATCGTCGGCCCCGAGCGCGGCGCGTGGCGGCTGTCCGAGCGGTACGAGATGCGGCTGTGGCTGGCCGAGGTCTCGTCGGGCATCCCGGAGCCTCTCGTGGAGCACGACGAGCTGCGCTGGCTGCCCGCCGGGCAGTGGCTCGACGTGCCGTGGCTCGATGCCGACGTCCGCATCGTGACGGCGCTGCTCGACGCTCTCGCCGGCGGTGGCCCGCTGGCCGCAGCGCTCTAGCGTCGCGCCGAGGGCCGCCACCTGGACCTCGGTCCAGAACTTCGCCGCGGCGCCACGTCCCGTTCATCCGTCAGCACCTGGCACGTCGACTTGCGTCGGTAGACACCGTGACGCGCCGACATCGCGTCGGCCTCACTTCCTACCGAGGGACATCGATGCGCAAGCTGACCCTGCTCGCTCCTCTGGCCGTTGCGGCCCTCGCGCTGTCCGCGTGCAGCTCCGCGGCCGCCGGCACGTCGAGCACCGCCTCGTCGGGCGCCACCAGCGCCTCGGGGACGGCCGCCGCGACCAGCTGCGGGACCACCGTGCCGCAGATCGCCGCCGCAGCGAAGAAGGAGGGCGCGGTGAACCTCATCGCGCTGCCGGACACGTGGGCCAACTACGGTGGGATCCTGGACTCGTTCCGCAAGACGTACGGGATCAACGCCACCGTCGCCAACCCCGACGCGTCGTCCGCGGACGAGATCACCGCGATCAAGACCCTCCGCGGTCAGGCGAGCCAGCCCGAGCTGGTGGACGTCGGCGCGTCCTTCACGCAGCAGATGATCGACGACGGCTACGCGCAGACGTACAAGCCGACGGTGTGGGACGAGATCCCGGCGAACCTCAAGGACGCCGACGGCCACTGGGTCGCCGCGTACTACGGCGTGATGTCGATCGGCGTGAACACCAAGCTGGTCAAGAACGCCCCCAAGACGTTCGCCGACCTGAAGGACCCGCAGTACAAGGGCCAGATCGGGCTGAACGGCGACCCGCGCGAGGCGGGGGCGGCGTTCGCCGCGGTGATGGCGGCGTCGCTGGCGAACGGCGGCAGCTTCGACGACATCAAGCCCGGCATCCAGTACTTCTCCGACCTGAAGAAGTCCGGCAACCTCACGCTGACCAAGGTGAACAAGGCGAACCTGCTGTCCGGCGAGGTGCCGATCGCCCTCGACTGGACCTACAACTTCCCGGCCCTGAAGCCGCTGATGCAGCAGGCTGGCTTCGACCTGCAGGTCACCGTGCCGCAGGACGGCGTGTACGGCGGGTACTACGCGCAGTCCGTCGTGACGCAGTCGGCGCACCCGTGCGCCGCCGAGCTGTTCCTCGAGCACCTGGTGGGCAACGACGGCGCGCTCGGCTACCTCAAGGGCGGCGCGATCCCGGCCCGGTACGCCTCCCTGGTGAAGGCCGGCCTGGTGGACCAGGCGACGGCCGCCAACCTGCCGGACCCGGCCACCATCGCCAAGATCGCGTTCCCGACGCAGAAGCAGCTGGACGCCGCCAAGGCCGTCCTCGCCGCGCAGTGGGGACCGATGGTCGCGGACAAGTGACCGAGCTCCCGCTCACGGGGGTCACCCCGGTGACCGTCCCCGACGTCAGCACCAGCGCCGGCGTCGGGGCGGTCGCCTCCCCGGCGCGCCGGTCGACGGCGGTTCGACGGGGGTGGCGGGCCGACGGGGCCACCGTGGCGCTGGTGCCGTTCCTGGTGTTCGTCGGCGTGTTCCTGCTGTGGCCGGTGGGTGCGGTGGTGGTCCACTCCGTCACGCCGGGCGGCAGCCTGGGGATCGGCGCCCTGGTCAGGGCGGTGTCCGGGCCGTACCGGTCGGCGTTCACCAACTCACTGACGCTGGCGGGCGCATCGGCGGTGATCGGCGGGGTGCTGGGGCTGGCGCTGGCGTTCGCGCTGCGCGGGCTGCAGCGGCCGGCGTGGCTGCGTCCGACGATCGACGCCTGGAGCTCGGTCGCCTCCCAGCTCGGCGGCGTTCCGCTGGCGTTCGCGTTCGTCGCGCTGGTCGGTACGCAGGGGGTGCTGACCAAGGGGCTCGCGGCGCTCGGCGTCGACCTGGCCGGTGCGGGGTTCTCGCTGTCGACCCTGCCCGGGATGACCTTCGTCTACCTGTACTTCGAGATCCCGCTGATGTTCCTCGTCGTCGCGCCGGCCGTCTCGGGGCTGCGCACCACCTGGCGCGAGGCCGCGGAGCTGATGGGGGCCGGTCCGGTGCGCTACTGGTGGGCCGTGGGCGGGCCGGTGCTGGCGCCCTCCGTGCTCGGCGGGATGCTGCTGCTGTTCATCAACGCGTTCAGCGCCTACGCCACGGCGTACGTGCTCAACTCGAGCGGGCAGCTGGTGCCGCTGGCGATCCGGTTCGTGCTGCAGGGCAACGTGATCACCGGCGAGCAGGACCTGGGGTACGCGCTGGTGACGTGGACCGTGGCGCTGATGGCCGCCGGGCTGGTGCTGATGCACCTGCTGCGGCGCCGGGCCGCCCGCTGGTCGCGCGCATGAGCGCCGTGGCGACCTCCGGCGTCGCGCACGACGTGACCGGTGGGGCGGAGCAGCCGGCCGATTCGCGCCGGCCTACGGGTGCGGGCGCGGGACGTCGGCCCGGCGCCGCTCGTCGGCGTCGGCCGGGGCTCGAGGCGGTGCGCTGGACGTTCCTCGTCGTGCTCGGCCTGTACTTCGTGGTGCCGCAGCTGGCGATGGCGCGGTTCGCCTTCCAGAACGTGCCGGTGGTGCTGCTCGACCAGCACACGCTGCTCTCGCGCTGGTCGGCAGCCTCCCTGCTCAGGGCGCTGCACGAGCCGGCGCTGTGGCAGGCGACCCGGACCAGCGCACTGCTCGCGGTGCTGACGCTGGTGCTGGACCTCGCGCTGCTGCTGCCGCTCGCCGTCGTCGCGGAGGTCCGGGCGCCCCGGCTGCGGACCGTCCTCGCCACGGTGACGCTGCTGCCGTGGGTGGTCCCGCCCATCGCCCTGGTGGTGGGCGTGGCGGCGACGTTCCGCACGGTGGCGCCGGGCTTCCTGACGAGCCCGCTCGCCCTGGTGCCGTTCTACGCGGTGTGGGCGATGCCGTTCACCTACCGGGCGATCGACTCCGGGCTGCGGGCCGTCAACGCCCGGACGCTGGTCGAGGCTGCGCGCAGCCTCGGTGCCGGGCTGCCGACTGTCCTGTTCCGGGTGCTGATGCCCAACCTCAGCGCCTCCCTGGTGGCGGCGGGCGGGCTGACCGCCGCGCTGGTGCTCGGGGAGTTCGCGTTCGCGTCGCTGCTGCTCAAGACGACCCTGCCGACCTACCTGGTCGACTACCAGCGCGACGCCCCGCAGGCCGGCATGGCGCTCGCGCTCGCCGTGATGGTGCTGACGGCGCTCGCCCTGGGGGCCGTCGTGCACCTGCTCCGGCGCCGCGGGCTGGGCGTGAGCACCACCGGCTTCTGACCACACACCCTCCGGCTGGTGCCCGGCCGGCCGCCACCGCGTGCACCACCCGACGTCCCGCACCAGAGGAGAACCCCATGGCCACCATCGAGATGATCGGTGTCCGCAAGACCTTCGGCACCACCGTGGCGCTGGACGACCTGCACCTGCGGGTCGAGTCCGGCGAGCTGGTGTGCCTGCTGGGCCCGTCGGGCTGCGGCAAGACGACCGCGCTGCGTCTGCTGGCCGGCTTCGAGCAGCCGGACGCCGGCCGGATCCTGGTGGACGGCGAGGACGTCACGCGCGTCTCCCCCCGGCACCGCCGGTTCGGCATGGTGTTCCAGGACTACAGCCTGTTCCCCAACCTGACGGGCCGGCAGAACATCGCGTTCGGGCTGAAGATCCGCCGCAAGGGCGCCGCCGAGACGGCTGCCACGGTGGACCGGCTGCTCGCGGTGACCCGCCTGGAGAAGCACGCCGACAAGTACCCGCACCAGATGTCCGGCGGTCAGCGGCAGCGCGTGGCGCTGGCCAGGGCGATCGCCACCGAGCCGCGGCTGCTGCTGCTGGACGAGCCGCTGTCCGCCCTGGACGCGCAGGTGCGCGAGCACCTGCGGGACGAGATCCGGCGGCTGCAGCTCGAGGTCGGCGTCACCACGGTGCTGGTCACGCACGACCAGCACGAGGCGATGGCGGTGGCCGACCGGGTGGCCGTGATGCGTGACGGCCTGCTCGAGCAGATCGACCCGCCGCGGGCGCTGTACAGCCGGCCGGCGTCGGCGTTCGTCGCGGGATTCGTCGGGACCGTGAACCGGCTGCGGGCGCAGCAGGCCGCGGACGGGTCGTGGACGGTGCTCGGCGCGCCGGTCGAGGTGGCGGACGGCGCCGGCCGGACCGCGGTCTCGGGGACGGGCGTCGGGGCGGGCGCTGTGGCGGCGTCGAGCAGCTCGAACGACGCAGGGACGCAGGCCACCGCGGTCGCCCACGACGTGGACGTGCTGCCCGCGCCGCGTGCCGTGGTGCGCCCGGAGCAGCTGCAGCTGGCGCCGGCACCGGCCGGCGCGGCTCCGGTGGCCCGGCTCGTCGCGCTGTCGTTCCTCGGCGCGTTCACCCGCGCGGTCGTCGAGCACCCGACCGAAGGGCTGGTGACGGCCGACGTGCTCGGGACCGGTGCGGACGGCCTGCGCATCGGCGACCCCGTGACGGTCGGGGTGCGACCGGGTGCCGGCGCCGTCGTGCTGCAGTGACGCATCGGACGGGGGCTCTCCCGGTCGACGCGCTTAGGGTCACCTCATGGGACTGAGCCGCACGCAGCTGATGTTCGTCGCCCTGCACCGGGCCGTGTACCGGGCGACGGGAGGGCGGCTGCTGGGGCGGTTCGGCCGCATCGAGCAGGTGCTGCTCACCACCACCGGTCGCAGCACCGGCAAGGCCCGCACGACCCCGCTGGCCGGCACCCCCGACGGTGAACGGCTGGTGCTGGTCGCCTCGAACAACGGGGGCGACGCGCACCCGTCCTGGTACCTCAACCTGGTGGCGAACCCGCAGGTCAGCGTGCAGCGCGGGGCGACGGTCACGCCGATGACCGCCCGGACGGCTGAGGGTGCGGAGCGCGAGCGGCTGTGGGACCTCGTCGTGCGCAACAACCCGGGCTACGCCCGCTACGCGCAGCGCACCACGCGGCACATCCCCGTCGTGGTGTGCGAGCCGCTGGACCGCTGAGCCCGGAGCAGCTCGCGGACCGGAGCAGTTCGCGGACCGCGAACGGCACTGGCACTCTCCCGTGCCGAGTGCTAATCCTGTGGGTGTAGCCGATCGACGGCCGCGGAGGTCGCCGGTTGCACCGGGTCCGCGGGAGGTCCGCGAACCCCGCCACGGGAGGTGAGCGCACATGGCTACGCGGTACGACCCCTTCCAGGAGATGGACCGTCTGCTCGGTCAGATGTTCGCGTCGGAGCGTGCTTCCGCCAGCATGCCGATGGACCTGTACCGCAGCGGTGACCACTACGTGCTCCACGTCGACCTGCCGGGCGCCGACCCGGGCAGCATCGACGTGAACGTCGACGACCGCACCCTGACCATCCGCGCGCAGCGCTCGGCCCACACCGAGCAGGACGTGCAGTGGCTGGCCAAGGAGCGTCCGGTCGGCACCTACGCCCGCCAGCTGACGGTCGGCCGTGGCCTGGCGCTGGACAGGATCAGCGCCACCTACACGGACGGCGTGCTCACGCTGACCATCCCGGTGTCCGAGGAGGCCAAGCCGCGGCGCATCGAGGTGCAGCACGGCGCAGCCGAGCCGACGACGATCACCGCGGAGGCGTCGCAGCAGGGTTCGTGACGCCCTGACCAGCAGCGAGCCGCTGTCACGACGACGCCCCGGAACCCGATCGGGTCCGGGGCGTCGTCATGCCCGGTGCGGCGGCTCTGCTCAGCCGCACACCGGTGGCTCAGCCACGCCGGGGCAGCACGGCGGCGATGCGGTCGACCGCCTCGGTGAGGAGGGCGGGCGACGTGGCGAGGTTGAACCGGACGAAGCCGGTGCCCTCGGTGCCGAACTCGGGCCCGGGCACGGTGGCCACCCGCGCGTGCTCGAGCAGGAAGGCGGCCGGGTCCGCACCCTCCGGGAGGCCGGCGTCCCGCAGGTCGAGCCAGGCGAGATAGGTGCCGTCGCCCGGTGTCCAGCGGACGGCGGGCAGCCGCTCCGCGAGCAGCGAGCCGAGCAGCCGGGCGTTGGTGCCGAGCGCGCCGAGCACCTCGTCCAGCCACGCGCCGCCGTCACGGAAGGCCGCCCGGTGGGCGATCGAGGCGACGTGGCTGATGCCGTGCACGGCCGGCGTGCCGAGGCGGGCCAGGTCGTCGACCGCATCGGCACCGGGAACCGCCAGCGCCGCCTTGAACCCCGCGAGGTTGAACGCCTTCGACGCCGAGTGCAGCGCGATGGCGTCGGGGATCGCGGTCACCGTCGGGACGAACGC
This sequence comes from Cellulomonas sp. NTE-D12, assembly GCF_027923705.1. Taxonomy (NCBI): domain Bacteria; kingdom Bacillati; phylum Actinomycetota; class Actinomycetes; order Micrococcales; family Cellulomonadaceae; genus Cellulomonas; species Cellulomonas electrica. The sequence continues at coordinate 3,512,725 of NZ_AP026442.1, read as the reverse complement.
CGGTCGGGTGCCGTCCGCACGGGTCGGCAGGATCGCCGCGTGGATCTCGTCGGCCACCACGCGCACCCCGTGCGACCGGGCGAGGTCGCCGGCCGCGCGCAGCTCGTCGAACGAGTGCAGCACGCCCGTGGGGTTGTGCGGCTGGCAGAGCAGCAGCACGGCCGGGCGGTCTTCCCGACGAGCTTCGCCGAGCGCCCGGTCGAGCGTGGCCGGGTCCAGACGGCCCTCGGGCGTCAGCGGCGCCGCGAGCACGCGTCGGTCGGCGTGCTCGAGGTGGGTGCGGAACGGGGCATAGACCGGCGGTGTGATCACCACGGCGTCGCCGGGGGCGGTGAACAGCCGCACCACCTCGACGACACCGCGCATCACGTCGGCCACGGTGCGGGTGGACGACGGGTCCACCGCCCAGCCGAACCGCTCGGCGGCGAAACCGGCGAACGCCTCGGCGTAGACCCGCCCGTGCTCGTAGCCCGTGTCACCGGAGCGGACGGCGTGGTCGACGGCGTCCGCGACCGCCGTCGGTGGCACCACGTCCATCTCCGCGACGAACATCGGCAGCACGTCCGGGCCGTACGCCTGCCACTTCTCGCTGGTGCGCGCGCGCAGCAGGTCGATGGGCACGTCGAACGGGCCGCCGGCCGGCGTCGTATCGGCGCCGCTACCGTCGCCCGCCGACCGGAGCCGCCCGCGGTCGCGCCGGGGCGCGCCGTAGCCCGCGACGGCGCCTGCCGTGCCCACCGCTGCACCCGAGCCCGCCACGGAGCCGTTCGGGTCGCCCGCAGGCGCCGTCGTGCCGTCCGGACAGTCGCCGCCCACCGTCACCGCCGGTCTCAGAGCGCCGCGCGCACGGTGCGCGTGGCCGCGATGATGTGCTCGAGCGAGGGGTTGACCTCCTCGTAGCGGCGGGTCTTCAGGCCGCAGTCGGGGTTGACCCACAGCTGGGCCGGGTCGATGGCCTGCACCGCCTCGGAGAGCAGCTCGGTGACCTCCGCCTCGCTGGGCACGCGCGGGGAGTGGATGTCGTACACGCCCGGTCCGATGCCCCGCGGGTAGCCCGCGGCGGCGATGTCGCCGAGGATCTCCATCTTCGAGCGGGCCGCCTCGATGCTGGTCACGTCCGCGTCGAGCCCGTCGATCGCGCCGAAGATCTGCCCGAACTCCGAGTAGCAGAGGTGGGTGTGGATCTGCGTGTCGGGACGGACGCCGGAGGTGGCCAGGCGGAAGGACGCGACCGACCAGTCGAGGTAGGCGGCGTGGTCCTTCTCGCGCAGCGGCAGCAGCTCGCGCAGGGCGGGCTCGTCCACCTGGACGATCGCGATGCCGGCCGCCTCGAGGTCCGCGATCTCGTCGCGCAGCGCCAGCGCCACCTGGTTGGCGGTGTCCGCCAGCGGCTGGTCGTCCCGGACGAACGACCACGCGAGGATCGTCACCGGACCGGTGAGCATGCCCTTGACCGGCTTCTCGGTCAGCGACTGCGTGTACGTCGTCCACGGCACCGTGATCGGCGCCGGGCGGGACACGTCGCCCCACAGGATCGACGGGCGCGTGCACCGCGAGCCGTAGGACTGCACCCAGCCGTTGCTCGTCACCGCGAACCCGTCGAGGTGCTCGGCGAAGTACTGCACCATGTCGTTGCGCTCCGGCTCGCCGTGCACCAGCACGTCGAGGCCGAGCTGCTCCTGCAGGTCGACGACGCGGCCGATCTCGGCGCGCATCTCGTCCTCGTACTCCGCCGCGGTGAGCTTGCCGGCACCGAACGCCGCGCGGGCCGCGCGGATCTCCGGGGTCTGCGGGAACGAGCCGATCGTGGTGGTCGGCAGGGCCGGCAGCTGCAGCCGGGCCTCCTGGGCCGCCCGGCGCTCGTCGAACGAGCCGCGGTGGAACTGCTCGGCGGTCAGCGCGGCGACGCGCTCGCGGACCTCCGGACGCACCACGCCTGCCGCCGCCGCGCGGGCCGCCCGGGCGTCCGCGGCAGCACGGAGCGCGTCGTGGATCGCCTCACGGCCCTCCGTCAGGCCCTCGGCCAGGGTGACGACCTCGACGACCTTCTGGTCGGCGAAGGCCAGCCACGACGCGAGCGACGGGTCGAGGTTCGGCTCGTCGGCCACGTCGTGCGGGGTGTGGAACAGCGAGGTGGAGGTGCCGACGGCGACCGCCGCGGCGCACAGCGTCTCCAGCTGCTCGAGCGTCGACAGGGCGCCGTCGAGGTCCGCACGCCAGATGTTGTGCCCGTCGATCACGCCGCCGACCAGGGTCTTGGTCTCCAGCCCCGGCACCGAGCCCGTCGGCAGGCCGCCGCGGACCAGGTCCAGCGCGAGGCCCTCGACGGCCGTGCGGGCCAGCACCGGCAGCGCGGCACCGAGGTCGCCGTACGGCGCCGCGACCAGGATCGCCGGGCGGTCGGTGGCGTCGCCGAGCACCCGGTACGCCTCCTCAGCGGCCGCGAGCAGCCGCTCGGTCGGCACGCCGGTCGACTCGGACACCAGCGCGGGCTCGTCGAGCTGCACCCAGGTGGCGCCGGCGGCGCGCAGTGCGGCGAGCAGCTCGACGTACACCGGCAGCACGTCGACCAGGCGGTCGATCGGCGCGAAGCCCTCGGCGGCGCCCTCGGCGGCCTTCGCCAGCGCGAGGAACGTCACCGGGCCCACCAGTACCGGACGGGTCAGCACGCCGTCGGCCAGCGCCTCGGCGAACTCCTGCACAGGGCGGTCGCCGGACAGCCGGAAGTCGGTGTCCGGGCCGATCTCCGGGACCAGGTAGTGGTAGTTCGAGTCGAACCACTTGGTCATCTCGAGCGGCAGGTCGTCACCGCGGCCGCGGGCCACCGTCGAGTAGCCGGCCAGGTCGAGGCGACCCTCGGCGTCGCGCAGGTCGGCGAACCGCGCCGGCACCGCACCGAGCACCACGGCGGCGTCGAGCACGTGGTCGTAGAACGAGAAGGCGGACGGGATGGCCGGCACGTCGGTGCGCAGCCCCAGCTCCGCAAGACGGGTGCGGGTGCGCTTGCGCAGGTCGGCGGCCACCTGCTCCAGCTCGGCGGCGGTGGACCGGCCGGCCCAGAAGGACTCCAGGGCCTTCTTCAGCTCGCGGCGGGGACCGATCCGCGGGTAGCCGAGGATCGTGCCGGTCGGGAAGGCGGTGCGCTGCGTCATGCGTCTGTCCTCGCGGTGGTGGTGGCGGTGGGGCGGCCGACCAGGCCGGCCCCTTCCAGCAGGTCGAGTGCGGCTTCGTGCTTGTTGAACGTGTAGAGGTGGATGCCGGGGGCCCCGCCCTCGAGCACCCGGTCGATCAGCTCGATGCCGAAGCGCAGGCCGCGGCGGCGGCGCTCGGCCTCGTCGTCGGCCTCGTCGAGCAGGGCGAGCAGGTCGCGCGGCACCGGCACGCCGGTCACCTGCTCCGTGCGGACCAGGCGGGCGGGGTCGGTGGCGGGGATCAGCCCGGGGACGATGGGGATGACGACGCCCGCCCGGCGGGCCTCGCCGACCAGCTCGAGGTAGGAGTCGGCGTCGTAGAACACCTGGGTGATGGCGAAGTCGGCACCGGCGCGCTGCTTGGCCAGCAGCGCCTGGATGTCCTGCTCACGGGAGCTGCCGGTCAGCCGGTTGCCGCGGGGGAACGCCGCCACGGCGATCGACAGCGGCTTGACCCGCGCGCGCACGGCCTGTGCCGGGCTCTGCTCGCAGCGCTCGTGCTCGATCTCCCGCAGCAGCTCCACCAGCTGGCTGGCGGTGGTCAGCCCGTGCGGGTGCGCCTGCCACTGCGCCTCGCCCTCGGGCGGGTCGCCGCGCAGTGCCAGGAACGAGCGGACGCCCTCGTCGAGGAACTCCCGCACGATGGTGGAGATCTCCTCGCGGGACGCGCCGACGCAGGTCAGGTGGGCGATCGGGGTCAGCGTGGTCTCGTGCAGCATCCGTCGGACGAGGGCCCGGCTGGTGGTGCGGGTGCGGCCGGACGCGCCGTAGGTGACGGAGACGAAGTCCGGCCGGACCGCTTCGAGGCGGCGGATGGTGTCCCACAGCTTCGGGGCGGCATCGGGGTTGCGCGGCGGGAACAGCTCGAACGAGACGGTCGGCCGGTCCACAGGCGCAACGACGGGACCGCTCGTGGCGGTCCGGGCGTCGGCAACGCTCATGGTCACTCCATCGGTCCCGGCTGAAGCACCCACACCCTCCCGGCAAGGAAGGGGGGTTGCTGCGGCGTCGACGAGCCAGGTCTCTCGGCCGCTCTGGATGGTGTGCAGGACGATACCTGGCGTCTCGCAGTGCGGTCACCATTGCCCGTTTGATGAGACGCGGCAGCGTGCAGGGTGAGACGGCCTCAGGGGCGCAGACGATGCGCCAGCCCGCTGTGCTGACGTGACGGGTGCGGCGCCACCGGGATGCCGCTCGTGGCGCACGGGACGGCGGTGCCGCTGCCCTCGGACCGGACCGCCCCTGCCGAACCGTCGGCACTCTGCTCGGCGTGCAGGGACCGGACCGGGACCGCTTCCAGCCCGCGGTGCACCGCGATGAGAAGTGCCGCGTCGACGGGTGCCGGACGGAGCATCGGTGCGTACAGGGCCTCGCTGCCCTCGTTGTCCCCCAGTGCCACGGCCGCAGATGCTAGCCCCGACGTGTCCGATTTCGGGGAGCTGCCCGTCGCGTCGGACGAACGGTGACGGGCACCTCTCAGGGGTGGGCGTCACCACCCACGGGCGCCACGTCGACGGGGTCCCCGGCATCCCGCGCGACGGCCACCGGGCAGCCGGCGAGGTGGTCGTCCACCACCCCGCACGCCTGCATGCTCGCGTACGCCGTGGTGGGTCCGACGAACCGGAAGCCGAGCCGCTTCAGCTCCTTGGCCAGGGCGGTGGACTCCGGGCTCGTGGCGGGCACGTCCGCCCAGGTCAGCGGCCGGCGTCGGCTCTCGGCCGTGGGTTCCGGGGCGTGCGACCACAGCACCTCGTCCAGCGTGCGGCCGTGCTGGTGCAGGGCGCGCAGCGCATGGGCGTTGGCGATGGTGGCCTCGATCTTCGCGCGGTTGCGCACGATGCCGGCGTCGGCCATCAGCCGCGCGACGTCGTCGGCCCCGAAGCCCGCCACCACCTCGGCGTCGAAGTCCGCGAACGCCGCCCGGAACGCCGGCCGCTTCCGCAGGACGGTGATCCAGGACAGGCCGGACTGGAACCCCTCCAGCGCGAAGCGCTCGAACAGCGCGTGCTCGCCGTGCACCGGCACGCCCCACTCCTCGTCGTGGTACTGCGCGAGCAGGGGGTCGCCGTCACCGAAGCACCGGCCGGAACCGTCCGTGGAAGCCATGCCCGTGAGTCTGCCGGTGACCACCGACGCCGGGGCATGGCGGCCGGTCCGGCCCGGGCCGCACGGGTGGCGACGGGGCCGTGGGCGGCTGGGCGGCCGAGCTCTCGTCGGTCAGGTGATGGCGGCGAGCGCCTTGCGGATGCGGGTGGTGGACACCGGGACCGGGGTGCCCAGCTGCTGGGCGAACAGGCTGACGCGCAGCTCTTCGAGCATCCAGCGGACCTCGTCCAGGGCTGCCGTCCGGGCCGCGTCCGGCGCTCGGCCGGCGGCGCGGGCGACGGTGTCCCGGTACAGGCCCTGCACCTCCCGCACCTGGGCGGCCAGCGACTCGTCGCGCTGCGGGTTCTCGGCCGCCTTGGTCAGCCGGTACGCGGCGGCGCGCAGGTACCGCGTCAGCTGGGGCAGGCGGTCGGCGCCGACCGCCGTGACGAAACGGTCGTGCACCAGGGCGTCCGTCTGGTCGCGGACGTCACGGGCGGTGCCGAGCAGGGCGAGGGACGACGAGGCGCGGACCGCGGCCTGCACCTCGCGCCAGGCGGTGAGGACGGCGACGAGGTCGGCGACCAGGCGGTGCACCTCGTCCTCCAGACGGTCGCGGACGGCGGTGCGCAGCGCCGTGTACGCGGCGGCGTCGCGCACGGCCGCCTCCGGTGCGGCGCCGGCGGCCGTGGCAGCGAGGTGCCGCGTGATCAGCCGGTCGATCGCGGCCAGCTGCACGTCCGTGACCAGGGCAGCCGTGTCCGGGTACGGGGAGGCCGCGAGCGCGAGCGCCTGCGCGCCGGTCCAGCGGGACGAGACCCGGGCGGCCGCCAGCCCGACGTCGACCAACAGCAGGCGGCGCAGGCCGCGGCGGTACTCGCCCGGGACGGCGCCCGCGTCGGCGAGCAGCCGCACCCCGACCGACGGTGCCGTGACGCCCGTCGCCGCCAGCTCGACGAGGGAGGGGTACGCCCGCACCACGACGCCACCCACGGCGGTGGTGCTCACCTGATCCGGCAGCGTGCCGGCGGGTTCACCGGCGCGGTCCGGCAGGTCGGGCCACGTGCGCAGGCCGCTGCGCTCCAGGTCGCCGCCCGGCAGCGGCGTCGCCAGGCCGTCGGTGGACGAGCCCGGCCGGCCGGGGCCGGACGTCGAGGCGCCGGCGGTCGTGGCGATGCGGGCGCCGCCGGGTGCGGTCCCGGAGGCGGAGCCGTCGACGGCCGGGATCGGCCCCGCGGTGGACCGGCCCGCACGGGCGTCGCCCGCACGACCGCGTCCCCGCCCGCCGCGGTCCGGCCGCTCCGTACCGGCGCGCGCCTCGGCGAGCGCGGCAGCCACGGCCGTCCGAACAGCGGAGGACACCGCGTCCTGCGCGTCCCCGGCCAGCCGCCGCTGCAGGGCCACCAGGTCCTTGCCCTCGTCGAGCACGCCCCCACCGGCGTCGACCACGCGGAACGTCATCCGCAGGTGCGGCGGCAGCCTCTCGTCGTCGAACGCGTCGGGCGGCACCTCCACGTCACGCATGGCCCGGACCGCCTGTGCGAACGCCTCGTGGAACGACGGCGCCGCGTCGCCGGCCCGCACGGTGTCCTCCCAGGACGCGAGGTGCTCGTCCATCCACGCGTCCACAGCCCGCGCCACGTCCGGCGCCGGCACCAGCTGCACCCGCACCGGCTTCGGCAGCGCACGGATGGTGGCGGTGACCAGCTCGGCGCGCACCCCCGGGACCATCCAGTCGAACCCCTCCGGACGCAGCCGCGCGAGCGTGACCAGGGGGATGTGCACCGTCACGCCGTCGGCCTCGGTGCCGGGCTCGAACTGGTAGGTCAGCGGCATGCTGACGTCCCCCTGCGGCCACCGCGAGGGGAACGCCGACTCGTCGATCTGCTGCGCACCAGGCGCCACCAGCAGGTTGCGGGTGAACGCCAGCAGCTCCGGCTGGGACCGCCGGGCGCCCTTCCACCAGGTGTCGAAGTGCCGGGCCGAGACCACGTCGTCCGGCACCCGCTCGTCGTAGAAGTCGAACAGCACGTCGTCGTCCACCACCAGGTCGCGGCGGCGGGCGCGGGCCTCGAGCGCCTGCGCCTCGGCCAGGAGGCGGCGGTTCTCGTGGAAGAACGTGTGGTGGGTGGTCCACTCGCCCTGCACCAGCGCGTGCCGGATGAACAGCTCCCGTGCCTGCGCGCGGTCCACCGAGCCGAGCAGGATGCGCCGGTCGGTGATGATCGGCACGCCGTAGAGCGTCACCTTCTCGGTCACCGTCGCGGCGCCCTGCCGCGTGCTCCACGCCGGTTCGGAGTAGCTGCGCCGGACGAGGTGGCCGGCCAGCTCCTCGGCCCACTCCGGACGGATGCGGGCGACGTCGCGCGCCCACAGGCGGGACGTCTCCACGAGCTCGGCGGCCATCACCCACGCAGGGGGTCGGCGGGCCAGGCCCGAGCCGGGGAAGATGGCGAACCGCGCGTTGCGGGCACCCAGGTACTCGTTGCGCGGGCGGGGGCGACCGCGGCCCTGCGGCGGCGCGTTGCGGCCCGAGCGCGCGGCGGGGGTGACCTCGGTGGCCTCCTGCATGCCGATCTGCGACAGCAGACCGGCCAGCACGGCGAGGTGGATCCGATCGCCGTCCCAGGCCCAGGTGGTGCGTTCGGTGAGACCCTCAGGGGCCCCGACGACGGCGGCCTCGCTCGCCGGCTGGGCCGTCGGCGGCTGCTCCGCGACCACGGCACCGGGTGGCAGCCGTCGGCCACCATCCCGCACCACGGCGCCGCGTCCGCGCCCGCCACTGCCGTCGCCCGCGCCGTCCTTCGCGCCGGCCGGTGCGCCGTCGCCGACCGGTCGGGGACCGCCGCGGGCGTCGATCCCCAGCCCCTTCACCATGTCGCGCAGCTGCGTCACCACGTCCTGCCACTCGCGGACGCGCAGGTAGTTGAGGTGCTCCGAGCGCACCAGCCGCCGGAACGCGGAGCCGCTCAGCGCGTGCCGCTGCTCGCGCAGCCACTGCCACAGGTTCAGGTAGGTCAGCAGGTCCGACGACGGGTCGACGAAGCGCCGGTGCAGGGCGTCGGCCACCTCGCGCTGGTCGGCCGGGCGCTCGCGGGGGTCCTGGATGGACAGGGCCGCCGCGATGACGACGACCTCGCGGGCCACGTCCCGCTTGCCGGCCTCGACGATCATCCGCGCCAGGCGGGGGTCGATCGGCAGCTGGGCCAGCGCCCGGCCGGTGCCGGTCAGGCGGGTGCCGCCCGGTCCGGTGGACAGCGCACCGAGCTCGGTCAGCAGGGCGACGCCGTCGCGCACCGCGCGCACGTCCGGCGGGTCGACGAACGGGAACTGCGCGACCTCGTCGGGGGTGCGGACCACACCGACGGCGATCATCTGCAGGATCACCGACGCCAGCGACGTGCGCAGGATCTCCGGCTCGGTGTACTCCGGGCGGGACGCCAGGTCGTCGGCCGAGTACAGCCGGATCGCGATGCCGGGGGCCACGCGGCCGGACCGGCCGGAGCGCTGGTTGGCGGACGCCTGCGAGATCGGCTCGATGGGCAGCCGCTGCACCTTGGTCGCCTGCGAGTACCGCGAGATGCGGGCTGTCCCCGGGTCGACGACGTACCGGACGCCCGGCACCGTCAGCGACGTCTCGGCGACGTTGGTCGCCAGGATCACGCGCCGCTTGCCGTGCGGCTCGAACACGCGCCGCTGCTCCGCGGCGGACAGCCGGGCGTACAGCGGCAGCAGCTCGACGGCCTGCGGGTGCTGCGGGTCGGTCACCCGCGGGCCGAGCGCACCGCGCAGCCCGTCCTCGGCGTCCCGGATCTCGCGCTCGCCGGAGAGGAAGACGAGCACGTCGCCCGGTCCGGCGGCCATCAGCTCGTCGACCGCCTCGACGATGCCCGTGACCAGGTCCTTCGCCTCGGCACGCGGACGCCTCGCGGCAGCCGCCGGCGAGCCCTTGCCCCGGCCGGCACCGCGTCTGCCCGGCGCGGCCGCGGCACCGGCACGCCTCGACCGGCCAGGCGCGGTGTGGTCGTCCGCCCCCTCGTCGTCGTCCTCGCCGCCCGCCCCGAGCGCGGACTCCTCCGCCGCCCGGTCCGGCGACAGCGGGCGGTACCGCACGTCCACCGGGTACGTCCGGCCGGTGACCTCCACGATGGGCGCGGGCGTGCCGTCCGCGGCGGCGAAGTGCGACGCGAACCGCTCCGAGTCGATGGTCGCCGAGGTGATGACGAGCTTGAGGTCCGGCCGCTGCGGCAGCAGCCGGGTGAGGTACCCGAGGATGAAATCGATGTTCAGCGACCGCTCGTGGGCCTCGTCGACCACGATCGTGTCGTAGGCGAGCAGCTGCGGGTCGCGCTGGATCTGCGCCAGCAGGATGCCGTCGGTCATCACCTTGACGAGCGTGTGGTCGCTCGACTCGTCGGTGAACCGCACCTGGTAGCCGACGACGCCGCCGAGGGGCACGCCGAGCTCGTCGGCCACCCGCTCGGCGACGGTCCTGGCGGCGATCCGCCGCGGCTGCGTGTGACCGATCTGCCCCGCCCGACCCCGGCCGAGCTCGAGCAGGATCTTGGGCAGCTGCGTCGTCTTGCCGCTGCCCGTCTCCCCCGCGACCACCACCACCTGGTGGGCCGCGATGGTCGCCGCGATCTCCGCCCGCCTGGCGCTGACCGGCAGCTCCTCCGGGTACGTGACGGGCGGCAGCTCCACCTGCGCGCGCAGGTGCGCGACGCGCTCGCGGCGGCGGGCGCCGCGCTGGTCGGGACTGTTCCCCGGCGCGCCGTCCCCGTCGCCGTGGCGGTGCCCGTCCCGGCCCGCGTGCCGGTCCGGACGCCCGGCGCCGCGTCGGCGCGGACGCTCCGCACCGCGCTCGTGCTCGTCGGGACCGCTCACGACGGGCCATTCTCCCAGGCGGCACCCACGCACCGCCCGCGCGTAACGTGGGGCCGTGGAGACGACAGAGGGCGAGCGGCGGGCGGTCGAGGCGTTGCAGGCGTCCGGCATCCCGCACGTGGTCGCGCGGCACGGTCGGGTCTCCTCGCTCGCGGAGGCGGCCGCGGCCAGGGGCATCGACCCGTCGCAGGTGGTCAAGACGATCGTGGTGCGCCGTGGTGACGACGACTACCTGTTCGTCCTGGTCCCCGGCGACCGCACCATCGCCTGGCCCCGCCTGCGCGAGCTGCTGGGCGTGAACCGGCTGTCGATGCCGGACGCCGCCACCGCGCGGGACGTCACCGGGTACGAGCGCGGCACCATCACGCCGTTCGGCTCGTTGCACCCCTGGCCGGTGATCGCCGACGCGCGCGTGCACGGGCTCGTGTCGATCGGCGCCGGCGCGCACGGCGTCTCGGCGACGCTCGAGGGCGCCGAGCTGGTGCGCGTGCTGGGCGCGACGGTCGCGGACGTGACGGACCCGGCGCCGGAGGCGTGACCTGGAGCTCAGCCCCGAGCTGAGCCTGGACAGCGCCTGTGCGGTGTGGACTTGACCTTCCGAGCGCCGTCCCGAGGTGCAATCATGGCGGCCGCATGACCGGGAGCGAACCTCCGGGAACCTGATGTCGGAGGTTCGCGTTCCACTGTGCGCCGGCGACACCCCCGTGTCGCCGGGGGATGACGAGGTCATCCGCAGGACGTACTGTCGTTGTCCCGGTCCACCGGCGTACCGGCAGCAGTAGGCACGAGGAGCAGCAGTGAGCATCGACGAGCTGATCGACGACGGCCCGACGGACAGCATCCGCGTCGAGGTGGTGGACGGCAGCACGGTGGTGCACCTGGTCGGTGAGATCGACGCGGCGCTCCGGCAGCAGGCGAGCAACACGATGGGGCTGGCGCTGATGCACGGGCTCCCCGTGGTGATCGACGCGAACGGTCTGCGTTTCATCGACTCGTCCGGCATCGCCTTCGTGCTGCAGCTGCACATGGCGGCGGCCGAGGCCGGCATCCCGATGTCGCTGCGCGACTCCCGGGGTCTGCTGCGGGACCTGCTGTCGGTGGTCGGGCTCGGTGCCGTGATCCCGGACGAGGTCGTCAGCCCGCTCTGAGGCCCGCCGCTCGGCCGCCCGCGTGGGTGCCGAGCCGTGTCGGTGGCCGCGGCTACGGTCGCCGCATGCGGCTGCTGCACACCTCCGACTGGCACCTGGGCCGCACCCTGCACGGTGTCGACCTGCTGGACCACCAGGCGGCCGCCCTCGACCACCTGGTCGACGTGGTGCGGGCCGAGCGGGTGGACGCCGTGCTGGTCGCCGGGGACGTGTACGACCGGGCGATCCCGCCGGTCGAGGCGGTCACGCTGCTGTCGGACGCGCTGGCCCGGCTCTCCGAGCTGACCACCGTGGTGCTCACCTCCGGAAACCACGACTCGGCGACGCGCCTCGGGTTCGGCGCGGCGCTGATGCGTGAGAGGGTGCGGCTGCGGACGCGCGTGGCGACGCTCGCCGAGCCGGTGGAGGTCGCGGACGGCCTGGTGTACGGGTTGCCGTACCTGGACCCGGACCTGACCCGGGGCGACCTCGCCTCGGCCGATGAGGAGGGCGGCACGCCGGTGCTGCCGGCGCGCTCGCACGAGGCGGTGACCAGCGCCGCCATGCGGCGCGTGCGGGCCGACCTGGCCGGCCGCCGGGGCGGGGTGCGGCGGACGGTGGTGATGGCGCACGCGTTCGTCGTCGGCGGTCAGCCGAGCGAGTCCGAGCGGGACATCCGGGTGGGCGGCGTCGACCAGGTGCCGGCCGGGGTGTTCGCCGGGATGGACTACGTCGCGCTGGGCCACCTGCACGGGCCGCAAGGACTGTCCGGGGTCGACGGGACGGTGCTGCGCTACTCCGGCTCCCCGCTGGCGTACTCGTTCTCCGAGCAGCACCACACCAAGTCCTCCGTCCTGGTGGACCTGTCCGGTGCCGAGCCGGTGACCGAGCTCGTCCCGGCGCCGGTGCCGCGGCGGCTGGCGGACGTCACCGGCACGCTCGACCAGCTGCTCGGCACGGCGGGAGAGGCCCAGGTGGACGACTGGGTCCGGGTGACCGTCACGGATGCCGCGCGGCCCCTGGAGCTGTTCCGCCGGGTGCGCGAGCGGTTCCCGCACGCGCTGGTGGTGCAGCACGTCCCGACCGACGGTGCGGCGCGGACCACCGCGTCCCGCGTCGTCACCGCCGCGGCCGACCCGCTCGAGGTGGTGGATGCCTTCGTCCGTCGCGTCACCGGCACTGCACCGACCCCCGCCGAGGTGGCGGTGCTGCGGCGGGCCTACGAGGACGTCGCGGACGCGGAGCGGAGCGCCTGATGCACCTGCGCCGCCTGGTGCTGCAGGCCGTCGGCCCCTTCGCCGGCCGGCACACCATCGACCTCGCCGAGCTGGGCGCGTCGGGCCTGTTCCTGCTCGAGGGACCGACGGGTGCGGGCAAGTCCACGCTGATCGACGCGATCGTGTTCGCCCTCTACGGCAAGGTCGCGTCCGACGAGGCGTCGGACGACCGGCTCCGCTCCGCGCACGCGGCGCCGGAGGTGGAGAGCCTGGTCGACCTCGTGTTCGAGGTGCCGTCCGGGGTGTTCCGGATCCGCCGGACACCCCAGTACGAGCGGCCCAAGCGTCGCGGTACGGGCACCACCACGCAGCAGGCGAGCGCCAAGCTGTGGCGGCTGCCGGCGGACGTGCCGTCGACGGCGACGGACGACGAGCTGGACGCGCTCGGCACCCCGATGGCGAACCGCCTCGACGAGGTCGGTGCCGAGGTGCTGCGCGCGATCGGCCTGGACCGCACCCAGTTCGTGCAGACCGTGGTGCTGCCGCAGGGGGAGTTCGCCCGGTTCCTGCGCGCCAAGCCGGAGGATCGGCGCGGGCTGCTGCAGAAGATCTTCGGCACCCAGGTGTACCAGCGGCTGGCGGAGCGGCTGGTCGAGCTGCGCCGCGAGGCGGACCGGGCGGTGGAGGCGGCCCGCGGCGAGCTCGGTGAGGCCGTGGCGCACCTCGCGGGGGCTGCGCGGCTGGCCGAGGACGAGGCGGCGGCCCTGCGGGACGAGGTGACGGCCGCCCTGCTGGTGGACGAGGCGCCGGTCGCCGGGGTGGTGGCGGATCGAGCACGAGCCCTCGAGGTGGACGCGGTGGCTGGGGCTGCGGCGCTGACGACCGCCGAGGCCGCGTGGCTGCAGGCGCGGGCCGCGGCGGAGGAGGCCCGGGCGACGGCCGAGCTGCTGGGGCGGCGGCGGCGGCTGCAGGCCGAGCGCGCGGTGCTCGACGGCCTGGCCGAGCGGCACGCGCACGACGTCGAACGACTGGAGCAGGGCCGCCGGGCTGCGGCGGTGCGCCCGCTCCTGGTCGGCGACGAGGCGGCGCGTGCGGCGCTCGAGGCGGCCGAGAAGGAGTGGGGCGCCGCGCTGGACGGCGCGCCGGCGGGGTTGGTGCCGGCGGGAGTGGGCGATGCCGGCGCGGGGGACGGCGGCGAGGGGGCTGGCCAGGCCTCCGCGCAGCCGCTCGTCCAGCACCTGCGCGACGAGCAGCGCGCAGCGGTGGAGGGCGCGGCCCGGCTGCAGCGACTGGTCACCGTCGAGGAGGGGCTGACCGAACGCCGGCGACAGCTGCACCGCGCGGCAGAGCTGCTCGACGACCTGACGCAGGAGCTGGCGGTGCACGACGCGTGGCTGGCGGCGCGGCCGGAGGAGCGGGCGACGCTGGTGGAGGGGCTGGACGCCGCCCGCGCGCTCGAGGCCCGCCGAGGCGAGCGCACCGCCGCCCGCGACGCGGCGAGCACCATGCTCGACGCGGTGCTCGCGCTCGCCGCCGCGCAGTCGGAGCTCGAACGCGTCGAGGTGGACCGCGAGGACGCGGGCCGCACGGCCCTCTCGCTGGCCGATGCCGCCGCCGCCGCGCGCACGGCCCGGATCGCCGACCTCGCCGGCTCGCTGGCCGAAGACCTGCGCGACGGTGCACCGTGCCCGGTGTGCGGCTCGCCGGACCACCCGGCGCCCGCCCTGCCGACGGCGGCCGGCCACGTGCCGGCCGAGGACGTGCAGGCTGCCGAGGACGCGTGCCGCGAGGCGGAGCGACTGCTCGCCGGCCTCGCCGGACGTGCCGGTGAGCTCCGCGGCAACGTGACGGCGCTGACGGCACAGGTGGCCGGGACCGACCGGACATCCGCCGAGGCGGTCGTCGCACAGGCCCGGGCAGCGCTGCTGGAGTGCGACGCGGCGGCCGCGGACGCCGTCCGGCTGGCCGCCGAGCTGGACCGGTTCGACACCGAGACGCAGCTGCGCCGGCAGCAGCGGGACGACACCGCCGGCCGGCGCGCGATCGCCGAGGCGACGCTGCTCACCGACCGGGTCGCGCTCGACACCGCAGAGGCCGAGGTGGTGGCGGCACGGGCCGACCACCCGACGGTGGCCGCGCGGCACTCGGCGCTGGTGGAACGCGCCGAAGCGGCTCGTCAGCTGCTCGACGCGCTGGAGCTGCGCAGCGCCGCACGCCGCACGGCGGCGACCCGGGCGGAGGAGCTGGCGGAGGGTCTCGACGACGCCCGCTTCCCGGATGCCGCGGCAGCGCGTGCCGCCCTGCTGCCCGCTGACCAGGTCGCCCACCTCGACGCGCAGGTGACGGCCTACCGGTCGGACGTCGCCCGGGTCGCGGCAGCCCTCGACGCGCCGGAGCTCGGCACGCTGCCCGACGACCTGGTGGTGGACGTGCCGGCCGCCACCGCGGCGGAGACCGCAGCACGGCAGCTCGCCGACACCGCGGGCGCGGCGGCGCAGGTGGCTGCCGAGCGGCTCGCCGCAGCGACCGCCGCCGGTGAGGTGGTCGTCCGCCGGGCGGCCACGCTGACCGGCCGCATCGCAGAGGCGGCACCGGTGGCTCGCCTCGCGACCCTGGCCGGCGGTGCCGGGGACAACGCCCAGAGGCTCTCGCTGCAGACGTACGTGCTGATGAGCCGCTTCGAGGACGTCGTCGCCGCGGCCAACGAGCGGCTGCGGGTGATGTCCGACGGTCGTTACGAGCTGGTGCGGTCCGACGAGCGGGAGGACGTGCGCGCCCGCACCACCGGGCTGGCGATGCGGGTGGTCGACCACCTGACCGAGCAGCCGCGAGACCCGCGCACCCTGTCCGGCGGGGAGACGTTCTACGTCAGCCTCTGCCTGGCGCTCGGCATGGCGGACGTGGTGACGGCCGAGGCGGGCGGCATCGACCTCGGCACGCTGTTCGTCGACGAGGGCTTCGGCTCGCTCGACCCGCACGTGCTGGACCAGGTGCTCGCCGAGCTGGGCCGGCTGCGTGCCGGTGGCCGGGTGGTCGGCGTGGTGTCCCACGTCGAGGCGCTCAAGCAGTCGATCGCCGACCGCATCGAGGTGCGTCCCCTGCCCGACGGCTCGAGCACGCTGACGGTCCGCGCCGGCTGACGGGCGGATGGCGGTTCACGGCGTCAGGCAGCCGCTCACCAGGTCCAGCCGCGGGACGCGAGCTCGACCTCCTCGCGGAACCGCTCCGCCGGGTCGCCCTTGGCATGCCGCTGCACCTCGACCCCGGCCAGCGAGCACGCCTCCGCGAGCAGCTCGTCGTACGCGAGCTGCGACGCGATGATCCGCTCCGCCCGCGCGTAGACCGTCGGGTCCTCCTCGAGCGTCCGCACGTGGTTGGCCACCGCGCCCAGCCGCTCCTGCACGCGCAGCGCCAGGAACGGGTCCGGCGGCATCGCGTGCCGGTGCCGCAGCCGTAGCGCCACGCGCTCCAGCCGGTCGGCCAGGCGCAGCCGCCACCTCGGGACCGGACGTCCGGACGGGATGGCCATAGCCAGCAGGCTGAAGAGCACCGCGGGGGCCACCGCCAACGTCAGCACCATCGCCCACACCATCGTGGTCACCCCAGTCCTGCTCGACCCGGTGCGGCTCGGGGACGACACCTACGGGCGCACCCCCGGCCACCACCTCAAGCGTAAGAGCCCGCTGTGAGCAGCGCCACAGTCGACATGGACGGATGACCGGCTGAAGTCCGGCGGACCCGAGGCCGCCCTCCGGCGGGCACCGCGGGCCGGGGCGCCCTACCGTGGCACCGGACCGGCCGCCCGACGGCCGCGGGCGACGAGAGGCGGACGTGTGCGCAGGCTGCTCGGGACGGTGCTGGTGCTCGCCCTGCTCGCCGTCGTGCTGGTGGTGGGCGACCGGGTGGCCAAGGGTGTCGCCGAGCAGCGCATCGCCACGGCGGTGTCGCGGGCGGTGGCGGTGTCGGGCAGCCCGCAGGTGACCATCCACGAGCAGACGCCGTTCCTGCTGCAGCTGGTCCAGGGTCGGGTGCGGGCGGTCGACGTGGCGCTCGCCGGTGCGCAGCTGCAGGGCCTCGCAGCCTCGGACGTGCACGTCAGCGCGCAGGACGTCGCGGTGGCCTCGCCGCATCGCGCACGGCACGTCAGCGCCGACGGTGTGCTGCCGACGTCCACCGTGCAGCAGGTGGTGGCGCAGCGCACCGGCCTCGACGTGACGCTGAGCGTCGACGGTGCGGCGATGAAGGCGACCGGCAAGGTGCTGGGCCTGGACCTCGCCGTGGACCTGACGCCGCGGGTGGACGCGGGGCGGCTGCTGGTGGACGCCACCAAGGTGACGCTCGACGGCCGGACGATCCCGACGACGGCGCTGCCGTCAGCCCTGCGCCAGGGGCTCACCGGGTTGCAGGTGCCGGTGAACGGGCTGCCGCAGGGGCTGGCGCTCACGTCCGCGGAGGTGGTCCCGGCGGGGGTGCACGTGACCGTGGCCGGCGACGACGTGGTCGCACCGGCCGGGGCGACGCCGACCCCCTGAGCCCCGGTTCGGGGGACGTCCAGCGCGGCGCCCGAGAGGTCGGTGTCGCTCACGACGCACCGCCGAGCGTCCGGACCTCGCGTCACGACCGGCGCACGACGACGCACCGGTCGAGCTGGTGGTCGATCGCGTCGCGCTCGGCGGCGGTGACCCACAGCCCGTAGGCCGCCTTCACCCGCACCTGTCGCATCACGTACACGCACCGGTAGCCGTGCTCGGGCGGGAGCCAGGTGGCGGCGTCGCCGTCGCCCTTGTCCTGGTTGGTGCGCCCGTCGACCGCGAGCAGGTTGGCCGGGTCGTTGGCGAGCTGTTCCCGGCGGCTGGCCGGCCACGACTGCGCGCCGGTGCGCCAGGCGTCCGAGAGTGCGACGAGGTGGTCGATCTGCACGGCCGTCGACCCCGCGCCGCGCTCGAACCGGACCACCGAGCCGGTGTACGGGTCCGCCAGCGTGCCCGACAGGACCACGCAGTCGGAGGTCCCGGGCTTGAGCGTCACGTCGGTGAGGTCCCGGCGCAGCACGTCGTTGCGGGTGTCGCAGCCGTTGCGGTCGACGTCGGCCCACGCCTGGCCGAACTGCTCGCGGCTGTACCCGGACGACGACGACGGGGGCCGCACCGGGAGTGCCCCGAGCGCCGCCCGCGCCGCGGCGAGGTCGTCGGCGGTCACCGGGTACCGCGCGGCCGACCGGGCATCGGTCCACACCGGCACGCCGGCGCCGAACCCGCCGCACGCGACGAGCACGGCCGTCCAGACGACCACCCGTCGCGGCGCCGGGCGACGGGTCACGCGGTGACTCTCGTCCGCGCGTCCGTCCGAGCGGGACCTACGGTCGCCGTCCCGCCGGCCGTCGAGCCACTGACCAGGGCTGTTGTCGCGCCACCCCTTCTCGGCCGTCGGTGGTCGGCGCGAGGATGCGCGCATGGCCGGTATGAAGGACGCGCCCCGGGTCGCCGTCAGCTCCGCGGCGCAGCTGCGCGCCTGGCTCGTCGAGAACCACGCCTCGTCGTCCGGCGTGTGGCTGGTGCGGCCGCGACCCGGTCCCGACCGCGACGCCCCGACCTACGACGAGCTGATCGAGGAGCTGCTCGCGTTCGGCTGGATCGACGGCCAGTACGCGCCGATCGACGCGGACACCTCGATGCTGTGGATCACCCACCGGAAGCCGCGCAGCGGCTGGTCGCGGCTGTCCAAGGAGCGGGTGGCGCGGGTTCAGGAGGCGGGTCGCATGACGCCCGCCGGTGCCGCGGTGATCGAGGCGGCGCAGGCCGACGGGTCCTGGGCGCTGCTGGACGACGTCGAGGCGCTCGTCGTCCCGCCCGATCTCGAGGCCGCGCTCGCCGCGCGCCCGGGCGCACGGGAGCACTGGGACGGGTTCGGTCCGGGCGCGCGCAAGGTGGTGCTCACCTGGATCGTGACGGCACGGCGCCCGGACACGCGCGCGGCGCGGGTGGAGGAGGCGGCCCGCTCGGCCGAGCAGGGCGTCCCGGCGCGGCGCTGACCGCGCCCGCACGCACTTCGCCCGCACGCACTTCGCCCGCACCGCTGATCCGGGTTCTGCCACGCTGTCGCCATGGGCGACTACACGCTGTGGACCCGGCTGGTCGCGGAGTTCCTCGGGACGGCGATCCTCATCATCCTGGGCAACGGCTCGGTGGCGAACGTGCACCTCACGGGCTCGAAGGGGTACCGCGCCGGCTGGAGCCTGATCGCCATGGGCTACGGGTTCGGCGTCATGATCCCGGCCCTGATGTTCGGCAAGGTGAGCGGCAACCACATCAACCCGGCGTTCACCCTCGGCCTGGCGGTGTGGGGGCTGTTCCCGTGGTCGCAGGTGCCCGCGTACATCGGCGCGCAGCTGCTCGGCGCGATGGCCGGTCAGCTGGCCATCGTCGCCACCCACAAGCCGTACTACGACCGCACCACCGACCCGGACGACATCCTGGGGACGTTCTCCACGATCAACGCGGTGCGCAGCCGGTCCAACGGGTTCGCCAACGAGCTGCTCGGCTCGTTCGTGCTGTTCTTCTGCGCGCTGGCGATCGTCAAGTCACCGTTCGCGACGAACGAGCCCGGCGTGTCCCACATGGCGCTCGGGTTCCTGGTGTGGGCGCTGGTCGCAGGCCTCGGCGGCCCCACGGGCCCCGCGCTGAACCCGGCGCGTGACCTCGGGCCGCGCATCGTGCACCAGCTGCTGCCGCTGAAGCACAAGGGCGGCTCGGACTGGGGGTACGCCTGGGTGCCGGTGGTGGCGCCGATCGTCGCCGGCGTGATCGGCGTGGGGGCGTGGAAGGCGCTGCTCGGCTGACCGGGGGCGCGGTGACCTGAGGCGCGGCGGCCTGAGCGGTGCGCGGTGCGGGGCGTCCCGACGGACGCGCCCACGCCCTCACTGCGAGGCATCGGCGTCCAGGTGCCAGCGGACCACGCGGAACCCGTGCTGCACCGCGGCGGTGAGCGGCCCGCGCTCCAGCCGCCCGTCGGCATCCCGGGGCAGCGGCACGAAGCGCTCCAGACGCGGGTTGGCGCGGGCCATCACGCCGAGCAGCCGGTCCACCTCGTCGACGTCGGCCACGAGCTCGGGGCGGGCCGTCACATCACGCCCCCGCAGGTGGAGCACCACCGGGACGCCGTCACGCAGGTTCGCCGTCCACCGGCCGCCGCCGGGCGTCAGCAGGTCGGCACCCTCGGTCACGTAGCTGACCGGCTGCCGGTAGACCCGTCCCGTCGTGCGGCCGACGTGGCGCACCAGCATCAGCTGCCTGCTGAGCGGCGTGCGGAACGGCAGGCCGAGCACCAGCCGCATCGGCACGTTCACCACCCGGAAGACGGCGGCCTGTCGCCGTCGCCGGCGTGCGAGCGCGGCTTCGAGGCGGTGAGCGTGGCGGAGATCGCCCGGGCGGCGGACGTCTCCGAGGCGACGGTGTTCAACTACTTCACCACCAAGGAAGACCTCGTCTACCACGGCATGGAGGCGTTCGAGCAGGAGCTGCTCGACGCCGTCCGCACCCGTCCTCGCGGCACGTCCGTGCTGGACGCCTTCGCTGCGTTCGTCACCACGCCGCGCGGGCTGCTCGCCACCGACGACCCCGAGGCGCAGCAGGCGCTGCTCGCCATCTCACGCGTCATCGCCACGAGCCCGGCGCTGCTGGCCCGCGAGCGGCAGATCCTCGCCCGCTACACCGACTCGCTGGCCGGGGTGCTGGCGGCGGAGACGGGCGCCGGTCCCGACGACCTGCGCCCGCGGCTCGCGGCGCGCACCCTGATCGGGCTCCATGCCGTGCTGCTCGACTACGTGCGCAGCCGGCTGGTCGACGACGACCCGGACGTGCGCCGCCTCGCCCGGGACGTGCGGCGCGAAGGGGAGCGGGCCGTCGCGCTGCTGCGGACGGGGCTCGGCGACTACCCGTCGCCGTGACCGCGCGCCGGGCCGGCAGCGCGCGACGACGACCGCGCGGAGTCCCAGCGCGGCCGGCCGCCGTCGTCCGTCGTCGGACCGCCTCGTGCGGCGGGTCGGGGCGTCAGTCGTCCGAGGTCGGCACCAGGACGAAGACCGGGATCTGCCGCTCGGTCCGCTTCTGGTACGCGGCGTAGTCCGGGAACGCCTGGACCGCCCGCGCCCACCACTCCTCCCGCTCGGCACCGGACGCCTCGTGCGCCAGGTACGTGCGGCGGTGCGGACCGTCCTGGAGCTGCACCTCCGGGTGCTTCACCAGGTTGTGGTACCACCGGGGGTGCTGCGGCGCCCCGCCCTTCGAGGCGACCACGGCGTAGCGGCCGTTGTGCTCGACGCGCATCACGGGGGTCTTGTGGACGGCTCCCGTGCGGGCGCCGGTGTTGGTGACGACGACGATGGGCAGGCCCTTCATCGTGTTGCCCTCGCGGCCGTCGGTCCTCTCGTAGAGGGCGGCCTGTCGGGCGGCAGGGGTGTCGATCATGCGGTGGATGTCCTCGTCTGCCATGGACCCACGTTCCTCCTGGTCGGCGCCGCCCGCCAGGCACATGGATAGCCTGACGAGGTGAACGAGGAGCGTCCGGCACCCCACATCTACGACATGACCGGGTTTCGCGTCCGTGAGCACCGCATCGAGGTGCCGGTCGACTGGGACGACCCGCACCGGTTCGGGGCCATCGAGGTGTTCGCCCGGGAGATCGTCGACCCGGTGCGCGCCGGCGAGGACCTGCCGCTGCTGCTGTTCCTGCAGGGCGGTCCCGGCGGGGCGGGCCCGCGGCCGATGCCGGCGGGCGGCTGGTGGCTGACCGCCCTGCGCACCCACCGCGTGGTGCTGCTGGACCAGCGCGGCACCGGGCGCTCGTCGCGGGTGGACGGCCGGGTGATCAGCGGGTTCGACGACGCCGCGACCGCCGCCGACTACCTCAGCTGCTTCCGGCAGGACTCGATCGTGCTCGACGCGGAGCACCTGCGGCGCACGGTGTTCGGCGGCCGCCGGTGGTCGACGCTCGGCCAGTCGTACGGCGGGTTCCTCACGCTGGCGTACCTGTCCCGGCACGCCCACGCGCTCGACGCCTGCTACGTCACCGGCGGCCTGCCGGGCGTCGAGGCCACGGCGGAGGAGGTGTACGCCCGCACCTACCCGCGGCAGCTGGCCCGGTGCTCGGAGCTGGCGCGCACCTTCCCCGGTGACGTGCAGGTGCTGGACCGGGTGGCCGACGAGGTCGCGGACGGCGGTGTGCGGCTGCCGGACGGGTCGACGCTGAGCGTGCAGCGGCTGCAGATGCTCGGCATGCCGCTGGGCATGAGCACCGGGGTCGACGACCTGCACTGGCTGCTGGACACGGCGCTGGACGCCGACGGACGGGTCTCGGCGGCGTTCGCCGCCGAGGTGGCGCACCGGACGTCCTTCGACAGCAACCCGCTGTACGCGGTGCTGCAGGAGGTGATCTACCACCAGGGCCGCCGGGCGGGCGGCTGGGCGGCCGCCGCCGAGCAGGCGCAGCACCCGGAGTACGCGCCCGACCAGCGCCCCCTGCAGCTGACCGGCGAGGCGATCCTGCCGTTCATGTACGACGAGATCCCGGCGCTGCGCCCGTTCAAGGCGGTGGCCGAGGAGCTGGCCTCCCGGACCCACTGGCCGCGCCTGTACGACCCGGAGGTGCTGGCCGCCAACGAGGTGCCGGTCGCCGCGGTGCAGTACTTCGACGACCCCTACGTGGACCTGGACCTGGCCCTCGGCACCGCGGCGGGGATGGGCAACACGCAGGTGTGGGTGACCAACGAGTACCTGCACGACGGGCTGCGGGTGCACGGCGACACGATCCTGCCGCGGCTGATCGACCTGGCCGGCGGCCGGTGGACGGTCACCGGTCGCTGAACCGCGCGTCGTCGCGGCCGATCTCCGTCGTGGCGCGCCATCCCGGACGCACGTCGCCGACGGCGCCGGGCGGAGCGACCACGCGCACGCGTCCGGACGGACCCGCCAGGGAGGTCAGGTAGGGCGTCGGGTCCACGGCCTGCTCCGGCCGGCGGTCCACCGGCCCGGCCTGCTGCAGCCAGTGCGCCGTCTGGGCGAGGGACAGCCGGGTGTGCCGGGCGGGCTCACCCCGGACCACCCCGGTCAGCGACAGCGCCGCGGCGGCCGCCGCGAGGTAGCCCGTGGCGTGGTCCAGCACCTGCGCCGGCAGGGCTGCGGGCCGGGCCGTCGTGCCCCTCGGCGGCGGCGATGCCGGTGGGGCACTGGACCAGCGAGTCGAAGCCTCGTCGTCCCGCCCACGGGCCGTCGGGCCCCCACGCGGACACCTGGACGACGGACAGGTGCGGGTGCCGTTCCGCCAGCTCGGCGGACGAGAGGCCGTACCGGTCCAGCGCACCCGGGCGGTACCCGTGCACCACCACGTCGGCGAGGGCGAGCAGCTCCTCGAACCGCTGGCGGTCGCCCACGGCCGCCAGGTCGAGCAGGGTGCTGCGCTTGCCCGGGAGCGTGTCGAGCGCCTGCGCGGCGATCTCCGGCAGGTGCGGGCTGTCGACGCGCAGCACGTCGGCACCCCATGCCGCGAGCGTGCGGGTCGCGACGGGGCCGGCGATCACGCGGGTGAGGTCCAGCACCCGGATGCCGTGCAGCAGGGCGGTGCCGTCGCGGGCCGGCGCGGGTGGGCGGGACGGACCGTTCGCGGCCCGGGACGTCGCGAGCGGCAGCGCCGCGACGGCGCGTCCCTGGGGGTGCTCGGCCCACTGCTCGCGCGTCCGGACGGCGAAGCCGAGCGCACCCGCCGCAGCGAGGGCCTCCTCGAGCTCCTCCCCGGACCGTTCCGCCACGGCGACCGCCACGGCGTCGCGGTCGTCGGCGCAGCCCAGGACCTGCAGCGCACGGTCCCGGTGCCACGGGTAGTTGGTGTGCAGGCGCAGCCAGCCGTCGCGGGTGCGCCAGAACCGGGACAGGGGCGCGAACAGGGTGTCCGGAGGTGCGGTCCCCTCGAGGAGCGCGTACCGCTCGCTGCGGGCCGCCACGGCGACGTGCTCGGCGTCGACGACGACGGACCCGGCCGGCCTGCCGGTGCGCGCAGCGCCCAGAGCCGAGGCGGCGAGGGTGGCGGCCGCCACCGCGGCCACCATCGCGGCCGTGCAGGCCGTGGTGGACGAGAGCAGGTCGGTGTTCTCTCCGGTCACGTGCACCAGCGGCAGCAGCTGCGGGTCACCGGACAGCGAGTGCCACGCGTCGGCCAGCATGCCGGTGCTGGTGCCGGTCGCACCGCTCCCCGCGGGATGCGAGGCCGCAGGGCGGGACGTGGTCATCGCGCCCTCCTGCGGTCGGTCGCCGGTCAGTCCCCGGTCGGTCGCTCCTCGGGCTGCCCATCGTGGCGGGCCGCGAGCGCCACGTCGAGGTCCTCGAGGAGGTGGCGGCACTCCTCGACGTCCCACGGCGTGCCGGCCAGCTCGAACTCGAACAGCATCGGCCGGCCGGACTGTTCCGCGATCTGGCGGGCGGCCATCTGGTAGTACCGGCCGAAGTTGCGGTTGCCGGACCCCATCACGCCCACCATCAGCCGGCGGTTGTGCTCGTCGTTGAGGAAGCGGTGCACGCCCTCGGGGATGGTGTCGTTCGCCTCGTTGCCCGTCTTGTAGCTCGGCGTGAGCAGCACCCACGGACCGTCGACCCGCGACCGGCGGTGCTCGCGCTCGGCGAGGTTGAACACCGGGCGGCCCAGACGCTCGGCGAAGGAACGGACCAGGCCGGAGGCCGACGAGTAGTAGTAGACGGGCGTCTGCCGCACGGCGTTCACGATGCCAGCAGCGCGGTGACGTCGTCCGCGAACGGGAAGCTGCCCGGCTGGTACCCGCACAGCGGGTCCTCGGCGTAGGGGTCGCCGGACGTGGCGTAGGCCCGGGACCGGGAGCCGCCGCACACCCGGCCGAACTCGCAGTCGCCGCACCGGCCGGTCAGGCGGTGCTCGTCGCGCAGGCCGGTGAACAGGGGGGACGTGCGGTAGATCTTCGGCAGGGGCTGCTCGCGCACGTCGCCGGCCGAGACGGGCAGGAAGCCCGACGGGTGCACGGTGCCGGTGTGCGAGACGAACACGAACCCGTACCCGGCGTTCACGTTCACCGGCGGGCGGCGGTTGCGGTCGCCGTCGCCCCAGCCGAACGCCGCGGTGCGCTCGGTCAGCTCCCGGTACAGGTCCCCGAGGCCCAGCGCGCTCACGTGGTCGACCCCCCTCTGCTCGAGCACGTGGCGCTGCAGGTTGACGCGGCGGAAGTGGTGGCCCTCGGTCGTCTTGACCGGCACGTACGGCCCCAGGTCGTACAGGTAGTTCATGACGTCCTCGGCCTGCTGCGGGCTGAGCACCCCGAGGTCCACGCCGCGGCCCATCGGCACCAGCATGAACGCGCTCCACGTCATGGCGCCGTGCTCGCGGACCAGCCGGGCCAGGTCCGGCAGCTCGTGCACGGTGCGGCTCGACATCGTCGAGTTGACCTGCACCTTCAGCCCTAGCTCGCGGGCCGTCTCCCAGGCCGACACCGTCCGGTCGAAGGTGCCGGGCACCCGGCGGAACCCGTCGTGCACCGCCGCCGTCGCCCCGTCCAGCGACAGCGACATCGCGGTGACGCCCGCCTCCTGCAGCCCGATCAGCGCGGCCCGGTCCAGCTTGGCCGTGCCGGACGGTGACACCGCCATCGAGAGGCCCAGCTCGCGGCCGCGGCGCACCAGCTCGAAGAGGTCCGGCCGCTCGAAGCAGTCGCCGCCGGTGATGATGAAGATCGGCGACGGCTTGCCGAAGGACGCGACCTGGCGCATCAGCTCGGTGGCCTCGTCGGTGTCGAGCTCGCGCGGGTCACGGGCCGGGTGGGCCTCCGCGCGGCAGTGCACGCAGGACAGGGCGCAGGCGCGCGTGGCCTCCCAGATGACCAGCAGGGGCCGGTCCGCAGGATCGTGCCGGACGGTGCGGACCACGCGGGTGACGGCCATGCTCGGCAGGCTCGCACCTGGTCGCACGGGGGTCCCGGGACGATAGGCCCAGTACTTCACGACGAGGCGTCGGCTCGCGAGCCCGTTGCCATCCCGCTGCCCGATGGGGTGGGCCCTTCGGCCCACTCGGCCGTCGCGGCTCACGGTGCGGGTGGGCGTATCCGTGCGAGATGAGCGCATCGCACCGAGATGAGCACGCAGAAGTGCTCAGGTCGGGTCCGATGTGCTCGTCTCGGCCCCGCTGGGGGTGGGGGTACGTCAGGCGGTCGCGAGGACCGCCGCCAGCAGGGCGGCGCGCTGCGCCAGGGACGCGATCAGCACGTGCTCGTGGGCGGCATGGGCGCCGCCTCCCACCGGACCGAAGCCGTCCAGCGACGGGATGCCCGCGGCGCCCGAGAGGTTGGTGTCGGCGGCACCGGCGGCCGGGCGGCCGACGACGTCCTGACCGACCGTCCGCCCCGCCTCGGCCACCGCCTCGAGCAGCCGCTCCGTGGCGGTGCTGGGACCCCAGGCCGGCCGTCGGGACACGACCCGTGGGGCGACCACAGCCCCGTCCCGCACCGGCCGGAGCGTCGCCAACCGGTCGAGCACCACCGTCTCGGTGGCGGCGTCGACGAACCGCAGCCCCACCTCCGCCTCGGCGGCATCCGGCACGACGTTGGTGCGCCCACCGCCGTCCACCGTGCCGACGTTGACCAGCACGTCCGGATGCTCCGCCGCCACGGCACGCAGCACCAGCAGCTGGTCCACCAGCTCGTCGATCGCGTTCACCCCGGACTCCGGGTCGAGCGCGGCGTGCGCGGCACGGCCGGTCACCTGCAGCCGCCACCGCGTCGACCCGCGGCGGGACGTCTTCAGGGCGCCGTCCCGGTGCGGCGGCTCGAGGCCCAGCGCGTAGGCGACCTGACCGGCTTGGGCGGTGACCAGGTGTCCCGAGCTGGGGGAGCCGATCTCCTCGTCGGGCGTGAGCAGCAGGCGCACCGCGCGGGCGGGCGCACCGACCGCCGCCAGGGCCGCCCAGGCGGCGAGCACCACCACCAGGCCGCCCTTCATGTCGTGCACGCCCGGCCCGTGCAGCAGCTCGCCCGCGGTGTGCAGCGGGACGGCACCGGCCAGCGAGCCGACCGGGTGCACGGTGTCCAGGTGCCCCAGCAGCAGGGCGGGACGCAGGTCGGCACGGGCGCCGCTGCCGGGGTGCTCCACCAGCAGGGCGTCGCCGTGCGGCAGCGGCAGCCGCCGGGCGGTCGCGCCGAGGGCGACGGCGTCGGTGGCCACCGTGTCGGCGAAGGCGTCGATCGCGTCGCGGTCGCCGGTGGGCGTCTCGTGACGGGCGTAGGCGACGAGGCGTTCCAGGTCGGCGTCGGCGGACGCCAGCGTGGCGTCGCGCAGGGCGGCACCGAGGTCGGTGGTCATGGATAGGAAACGTATGCCCGTCCTGATCCCGAGGCAACGAGCGTAACGAGTACGACGAACGCGACGTATGATGCCGGATCAGCCGCCAGCGCCGTTGGCCGGGGCCGTGCGACCGTGCGGCGCCGTGCGGTCGAGGACGTCGGGACGGTGGGTGCGGTGCCAGCAGACGGGGCAGCAGAGCGGGGAGTGCCGGGCAGCGTGCCTGCCAGCGTGCCGGACGACGACGGGCTGCTGGTCACCGGCATGTCCGACCCGGTGCTGCTGCAGGAGGCCGCCCAGCTGTACCGGGAGGTGTTCGGGTACACCGACCCGGCGCACGGCGTGAACCCCCGGCTGCTGTCGGCACTGGCAGCGAACGGCGGGTCGGTGGTCGGCGTCCTCACCCCGGACGGTCACGTGGTCGCGTTCGCGTACGGGTTCCCGGGCGTCGACCGGGACGGCACGGCCTACCACTACTCGCAGGCGGCGGTGGTGCACGCCTCCGCGCAGGGCCGGGGGCTCGGCCGTCGCCTCAAGCGGGAGCAGGCGCGCATCGCGCTCGAGCACGGCGCCCGGCACATGCGCTGGGCGTACGACCCGGCGATCGCGCGCAACGCCCACTTCAACCTCGACGTGCTCGGCGCCCGGGCGCGCTGGTTCCACCCGGACTTCTACGGGCCCGAGTCGGACCGGCTGGTGGTCGAGTGGGACGTCACCGACACGACGCCGACCACCGCCGGCGTGGGCCACACCGACCCGCCGCCGCCGGCCGTCTCCGCCGAGGGGCGGCACTGGGGGGTGCCGGTGCGGGCCGACGGGTCGGTGTACCTTCCCCTCCCGGCGCGCATCGGCGAGCTGGCCGCGGCCGACCCCGCCGCGGCGGCCACGGTGCGGGCGCGGCTGCGCGAGGCGCTGGGGGCGCTGATCGACGAGGGCCGCGTCGCCGTGTCGTGCCGCCGGCTCGACGTGGCGACCAGCGTGTACCGGTTCGAGAGGGAGAGCTGATGACCAGCACGACGACGCTGCGGCAGCAGGGCGTCGCGACCCCGGCCGCGGGCGCCGGGGCGGGTTCCGCCGCCGGCGGGCGGACGGCTGCCGGTGGCGCGGGGGCGCCGCACCCGCGGACCGGGGCACGGTCGGACGCGTCCGGGTCGACCGCGGCCGAGCCCGCCGGGGAACGCGCCGTCGGGCACGGGCCGGACAGCCCCGACGAGCGCTTCGCGCAGCGGCTGGCCGGCCGCCCCTCGGCCGAGGTGCTGATCCGGCGGGTGGTCGGCCAGGAGACGGCGCACCTGCCCGTCGCGCTCGCCGCCGTGGTCGAGCAGGGTTCGCTGCCGCAGGCCGCCGCGCTCGTCGTCGCCGCTCGTCGCCGGTACGTCGCGGGGACCGCCAAGTCGCTGGCCTACGCGACGCTGCTCGCGGCGGACCTGTCCGTCGGGCTGTCGCACGTGCACCTGGTGGACGACGCGACCGTGCGCGCCCTCGACGTGCTCGCCGAGGTGGCTCCGACCGACGTGCTGGTGGCGTTCTCCTTCCGCCGGTACCGCCGCGAGACCGTGGCGCTGGCCAGGGCGTTCGTCGCCGCGGGCGGCACGCTGGTCGCCATCACGGACGACGTGGACGCGCCGCTGGCCTCGATCGCCCACCAGACCGTCGTGGTGACCACCGACTCCGCGTCCTTCGCCGACTCGCCCACCGCCGTCGTCGCCGTGTCGCACCTGCTCGCGACCCTCGCGGCGGCCTCCGCCAAGGGGGCCCGCCGCCGGATCGCCGCCCGCGACGAGCTAGCCGCAGACCTGGACCTCTACCTGTAGCGGCGGCGAGCCGCGAACCCTCCGGTCGTGGCGTGCCCCGACCCACCCGAAGGAGCCGCCGTGCGCGTGGTCGCCGCCAGCCTGCACCTGGTCCGCCTGGACCTGGTGCACGAGTTCCAGACGAGCTCGCACCGCAAGGGTCACCTCGACCACGTCCTGGTGCGCCTCGAGGACGAGTCGGGCGCGGCCGGCTGGGGCGAGATCGCCTCGCCGGCGGCCCCGTACTACAACGCCGAGAACGTCGACACCTGCTGGACCGTCGCCGCCGGCTACCTGCTGCCCGCGGTGCTCGGGGCGACGTGGGACCACCCGGCGCAGGTCTCCGCGCTGTGGCGGCGGGTGCGCGGGAACGAGTTCGCCAAGGCCGGCGTCGACATGGCGGCGTGGACGCTGTGGTCCGGTGCCGCAGGGGTGCCGCTGGCCACCGCGCTCGGCGGGACGCGCACCGAGGTGGTGGCCGGGGTGTCGCTGGGCATCGAGCCGACCGTCGACGAGCTGCTGGCACAGGTCGCGGTGCACGTCGGCCACGGCTACCCGCGGGTCAAGCTGAAGATCGCGCCCGGGTGGGACGTCGAGCCGGTGCGGGCGGTCCGGGCGGCGTGGCCGGACCTCGACGTGCACGTCGACGCGAACGGCGTCTACACGGAGTCCGACGAGCACCTCGCGGCGCTGCGGGCGCTCGACGGGTACGGGCTGACGATGATCGAGCAGCCGTTCGCGCCGCGGGACCTGCTGGCGCACGCGCGGTTCGCCGCGTCGGTCGGCACGCCCGTCTGCCTCGACGAGTCGGTGGAGACCCTGGCCGACCTGGCGCTCGCGGTGCACCTGCAGGCCGGGCGGGTGCTCAACATCAAGGTGTCCCGGATGGGTGGGCTGACCGCGGCGGTCGCCGCCCACGACGCCGCGCAGGCCGCGGGGTGGCCGGTGTGGTGCGGCGGGATGCACGAGTTCGGCGTCGGCCGGTACGCCAACGTGGCGCTGTCGGCGCTGCCGGGGTTCACGCTGCCGTCCGACGTCTCCGGGTCGGACAAGTACTACGCGCGCGACGTCGTCGTGCCGCCGGTCGTCGCCCGCGCCGGTCGCGTGACCGTGCCGACCGAGCCGGGCCTCGGGACGCAGGTGGACGACGAGTGGCTCGCCGGCGCGACCCTCCGCAGCGAGCGGTTCACCGCCGGCTGAGGGGCGGTGCGTCAGTCGGTGCGGGAGATCAGGTACTCGTTGATCTTCCGGGTCAGCTCGAGGTCCGCCGGCCGCTCCTGACCGTCGACCGCCCGCACCGCCACGGCGAGCCGGACGGACGACGTCAGCCACAGCGCGTCGGCGTCGGCGATCTCCTCGACGCGGAGGTCGCGGAACGCCGTCCGCAGGCCGAGGCTCTGCGCGTACTCGAAGATGCCCTGCTGCGTGGTGCCGGGCAGCACGCCGGCGTCCGGCGGGGTGGTCACCAGCTCGTCGCCGAGCCGCAGCACGACGCTGGACGTCGGGCCCTCGAGCACGTAGCCGTCGGTGGTGGTGAACAGCACGTCCTCGGCACCGCGACGGGCGGCCTCGCGCAGCGCCGACTTGTTCACGGCGTAGGAGAGCGTCTTGGCGCCCTGCAGCAGCCAGGGTGCGGTCTCCGCGACGTCGAGGGCGTAGCCGCGGGACAGCAGCGCGATGCCGATGCCGCGCTCGCGCGCGTCGGAGAAGTCCTCGCTGGCGTCCAGGAACGCCCAGCCGGTGGGTCCGGTGGCGGCGTCGTGCTCGTCGCCCCTGGTCAGCACGTACTTCACCGAGGCGTCCGAGGCGTCCGGGAGCAGGCTGATGCCCAGCTCGATCGCGGCGCGGTAGACGTCCGGGTCCGGCGACGGTAGGTCGAGCATCGCCGCCGAGCGGGCGAACCGCTCCAGGTGCTCCCGGGACGCCTGCACCCGGCCGTTGCGGATCGCGGCCGTCTCGAAGATGCCGTCGCCGCGGGTGGCGCCCAGGTCGGTGACGCGCAGCTGCGGGGAGTCGGCGGCTGCGGCGCGGAACGCAGGACCGTCACCGGTCTGCCCGAGTGCGGGTCGGTCGATCATCACCAGAACGCCGGTGCTCATGACGGGTCCTTCGTCGAGGGCTGCCCGTGACCGGTCCTGCGGGAGGCCGGGCACGGCGGACGGCCCGGTCGGCCGACTGCGTCGACCAGGGTCGTCCGCCACGATAGCCAGGCCGTGTGACGGGAGTGTTTTGCGGTCCCGCCGCTGACACGCCGTCAGGCCGACGGCGTCTCCTCCCCGGCGATGTTCACCAGCCACGTGACGCCGAACTTGTCGACGCACATGCCGAACGCGTCCCCCCACGGCGCCTTCTCCAGGGGCGTGGTGACCGTGCCGCCCTCGGAGAGGCCGGCCCAGTAGCGCCGCAGCTCCTCGTCGTCGGACGCGGCGCCGCTCAGCGAGATGGAGAACGCCGACGCCTCCGGCAGCGGCATCGAGTTCGGCGTGTCCGCCGCCATCAGCGTGAGGCCGGACGGTGTGTCGAGCATCGCGTGCATCACCTTGCCGCCCTCCGACGGGTCCGGGCTGGCGTGGTAGTCGTCGAACGTGCTGACCCGCAGGTCGCCGCCGAACACCGACCGGTAGAACTCCATCGCCTCGCGGGCGTTGTCACGGAACGAGAGGTACGGGTTGAGCACCACGGACATGTCGAGCTCCTCGCGTCGTGGAGGCGGACCGCCCCCGTTCATCGGATCGACCGCCGTCGGCGGCCGGAATCATCGTCGTCCGGACCACCGACACGCCCCCGGCTTCGGTGGCGCCACCCTCGGGCTGGCCGTCGTCCTGACCGCCGACGGCCAGCCGCGACGCTCCACGTAGGCCCGCGCAGGCCCACGTCGCTGACCAGGGCAGACGTCTTCTCCGGTTGCGGGTCTGCAGACCGGCGCGTCCAATCGAAGACGCCGGGGGACCAGCGAGATGAGGGAGGCGCGTGACGATGAACCAGACCCTGTGGATCGTGCTCGTTGTCGTCGTGGTGCTGATCCTGCTCGGCATCTGGATCGCGCGGTCGCGGTCCGCGGGTGCCGAGGACCGGCGCCGTGCCGAGGCGCAGCGGATCCGTGAGGACGCCGAGGCGGACCGGATCGAGCTGCAGCGGCGCGAGGCGGAGGCGGCCCGCGTGGACGCGCACGCTCGGCTGGCGCAGGCCGAGGCGCAGACGCGGGCGGCGGAGGCCGCGCGGCTGCAGCAGGAGGCGCAGGTCCGTTCGGACGGCCTGGACGAGAGCCGGGCCTCGGTCGACGAGCGACTCCGCCGCGCGGACGAGCTGGACCCCGACGTCGCGGACGTCCCCGAGACGGACGCGGGCCCGTCGGCCCGCGCGTGACCCGTCGGGGGACGACGGGGGACAGGGCGCCGATGACGAGCCGGCCGCCGGCCGAGAGGGCCGCCGACCGTGCCCGGCACCGCAACGAGCAACCAGTGCACGACCGATCTGATGGAGGCGTGTGGTGAGCATCAACGAGGAGCCGGTGACGCCCGAGGAGGAGCTGCTGCGTCGTCGGACGGCCGCCGGCCAGGGCGAGGAGTGGGTCGGCTCGGTGCCGGAGGACAGCCCGGGCCCGCGGTCCGGCACGGGACCCCTGGGTGTGCCGGAGGACGAGCTGCTCGAGGAGGTGCCGATCGACAGCCCGGGTCCTGCGTCCGGGACGGTCGGCGGGGTGCCGGTGCCGGAGGACCGGGTCGACGTGCCGGAGGACAGCCCCGGCCCGCGGTCGGGCACCGGCCCGGACGGGCTGCCGCTGCCGGAGACCGGCTACGAGGTGCCGGAGGACAGCCCCGGCAGGGATTCCGGTCGCTGACCGGTCCACCAGCTCGGGTCCTCGGACCCGGACAGACGCGGGTCCCGACCCGTGCACGCGGCTCTCGACCGCCGACGGCGGAGGCCGCCCGCTCAGCGGGCGGCCTCCGTGGCGTCCTGGTCCGGTCGACGTCCGCGCGCTCGACGCCGTGCGCACCGCGAGGGCGCGGGCTCCGGCGTCAGCGCGTCAGGAGCGCACCGCCCGCTCGTACTGCACCGGCCAGCCGGTCGGCTGACCCGGCGCGACGCGGGCGTCGGCACCGACGTGCTCGAGGGTCGGCAGGGTCACGCCCAGCTCAGCGGCCGCGTGCAGCGCCCACGACGGGTCGCGCAGCGCCGCGCGGGCGATCATGACGGCGTCGGCCGAGCCCTCGACCAGCACCTGCTCGGCCTGCGTCGCGGCGCTGATCAGCCCGACGGCGGACACCGGCAGACCGGACACCTCGCGGATGCGGCGGGCGGCCGGCACCTGGTACCCGGGGCCGACGGGGATCTGCGCCGGCACGTTGCCGCCGGTGGACACGTCGACCAGGTCGACGCCACGGGCGGCCAGTCCGCGGGCCACCTCGGCCACGTCGTCCACCGTCAGGCCGCCCTCGGTCCAGTCGGTCGCGGACAGCCGCACCACCACCGGCCGCTCGTCCGGCCACACCGCGCGGACGGCGTCCACCACCTGGTGCAGCAGGCGCACCCGGTTCTCGGGTGACCCACCCCAGCGGTCGGTGCGGTGGTTGGACAGCGGTGAGAGGAACTGGTGCAGCAGGTACCCGTGCGCGGCGTGCACCTCGGCGACGTCGAAGCCGGCGTCCAGCGCGCGGCGGGCGGCGGCCGCGAACGTGGCCGGGATCGCGGCGACCTCGTCGTCGGACAGCTCGCGCGGGGCCTCGTAGCCGGGGAACTCCACACCCGACGGGGCGACGGTGCCCCAGCCGCCGTCCGGGACCGGGACGCTGCCGTGGCCCTCGTGGAACGGGCGGAACGTGGACGCCTTGCGGCCGGCGTGGGCCAGCTGCACGCCCGCCACGGCGCCGCGTGCGTGGATCACGTCGGTGATGCGCGCCCAGGCGGCGGTCTGCTGGTCGTTCCACAAGCCGGTGTCCTGGGGGCTGATCCGGCCGTCGGCGGTCACGGCGGTCGCCTCGGTCAGCACCAGGCCGAAACCGCCGGCGGCACGGGCGCCGAGGTGCACCAGGTGCCAGTCGTTGGGCACGCCGTCGACGGCGGAGTACTGGCACATCGGCGACAGCCAGGCACGGTTGCGGACGGTGGTGCCGCGCAGGGTCAGCGGCGCGAAGAGGAGGCTCACGTGCAGAGCGAACCGCACGGGACGTCCCATGATTCCCGTCCCGTCAGCCGCCCGCCGCAGCCGTCGACCTCGCCGCGGCCGATCCCGCTCCCGCGCGCCGACCCGATCCCGCTCCCGCGCGCCGACCCGATCCCGCTCCCGCGCGCCGACCCGATCCCGCTCCCGCGCGCCGCGAGCTGAGCACTTTCGCACCGAGATGAGCAGTTGGAAGTGCTCATCTCGGTGCGAGGTGCTCATCTCAGCGCGGACCGGCTGGCGCAGGGCGCAATCTCGGGCCGGAGCCAGGCGGGTCAGGGGAGGGTGCGGGCGGTGGCTGCCAGGCGGTGCAGGTCCGTCTCGTCGGTGTAGACGTGCGTCGCCAGACGAGCGGCCGTGCGGCCGTCCGGCAGGGCGCCGGTCCACAGCCGCACCCCGGCGGCCGCCAGCGCCTCCCGCAGCACGGGCAGCGGCGTCGGGACGACGAAGCCGCGCAGCCGGGCCGGGCGCATCGAGGGCTCACCGGTCGGCACCCAGCCGAGGTCCGTGAGCAGCTGGTCGGCGCGGTCGGCCAGCGCCGCGGCAGCATCGAGCCGGCCGCCGTCGTCCCACGTCCGCCACTCGTCGAGCGCCCGCTCCAGCCCGCGGACCGGCGCCGGGTCCCACGTGCCGCGCCAGCCGAACCGCTGCAGCAGCGGCTCGTCGAGGTGCAGCGCGACGGCTGCCGGCCGCACGACGTCGACCAGGGCCCGGTCCACCCAGAGGAAGCCGAGCGGCCGCGGCACCGGCAGCCACTTGTGCAGCGACCCGTACACGGCGGCGGCGCCGAGGGTCGACACGTCCAGCGGCTCGTGGCCGACGGAGTGGGCCGCGTCGACCACCATCGTCGCCCCGGCATCCGCCGCGAGGCGGGCGACCTCCGCCACCGGCATGCGCAGGGCGGTGGACGACGTGATCGAGCTGAGCACCACGTACCGGGTCCGCGCCGGCAGGGCTGTGAACAGGTCGGTCACCGCTGCGGAGGTTGCCGGCACCGGCAGCGGCAGCCGCAGCACCGTCGCGCCGACCGCCTCGGCACGCACCTGCCAGGCGCGGATCACCGACTCGTACTCGCCGTCGGTCAGCGCCACGACGTCGCCGGCCGCCAGGGGCAGGGACGTCGACAGCGCCCCGGACGCCTCCGTCGACGCCGTCACGATCGCGACGTCGGCCGGGTCCGCGCCGATCAGTCCCGCGACCACGGCACCCACCCGCCGCAGGTCGTCCTGCAGGGCCACCCCCAGCGACGTGGACGTGTCCGCCTCGCCGGCCCGTCGCACCGCGTCGTGCCAGGTCAGCGCCGCACGGGTCGGTGCGCCGAACGACGCGTGGTTGAGCTGGACGACGGCGGGGTCGAAGGCGAACTCTTGGACGAACGAGCGGATCACGGGCCGACCCTACGCGCGGACGCGGACGACTCCGTCTCACCAGGGGAGATGGCGTTCCGAGGCGTGGGCATCGTGTGCTGCCATGGCGGCATGCGCGACGACCTCACCACCACGGCTGCGGCCGTGGCGGGTGCGTGTCGTCGCCTCTGCTGTCGCCGCTGAGCGACCCCCGCGCCGCCGTCGAGCGGCGCCCCGGACGATCTCGTCCCTCAGGTTCCCCTCGCAGCTCCACCTGCCGGCACCACCGCGTGCGGCACCGGGAACCGCCCCGCAGGATCGACTCCCAGGAGTCCGTCCGTCTGTGACACAGCTCCGCAGGGCCACCACGGCCCGCTCCACCGAGAAGAGGCACCCCCATGCACGCCCGTCATCTGCGCACCGCCCTGATCGCCGCCGCCCTCGTGGTGGGCCTGGGCGCCTGCTCCTCCACGGGCGGGTCGGGATCGGCGTCCGCCACCGGCTCCGCGGCGTCCGGGACCGCGGCCGCCGGCGCCGACCAGTCGTTGGCCAAGGTGCAGAAGGCCGGCGTCATCACGTTCGGCACCGAGGGCACCTACAAGCCGTTCAGCTTCCACGCCGCCGGCGGTGGCGACCTGACCGGGTTCGACGTCGAGGTCGCGCGGGCCATCGCCGGCAAGCTCGGTGTCAAGGCGGCGTTCCAGGAGACCCAGTGGGACGCGATCTTCGCCGGGCTGGACGCCGGGCGGTTCGACGCGATCACCAACCAGGTGTCCATCACGCCCGAGCGTCAGGCGAAGTACGAGTTCTCCACGCCGTACACCGTCTCCACCGGCGTCATCGTCGTGAAGCAGGACAACACGTCGATCACGTCGTTCGACTCGCTCAAGGGCAAGACCACCGCCCAGTCGCTGACCAGCAACTGGTACAAGCTCGCGCAGTCCAGCGGCGCCGACGTGCAGTCGGTCGAGGGCTGGGCGCAGTCCGTCGCCCTGGTGCAGCAGGGGCGCGTGGACGCGACGATCAACGACAAGCTGACGTACCTCGACTACGTGAAGACGAACGGCCAGTCCGGCCTGAAGATCGCCGCCGAGACCACCGACAAGAGCCAGAGCGCCGTCGCGCTGAAGAAGGGCGCCACCGCCCTGACCCAGGCGATCGACACGGCCCTGAAGCAGCTGGCCGACGACGGCACCCTGACGTCGATCTCGCAGAAGTACTTCGGCGCCGACGTGACCAGGTAGCCGATGGCCCTCCCGACCGTGCTGGCGGCCGTGCACGCCGCCCTGCCCGCGGTACTGCCCGCCGTGCTGCCCACCACGGTTCCCGGCGGAGCCCTGTCGACGGTCGACTGGCCGCTGGTCCTGGCGTCGGCACCGACCATCGCGCTCGGTGCCGTCCGGGGGACCATCCCGCTGGCCGCGCTGTCCTTCGTCGGCGGCATGGTGATCGCCGTCGGCATCGCGCTGATGCGGCTGTCCCGCAACGCGGTGGCCCGCGGCGTCGGCCGCGTCTACGTCTCGGTGGTGCGCGGCACCCCGTTGCTGGTGCAGCTGTTCGTCATCTTCTACGGGCTGCCCTCGATCGGGCTGGTGATCAACCCGTGGCCCAGCGCGATCCTCGCGTTCTCGCTGAACGTCGGCGGGTACGCCGCCGAGATCGTCCGGGCGGCCATCCTGTCCGTGCCGCAGGGCCAGTGGGAGGCGGCCTACGTGATCGGCATGTCCCACCGGCGGGCGCTGGGGCGGATCATCCTGCCCCAGGCGGCGCGCGTGTCCGTGCCGCCGCTGTCGAACACGTTCATCAGCCTGGTGAAGGACACCTCGCTGGCGTCGTTGATCCTGGTCACGGAGCTGTTCCGGGAGGCGCAGAAGATCGCGGCGTTCAGCCAGGAGTTCATGCTGCTCTACCTGGAGGCGGCGCTGATCTACTGGCTGATCTGCCTGGTGCTGTCCGCGGGGCAGGCCCGCCTGGAGACCCGGTTGGAGCGTCATGTCGCCCGTTGATCCCGCGGTCCCGGACGGTCCGGTGCCTCCGAGCCGGGCCGAGGTCGGCCCCGCGCTCGTCACCGTCACCGATCTGCACAAGGCGTTCGGTGCCGTGCGCGTGCTGGACGGCGTCGACCTGACGGTGCACCGCGGTGAGGTGCTCGCTGTGATCGGCTCGTCGGGCTCCGGCAAGACGACGCTGCTGCGCTGCCTCAACGGCCTCGAGACGGCCGACTCCGGGGTGATCGAGATCGCCGGTGGCGCCCGCGTCGACTTCGGCGCCCGTCCCGGCCGTCGTGAGGTGCACGCGCTGCGGGACCGGTCGGCGATGGTGTTCCAGCACCACCACCTGTTCCCGCACAAGACCGTGCTGCAGAACGTGATCGAGGGTCCCGTGGTGGTGCAGCGGCGCCCGCGCGCCGAGGCCGTGCGGGACGCCGAGGCGCTGCTCGACCGGGTGGGGCTGGCCGACAAGCGGGACGTGTACCCCGTGCAGCTGTCCGGAGGTCAGCAGCAGCGGGTCGGCATCGCGCGCGCACTGGCGCTCCGGCCGCAGCTGCTGCTGTTCGACGAGCCGACGTCGGCCCTCGACCCCGAGCTGGTCGGTGAGGTGCTGTCCCTGATCCTCGAGCTGGCGCACGAGGGCTGGACCATGATGATCGTCACGCACGAGCTGCAGTTCGCCCGCGAGGTGGCCCACCGGGTGGCGTTCGTCGACGCCGGCCGCATCGCGGAGATCGGCCCGCCGGACCAGGTGCTGCGCGAGCCGCAGCACGAGCGCACCCGGCAGTTCGTGCACCGCCTGCTGCACCCGTTCTGACCTGTTGCCTCGCTGACCGGTTGCCTCTCTGACCCGTTGCCTGTCGGGCGCGGGTGGCGGGGGGAGTGGGCAGGCATTTCACGCTGTACGCCTGGTGTACGTACACCGGGCACACGCTGCGCAACGGCACCTGTTTGCCCTGATCTACCCGCGTCGGCCGCCCGCGCCTCAGTGGCCGACAGGTACCGCCGGCGGACCGGTTGCGCAGGTGACGGCGCAGCCGCTCTGTCCCAGGTGCGAGATCGGCGGGCGGGGGGCCAGGCTTGAGGGCGGCGCGCGGGGCTGTGGTCGGGACCACCCGATCGGGTCCTCAATCCGGGGGCGGTGCGCGCCGATAGGTGCACTGGAGGTCGATCCATGCCAGCAGGGCAGTCCGCGGGGGGCCGTGCCCGGCGCCGGGCTGCGCCTGTGCCGACCGACACGGCCGGGCGTGGGCACGTCGAGCAGATGCTCGAGCCGCTGGCGTCCCGGGAGTACCGGCTGCTGACCCGCCGGCAGTGGCCCCGCACCCGGCGCGCGCAGGTCGACGTGGTGGTGATCGGACCGTCCGGCGTGTTCGTCGTCGGCTGGCTCGACGGCACGGACGTGCTGGTCGGTGAGGACGTCATGCTGCGCGGCAGCGAGGACGTCACGGGGGAGGCGCTGGCGCTCGCCGACCTGGCCGACCGCATCGAGGCGGAGCTGGTCGAGACGGGCCTCGCGCCGGCCGAGGTCCGGCCCGTGCTGGCGCTCGGCGGCTGGCAGGGGGTGCAGCGGCAGATCGGCCCCGTCCTGGTGGTCAGCGAGCGGGAGCTGCTGCGGGTGGTCGTCGGCCGTGGGCCGCGACTGACCCCCGGCGAGGTCGACGCGGTGCTGGCCCGGGCGCTGGCCTCGTTCCCGGCCGAGCCGGAGGAGGCGGAGCCCGCGGTGCCGGTGCAGGGGACCGGCCTGACGGACGAGGAGGTGCAGGCGGCCCTGCTCGAGGGGCTGCTGGCGCCGCCGATCGAGCAGTGGATGGCGTTCCTCGAGCCCGTGCAGTCGCGTCTGGTCCGACGGTCGTTCGACGGTCCTGCGCTGGTGCACGGTGCGGTCGGCACCGGCAAGACGACGGTCGGCCTGCACCGCGCGGCGTACCTCGCACGGAACCGGCCGGGGCGGGTGCTGGTCGCGACGTTCACGCGCACCCAGCCGCCGGTGCTGGCGGAGATGCTGGGCCGGCTGGCGCCGGACGTCGTCGACCGGATCGACGTGGTGCACGTCAACGGTGTCGCGCGGCAGGTGCTCGACGAGGCCGCGGTCCCGTTCGCCACCGGCGTGCGGCCCGTCGCCTCGGCCTGGGCGGCGGCGTGGTCCCGTGCCGGTGCCGGGACGGTGCTCGACACGCTCCCCGTGTCCCCGGAGGACCAGGGCTACTGGCACGACGAGGTCACCGCGGTGATCAAGGGCCGCGGGCTGACCCGGTTCGAGCAGTACGCCCTGCTCCCGCGGCTCGGCCGGCTGCGGCCGCTGGGACCCGACGAGCGACGCGCCGTGTGGGACGTGTACGTCGCCTACCAGGAGGAGCTCGTCGCGCGGGACGTCGGCGACTGGGCCGACCTGGTGGCGCTC
The DNA here is from genome assembly GCF_027923705.1 of Cellulomonas sp. NTE-D12. NCBI lineage: Bacteria > Bacillati > Actinomycetota > Actinomycetes > Micrococcales > Cellulomonadaceae > Cellulomonas > Cellulomonas electrica. The sequence goes on along the minus strand of NZ_AP026442.1, from coordinate 3,473,181 downwards.
GCGGGCGTGCACGTGCCGCAGACGTCCTACGCGCACCGGTACAGCGGCGTCGTGGTGGACGACGCCCAGCACCTCAGCTGCGCCGCGCTCGGCATGCTGCACGCGATGGTGGGTGACCGGCCGGACGGGCTGATGTTGCTCGGGGACGCCCAGCAGGGGCTGTACCCCGGCGGGTTCACCCCGGCGGAGGCCGGGATCGACGTCGCCGGCCGCACCGTGATGCTGACCACGGCGCACCGCACCACCACGGAGATCCTCACGTTCGCCACCGAGCTGGTGTCCGGCGAGCCGGTGGTCGGGCTCGACGGGTCCGTCGGGCCCGCGGACCGTCCCCGCTCGGTGCCCCGGCACGGCCCCAAGCCGCTCTACGTGCGCTGCGGCACCGACGACGACCGCGCGCGGCGGCTGGTGGCCCGCGTGAAGGACGTGGTGCAGCAGGTCGGCACCGGGTACGGGGACGTCGGTGTGCTCTGCCTGACGATGAAGGGCATGGACGTCGCCGTCGGTGCCCTCAACGGCGCCGGCATCCCGGTGGTGCTGCTCGACGACGACGACCGCGCCGTGCCCGATGCCGTGCGCGTGGGCACGGTGCGCCGGGCCGCCGGGCTGGAGTTCCGGCAGGTGGTGATGCCGGACGTCGCGACGGGCTGGTTCACCGACCCGGTCGACGGGAACGGTGCCGAGCAGGAGCACCAACGGCTGCGGATGCGGGAGCTGTACGTGGCGATGACCCGCGCGCGCGACGGGCTGTGGGTCGCCGGCGTCTGACCGCCTCGGCGAGCGCCCGGGCGGCGACCGCCGTGAGCACGAGCACCAGCCACAGGAGCGCCGGCGGGTGCGTCAGCTCGATGCCGAACGTCGCGGCGAACACGGGCGCCCGCTGGGTCACGGCGAGCACGCCGACCGCCATGATCAGCGCCAGCTGAGGCACCGAGATCGACAGGCCCACGTGCGGGCCGAGCAGCGCGACGACCGCACCGGTCGCCGCGCCGGTGGCGAGGGCCGGCGTCAGCAGCCCGCCCGCCGCACCCGACCACAGCCAGCTCGCCGTGGCGGCCGGCTTGGCGGCGATCAGCAGGGCCGCCGGCAGCAGGGTCAGGCTGCCGACGAAGGCGGCGTCCAGCACCGCCTTGCCGTTGCCGGGCAGCGTGGGCAGCCACCACGAGGCGAGCCCGGTGGCGGCACCCGCCAGGGTCAGGGTGACGGGCAGCAGCCGTGGCCGGTGCACCGTCAGGTGCCGGCTCACGCTCGTCGTGCGGGCGAACGCGATGCCGACCAGGGCGGTCACCGGCACGGCGACGAGCGCGCCGACCCACGTGCCGGCGGTGACCGGTGTGGTCGGGAACGGGTACACCGGGTGCCGGCCGACCACCGGCCACGCCGTGACGGTGGCGATCCCGCTCACCGCCAGCGCCGCGACCACGGCCCGCCACCGCCGGGTGACCAGCAGCACCTCGAGGACGTACACGGCGCCGGTCAGCGGCACGTTGTAGACCGCCGCCAGACCCGCGCCGGCCGCTGCGCCGACCATCAGCCGCCGCTCGGTGCGGTCGAGCCGCAGCCGCTCGCTCAGCCAGGTCGCCACCGCCGCGGCGCCCTGGCGCGGTGCACCCTCACGCCCGATCGACGCGCCCGCGCCGACCACCACGGTCTGCAGCACCGCGTCGAACCACGTGCGGGCGAACGCCAGCCGCCGGTCCGGGTCGTGCAGCACGGTGGTGACCGGCTCCGCGCCGCCGTGCCGGCGCAGCCACCACCACGCCAGCCCGCACAGCAGGCCGGCGATCGCCGGGGCCAGCACCCGGCGCAGCAGCGGGACACCGGCCACCGTGTCGACGGACCCGTGCGAGACGGCGCCGAGGGCCAGGTGCTGCACACCGTGCAGCAGGAGCCAGAAGACGGCGCCGGCCGCGCCCGAGCCGACGCCGACCAGCACCACGGCGACCACCATCCGGCGCCAGCCGGACGTCGGCGGCTCCGGGGCGACGCTGCTCAGCCAGTCGCGGAGCCGCCGCCGCGGCTCACCGCCGTCCTCGGTGGTGGTGTCGATCTCGGCGCTCACGCCGACGCCCCGCGTCGACAGCCCGTGCTCTGCACGTGCCCCATGGTCGCAGCGGATCTCGGATGCCGGTCCCCCGGAATGCGTGACGCACCTCACCGGTTGGCAGGAGGTGGCCGTCAGCGTCGACGTCAGCGCCGAACCGGCGGACCTGCTCCGTCACCAGCCCGGACCACGGAGGCCATCCTGACCACCACGAAGCCCCAGCCCACGTCGGACGCGACCGTCGCACGCGGCGGCGGGGTCGGCTTCCGCTCGGAGCGCGGCCCGATCCTCATCGCGATCATGGTGACCACCGGCCTGGTGGCCATCGACGCGACAATCCTGGCCACGGCCGTGCCGACAATCGTCAAGGACCTCGGCGGGTTCACGTCGTTCCCGTGGCTGTTCTCGGTGTACCTGCTGACGCAGGCCGTCGCGGTGCCGATCTACTCCAAGCTGGCGGACACCGTCGGGCGCAAGCCGATCGTGCTGATCGGCGTGGGGCTGTTCCTGCTCGGGTCCGTGCTCAGCGGCTTCGCGTGGTCCATGCCGACGCTGATCCTGTTCCGCGCGATCCAGGGCCTCGGCGCCGGTGCCGTGCAGCCGATGGCGATCACCATCGCGGGTGACATCTACACCGTGGAGGAGCGCGCCAAGGCACAGGGGTACATCGCGTCGGTGTGGGCGCTGTCGTCCGTCGTCGGGCCGACGCTGGGCGGTGTGTTCAGCCAGTACGTGACCTGGCGGTGGATCTTCTTCGTCAACGTGCCGCTGTGCCTGGCGGCGGGGTGGCTGCTGGTGCGGCACCTGCACGAGCGCATCGAGCGGCGCCGGCACGCCATCGACTGGACCGGCGGCGCGCTGCTGACGGTTGCCTCGACCCTGCTGATCCTCGGGCTGCTCGAGGGCGGCAACGCCTGGGCGTGGGACGCGCCGCAGAGCATCGCCGCGTTCGGCGTCGGCGTGCTCGCGCTCGTGGGGTTCCTGCTGGTCGAGCGCCGGGCGGCCGAGCCGGTGCTGCCGTTGTGGGTGATGTCGCGACGGCTGCTGGGCACCACGGCGCTGATCGCGGTGGGTGTCGGCGTGGTGCTGATCGGGCTGACGTCGTACATCCCCAGCTACCTCGAGGCGCTGCTGCACGTGTCGCCGCTGACCAGCGGGCTCACGCTGGCGATGCTGACCATCGGCTGGCCGATCGCCGCGTCGCAGGCCGGGCGGCTGTACCTGCGCTTCGGGTTCCGCGCCACGGTGCTGCTCGGGTCCGTGGTGGTGGTGGGCGGCACCGCGGCGCTGGCGCTGACCGCCGGGCAGCCGTCCGTGGTGGTGGTGGGGCTGACGTGCTTCGTCGTCGGGCTCGGGCTGGGGCTCGTCGCGGCGCCGAGCCTGATCGCCGCGCAGTCGAGCGTCGGCTGGGGCGAGCGTGCGGTGGTCACGGGCGCGAACATGTTCGCCCGGTCGATGGGCAGCGCGGTGGGTGTGGCGGTGCTGGGCGCCCTGGTCAACGGGCTGATGCACGGTGCGGACGCCGGCGCGGACCCCGTCCGGTTCCGGGGGGCGGTGACGGCGGGGTTCGTCGGCGTCGCGGCGGTCGCCGTGGTGACGACGATCGCGGCGCTCGCGATGCCGCGGAACCGCGCCGACGTGCCGGTGCGTGGTGGCGAGGAGTCCGCGGCGGCGGCCTGACGTAGGCGGCGGCCTGACGTACGGCGGTGGCCTGAGGTACGGCGGTGGCCTGAGGTACGGCGGTGGCCTGAGGTGCGGCGGCGGCTGACGTACGGGGGGTGGCCTGACGTGCGGCGGCGGGGACGACCCGGCCGTCGGACCGTCCCCACCCAGCACCCTTCACTCGGCGCGCCTCACGCCGCCGGCACCATGCCGTGCGGGTCGATGACGTACTTGCGAGCCGCGCCCTTGTCGAACTCCTCGTAGCCCTTCGGGGCGTCGTCCAGGCTGATCGTCGTGGCGTTCACGGCCTTCGCGATGTGCGCCTTGTCCGCCAGGATCAGGTTCATCAGCAGCCGGTTGTAGCGCTTGACCGGGCACTGACCGGTGGTGAACGACAGGGACTTCGCCCAGCCGGTCCCCAGCTTCACGCCGATCTGACCGACCTTGGCGTTCTCGTCGACGGCACCCGGGTCGCCGGTGACGTACAGGCCGGGGATCCCGAGCGCCCCACCGGCACGTGCGACGGTCATGATGTCGTTCAGCACCGTCGCCGGTGCTTCTGCGGCGCCTGCGCCGTGCCCCTTGGCCTCGAACCCCACGGCGTCGACCGCGGCGTCGACCAGCGGCTCGCCGATGATCTGCTCGAGCATGTCGGGCAGCGCGTCGCCGGAGCTGAGGTCCACCGTCTCGCAGCCGAAGCTGCGGGCCTGCGCCAGGCGGTCGGCGTTCATGTCGCCGACGACCACCACGGAGGCCCCGAGCAGCTGCGCCGAGTAGGCGGCCGCCAGCCCGACGGGTCCGGCGCCGGCGACGTAGACCGTCGAGCCGGTGCGGGTGCCCGCGGTGTAGGCGCCGTGGTACCCGGTGGGGAAGATGTCCGACAGCATCGTCAGGTCGAGGATCTTGGCCAGCGCCTGGTCCCGGTCCGGGAACTTCAGCAGGTTGAAGTCGGCGTACGGCACCATGACGTACTCCGCCTGCCCGCCGAGCCACCCGCCCATGTCCACGTACCCGTAGGCGGCGCCGGGCCGGGCGGGGTTCACGTTGAGGCAGATGCCCGTCTTGCCCTCGTTGCACATGCGGCAACGGCCGCAGGCGATGTTGAACGGTACCGAGCAGATGTCGCCCGGCTTGACGAACAGCACGTCGTCGCCGACCTCCACCACCTCGCCGGTGATCTCGTGGCCCAGCGTCTGCCCGATCAGTGCCGTGGTGCGGCCGCGGACCATGTGCTGGTCGCTGCCGCAGATGTTGGTGGTGACCAGCTTGAGGATCGCGGCGTGCGGGGCGTCCTTCTTCACGCCGAGACCCTTCACGACGTCGTCCGGCAGCTCCAGCTTGGGGTAGTCGATCTGCTCCACTGCGACCTTGCCGGGGCCCTTGTAGACGACGACACGGTTTGTGGTCATGAGGTGCTTCCTTCGTTGCGTCGAGCCCGACCCGCGTGCACGCCGAGGGCCCGAGCCTTGCCGACGGCGTTGTGCGAGCACCGCGACGGCGTCGCCGGAGGACGGCGCGCAGCCGTTCCCGGCCCGTGACGACGACTTCCCGTCCCGCGTCGCTTCACGTGACCTGTGTCACAACTTCCATCAGCAGGCTAGGCGCCGGACGAGGGACGGCAACCGGGTGCAACGACGTGCACGGGATGCCGGTACGAGGTCGGGGCGTCGCGCGGCCGCGCCGGAATGGATGCGCGGGCGTGCAGCAGGGCGCTCCCGGGCGCACAGGGAACCGAGGTGGCGGGCTGGTAAGAGCGCAGGACGGCTAGACCGTAGGCCGGCTAGACGGGCGGGCCGGCTAGAACGAGGGCACCGCGGGGTACCCCGACGAGGTCCTCGTCAGTGGTGCACCGCTGGATGCCCCGCTCGCACGGACCGGCCTCCGTTCGTCGCCCTCCACCCGGGCCGGGGGCGGTGGCCACAGGGCGGTGGCTGGTCGGGTCCGGTACCGGCGGCCGGTCGGGGAGTGCCAGCGCAGCGTTCCACCGCCCTCGTGGACCACCCGCCAGCCGGTCTCGTGCTTGAGGCGGTGGTGCTTGCGACACAGCGTGGCCAGGTTGTCGAGACCGGTGGTGCCCCCGTCGGCCCACGCGGTGGAGTGGTCCACGTCGCAGCTCGCCGCCCGACGGCGGCAGCCGGGGAACCGGCACGTCCGGTCGCGGATCGCCACGGCACGGCGGAGGTCGGCGGGGACGGTGTAGCGGTCCCGGCCGACGGACAGCACCGTGCCGGTCTCCGGGTGGGTCAGCACTCGCGTGAACGTCGGCGCGTTGGCGCACAGGGTCCGGGCGGTCTCGAGATCGATCGGCCCGAACCCGTCCAGCTCGGCCGGCTCGTCCGAGTGGCCCAGCAGGGTCAGCACCGGCACGGTCAGCACCACCTGCGGTGCGATCGCGCGCACCCACGACGGGACCCCGGCACCGAACTCCTCGGTGCTGTCACCTGCTGCCCGGCAGGCCCCCACCTGCTCGTGGGGTTCGGCGTCGCGGTCCCGCGGGGTGCTGGCAAGGGTTCCCGGGCGGGTCCCCGCGCCCTCTTCGGACGCGGTGCCGTGCGACGCGGCGATGCTCTGCGGTCCGTCCCCGGTGTCGGTCGTCAGGAGGAGGTCGCACAGGACGTCTGCGCGGAGCTGGGGACGGGTGCGGGGTTCGTCCGGGCCGGTGAGCATTGCGGCCAGGTCGTCGAGGCGGTTCGCGATACCCGTCGCGGCGGCGGCCGGCAGCAGGGCCGTCAACCAGCAGAGGTCGGCGTCGGCGGGGGTCACGTCGACGAACCGGTCCGCGACGGCCCGGGCGGTCTGCTCGGCGGTGGTCGGTACGTGCCGCGCACGCCACCGACGGGCCGCGGAGCGCAGCTGCGGAGCGGTCAGCCGAGCGGCCCGGTCGGCCAGTGCCGCGTCCGCGCGGGCCAGCACGTCGGGGTCGGTCACCCCGTGGAAGACGTCCAGCACCCCGTCCACGTGCGCACCCGACACCAGCCCTGCGGTGTGCGCGGCGTGCAGGTGGGGAAGGGCCGCGAGCATGGTGATCCGCGTCAACCGGCGCGCCAAGGTGCCCTCGGCCACGTGCAACGTCGCGGCGAGCTCCGCGAGCATCCCGCGTGCACCCCACTCCCGACGACGGCGCGCGTCGCGGTCCGCGCACCGCGCCGCGAGCTCGGACGCACCCCACACGTACGCCGCGGCGAGGCGGGTGTCGAAGCGGGCTGCCGCCGCGGTCACGGCCCGCGCCTGCTCCGCCAGCCCCGCGAGCTCCACCGCCACCGGATCGCACGAGTCGTCCGCCACCAGGTCCCCGGGGAAGGGCGGCAGCTGTCCCGGCCACAGACTCGTCGTCGGAACCGGAACCGGCACTGTGGTCGGAAGCGGCACCGGCACGAGCCCGGGCTCCGGCAGCGGCTCGGGTCCCGTGACCGTCGCCGGCAGCGGCTCGGGTCCCGTGACCGTCGCCGGCAACAGCTCGGGCAGCGGCAGCGGGGCGACGAGTCGCCCGTCCCTCACCGCTACCAGCTCCATGAGCCCATCCCACCACCGACCACTGACACGCACCGGCACGCGAAAACCAGGCCTGAACTGCGCTGATGTCCACAGGCGTCACCCTGTGGGCGGCTCGCCGACCGACGCATGGCCGACGGGAACGTCGCCGTGACCAGACCGGAACGTCGCGACGACGAGGCGGGTGCGTCGCGACGACGAGGCGGGTGCGTCCCCACGACGAGGCGGGTGCGTCGCCACGACGAGGCGGGTGCGTCGCCACGACCAGACGCGAACGTCGCCACGACCAGACCGGTACGTCGCCGCCAGCGCCCTCGTCGCGCGCCGTCGGCAGGCCATCCATCCCTCGCGACCACGTGACAGAACTGGCTACACCACCGCGGGTTCGGGCTCGTCGTCGGGCGCGGCCTCATCGGCGGCCGCCGCCACCGCCCCGGCCCCCGCCGTCGTCGTCCCGTCCGCCGCCCCCGCGCGCAGCCCGCCCGCCAGCGCGTACTCCTCCTCGGGCGACAGCACCAGCCGCGTGCGCCCCCACAGCGCGAACGCACCTAGCCCGACGACGAACACCACCGCGATCGCCACGATCGCCGACCGGTAGTCGCGGTTGAGCATCACGCCGACGAAGATCGCGGCACTCATCAGACCGGCCACCACGGCGCCCGGGATGCCGACCGGGCTGCGGTAGGGCCGCGCCGCCCCGGGGAACCGCACCCGCAGCAGCACGTACGACGTCATCTGCAGCAGGTAGCTGATCACCGCACCCCACACGGCGATGTTCAGCACGATCGGCCCCGCGGCGGAGATGCCGTACTGCACCAGCACCAGCGAGACGAACCCGACCACCGCGCCGACCAGCAGCGCCACCCACGGCGTGCGGCGTGCACCGGTCAGCGACAGCACCTTGGGGTAGTAGCCGGCACGGGACAGCGAGTAGATGTTCCGGCCGTAGGCGAACATGATCCCCTGCGTCGACGCCAGCAGCCCCACCAGGGCGAACGCCGAGAGGATGGCGGCCACGTTGCCGGTCGGCAGCATGGCGCGGAACCCGTCGAGCAGCGGCTCCGCCGACGTGCCCAGGGCGTTCGCACCTGTGACGGCCGGGTTGAGCACGACGACGACGAGCGCGGAGACGATGAGCGTCCCCAACCCCCACAGCCCCGCCCGCGGGATGTCCCGGCTGGGCGTGTGCGACTCCTCGGCGGCCAGCGGCAGCTCCTCGATGCCGAGGAACAGCCACATGGCGAACGGCAGCGCGAAGAACACCGGCGTCAGGCCGTGCGGCAGGAACGTCGACTGGCCGGCGTCGGGCGTGATGTCGAGCAGCGAGCCGAGGCTCAGGTGCGACGAGAACGCCGCCATCACGCCGAACACCACCAGCACCGCGAGGGAGATGATCGAGACGACGATCGCGAACTTGAAGCTGGTCTCCGCTCCGGCGGCGTTCAGCGCCAGGAAGGCGCCGTACAGGATCGCCCACCACACCCACACGGGCAGCGACAGGCCGAACAGGTCCTGCGTGATCTGGTCGGCGTACCCGGCCGAGAAGTAGACGACCACCGCCGTGGTCATCACGTACTCCACCGTCTCCGCCAGGCCGGTGACGAACCCGCCCCACGGACCCATCGCGGCACGGGCGAACGAGTACGCGCCGCCGGTGTGCGGCATCGCGGCGCTCATCTCCCCGATGCTGAACAGCATCGCGCCGTACATGACGGCGACCAGCACGGCGGCGAGCATGAACCCGCCCCAGCCGGCCTGGCCGATGCCGAAGTTCCACCCGGAGAAGTCCCCGGAGACGACGGCCGCGATGGCGATGCCCCACAGCCCCCAGAACCCGGCGCTGCGCTGCAGCTGCCGCTTGTCGAAGTAGCCGGCGTCCGCCCGGGCGTAGGTCACTCCCGAGACGGTGGTGCCGCCCGCGGCGGCATCGGTCCCGGTGTCGGTGGTGCTGGTGATGGCCATCTGTCCTCCCGGTTCGGTGAGCTACAGGGACGTGCGGTGCAGCGACATGCGACGCAGCGACGTGCAGTCCAGCGACGTGCGCTGCGCGTGGTCAGTGCCGTGCGGGCCGGTGCTCCACCTCCGTCAGCACCTCGTCCAGCTCGGTGCACAGCCGGTCGACGTCGTCGTCGTCGAACACCAGCGGAGGCCGCAGCTTCAGCACGTTGCCGGGCCCGCACACGCTGGTGAGCACGTACCGGTCGCGCAGCCCCTCGACCACGTCGAGCGCCGTGGCGGTGTCCGGCGCCCGCGTCACCGGGTCCTGCACCAGGTCCACGCCGATGTACAGCCCGGCCCCGCGCACGTCGCCGACGCTCGGGTGGTCGGCCGCCAGGTGCCGCAGCTCGGTCAGCAGGCGCGCGCCGACGGTCGCGGCATGCCGCTGCAGCCCCTCGTCGTGGATCACGTCCAGCACCGCCTGTGCCGCGGCCATCGCCACGGGGTTGCCGCCGAAGGTGTTGAAGTACGGGATCTGCTCGCCGAACGGTGCGAGCACCTCGCTCCGTGCCGCCAGCGCCGACATGGGGATGCCGTTGGCCATCGGCTTGCCCGTCGTCACCAGGTCCGGCACAACCCCGTGGCGGTCGAACCCCCAGAACGCCTCGCCGGTCCGGGCGAACCCCGGCTGCACCTCGTCGGCGATCCACACGCCCCCGGCCTGGTGCACCGCCTCGACGACCGGCCGCAGGTACCCGGCCGGGTCGGGGTGCACGCCGTCGGAGCTGAAGATCGAGTCGGCCAGGAACGCCGCGAACCGGATGCCGTGCCGCTCCAGGTCGGCGATCTGCGTCCGCACCTGGTCGGCCATCCAGCGGCCCAGCGCCGCGGGGTCGCCGGGGTCGCCCACCCGCACCCGGTACAGGTCCGGCGCCGGCACCACGCGCACGTCGGTGCCCAGCGGCTGCGCCGTGCCGAGCGCCGGCGACATCCCCGAGGTCAGCGCCGTGTTCCCGTGGTACGCCTCCGCGGTGACGACCACGCCGGTCCCGCCGGTGGCGGTCTGCGCCACTCGGACGGCCAGGTCGTTGGCCTCCGAGCCGGTGCAGCAGAACATCACCCGGTCGATCTGCTCGGGCAGGAGCGCCAGCAGCTGCTCCCCGTAGCCGACGATCCCGTCGTGCAGGTACCGCGTGTGCGTGTTCAGCGTCGCGGCCTGCTCGGCGATCGCCGCCGCCACCCGCGGATGGGCGTGCCCGACGGACGCCACGTTGTTGTAGACGTCCAGGTAGTCCGCCCCGTCGGCGTCCACCAGGTGCGCGCCGTGCCCGGACACCAGGTGCACCGGCCGCCGGTAGAACAGCCGGTACGACGGCCCGAGCACGTCCTGCCGACGCGCCACCAGCTGTGCCGTCCGGGGCGACAGCGGCACCCCGGAGTCCGCTCGGTAGGCGTTGGTGTCCATGATCGTCGAGCGCGTGGCCACGGCCGTGGTCCTCTCGGGCATGCCGACGGGCGCACCGCCGAGGCCGAGCGCGGGCTCGTGCGGTGCGACGGTGCGGCGTTCGTCGGGCAGGGGAGCCGCCCGGCCCGCCTCTGCTGACGAGGTCATCCTGTGCTCGTCGTGCGCACGTCCTGATACCTGCGCGTAAGGACTGCGTTAACGCACGGCCGCCCGATGTAAATGGCCGGTCAACGCCGTGCCCGGTCGTTACAACATCGTGAACTCTGGCCGCGGCCCCTGGCGCCGCAGCACGCCGCGGGCCGAGGATGGCGGCGCCGCCCGGCCCGCCTCTCCCGCCCGGCCGCCGCCTCCAGGCGTGCGGTCCCGCCGTTCAGGGGCAGACGATGACCGACCAGATCCTGCGCAGCGCACCGACCCTCGCCGTGTTCGACGAGCTGTCGAAGGGAGCGCCCGCGCCGTCGTGGCTGCGCGACGGCGTGCTCGAGGCCTGGGGATTCGCGGCCGACTCGACGGTCACGCTGATCACCGTCTCGGAGAACGCGACGTTCCTGGTCCGGGAGCACGGCGAACCCGTCGCCGTCACCCGGGTGGCCCGGCCCGGCTACATGGGCGACGCCCTGGCGTTCGAGTCCGAGCTCGCGTGGGTCGCCGCGCTCGCCGCCGCCCGCGTGGCGCGAGTCCCCACCGGCCTGACGACGGCCGCCGGCACCTACGTCGCCACCGTCCGGGACGACGACGGCACGCCGTGGACCTGCGTGTCCTTCGCCTTCATCGAGGGCGACGTGCTGGAGGACGCCGCCGACCCGGTGCCCTTCTACGCAGAGATCGGCGGCACCACGGCGCTGCTGCACGAGCACGCCTCGCGCTGGCGGCCGCCGACGCCGTTCCGGCGGCACGCGTGGACGCTGCGGGACATGCTCGGCGAGACCGCCCGGTGGGGCCGCTGGGAGGACGCGCCGCTGACCCCCGGTGAGGTCGCGCTGCTGGACCGGGCGCAGGCCGCGGCGCTCGACGCGCTGGCCGACGTCCGCGTCGGCGGCCCCGACTGGGGCCTGATCCACGCCGACCTCCGGCCGTCCAACGTCATGACGGACGGGTACAGCCTCACGGTGATCGACTTCGACGACTGCGGCTACGGCTGGTTCGGGTACGACTTCGCCGCGTCCCTGACCTTCCTCGAGCACGTCCCCTACGCCCGCGCGATGGCGGCCGAGTGGCTCGCCGGCTACCAGCAGGTCCGCCCCCTGACCACGCAGCAGCTGAACCGGGCCTGCGCCTTCTCGATGGTGCGCCGGCTCCAGATGCTCGGGTGGACCACCACCCACCGTGCCGATGCGCTGCCCGCCGACCTGTGGGCGGAGCAGACCTCCGGAACGGTGGAGGTGGCGGCCCGCTACCTGAAGCGCCGGACGTGGCTGATCTCCTGAGCGGGCCTGGGTCTGGGTCTGGGCCGGGTCCGGGACCTGGACCGCGGGGCGCCGCGGCCGGCGCCGCGGCGGGTCGGGCGCTGCCGTGGGACGACGAACGGCCGGCCGCGGTGCTGTTCGACCTGGACGGCACCCTGATCGACTCCGAGCCGATGTGGTCGGCGGCCGTCGGCACCCTGGTGCGCGAGCACGGCCATCCGTGGCACCCGGTGGACGACGCGGCGATCGTCGGCTGGTCCGTCCCGGCCCTGGTGGCCGAGGTGCTGCGCCGCGGTGTGCCGCTCACGGAGGCCGAGGTGGTGGCGCGGCTGCACCGCGACGTCGGTGGCGTGCTGCGCCGTGGCATGCCGTGGCGACCGGGCGCCCGGCACCTGCTGGCGGCGCTGCACCACTCCAGCATCCCGTTGGCGCTGGTGTCCGCCACCCACTCTGTGGTGGTCGACGCCGTGGTGGCGTCTGCTCCCGCCGACGTGTTCACCGCGGTGGTCAGCGGCGACGGGCCCGGCCGGCCCAAACCGTCGCCGGATCCGTACCTGCACGCTGCCGAGGCGCTGGCGGTCGATCCCCGCCGTTGCATCGCGGTCGAGGACTCGCCGACCGGCGTCCGGGCCGCGCTCGCAGCGGGGACGTCGACGGTGGCGATGGACCCGACCGTCGAGCTGCCGGCCGACCTGGTGGCCCACCCGCGCCTGCGCCGCGTGGACGGCCTCGATGCGGTCGGCCGCCTGGTGCTCGGTGTGCACGCCTGGTGACGGCCCTGGTCACGGCCCTGGTCACGGCCCTGGTGCCGGCTAGAAGGCGACCTGCACCACCGACCGCTCGAGGTGCACCACATGGCTGGTGCTCAGGGCGATGAACGCCCCGAGCTCCGCGAGCTGCGCCGGCCGGCCAGGGAGGTAGTCGGTCAGCGCGGTCGAGCGGACCACGAACGAGCACCACTGCCCGCGGGACACCGCGACGTTGAGCCGGTTCCGGTTGAGCAGGAACCCCATGCCCCGGCGCACGTCGACCGGTGACGACGCAGCCGTGGTGAGGATCGCGACCGGCGCCTGCCGTCCCTGGAACTTGTCGACGGTGCCGACGGGTACGCCGTGCAGCCCGGCCTCGGCCAGCGCCTGGTTCACCGCCGACACCTGCGCGTTGTACGCGGCCACCACCAGCACGTCCTCCGGCCGCAGCGGTCGGCCGGTCGATGCGTCGGCGTCGCCCGGGTCGGTCCACCACCGGCCCACCAGGTCGTGCACCAGGTCGGCGACAACCGCCGCCTCCGCCGCCGACCGCACCGCGTTGCCGCCGTGCTCGACCAGCAGCCCGTGCACCCCCGGCTCCACGCCGGACAGCGACCGCCGCGACGCCGCCGGTGCCGACCGCAGCCGGTCGTCGTAGGACAGCCTCGACACCGCGGCGCACAGCGCCGGGTGCATCCGCCACGTGTCGGCGAGGAAGTACCCGTACCGCTCGGGCAGCGTGGCGGCCCCGTCCATCAGCCAGCCGAGCGCGGAGTGGTCCACCGGTTCCGGGTGGGTCCCCTGGCTGACCTGCGGCAGCTGCTGCGGGTCCCCGAGCAGCAGCAGGCGCCGCGCCGCACCGGCCACCGCGAACGTGTTCGCCAGGCTGAACTGGCCCGCCTCGTCCACCACCAGCAGGTCGAGGGGCTCGTCCGGCAAGCGGTTCGGGTTGGTGAACGTCCACGCGGTGCCTCCCAGCACCCACCCGGAACCGCCGTGCCCGTCCTCGAACGCGGCGATCGCCGCATCGGTGCGCAGCCACGTCCAGGGCGCCTGGGGATCCGGCCCGCCGTGCGCCACCATCTGCTCGGTCGACGGCTGCTTGCCGATCGCGGCCGGGTCCACGCCGGCGGCGGCGACGCACCGCAGCAGGTTCTCGACCACGGCGTGGGACTGCGCCACCACACCGACCCGCCAGCCCTCGGCGACCAGGTCGGCGATCACCTGGGCGCCGGTGTGCGTCTTGCCCGTGCCGGGCGGTCCTTGCACCGCCAGGTACGACGAGCCGAGCTGGTGCAGCGCCTTGACCAGGGTGTTCGGCAGGTCGTCCGGACCCTCGGCCCGCGGCAGCACCAGATCACGCCGACCCTGGTCCTGGGGAGCCCGCCGGCGGGCGAGATCCGTCGCGGCGCCGTCGGGCAGCCCGGGCAGACTGTCCGCCACCTGCTCCGCGAGGCTCCGCACGGCGTCCCGCAAGGGGCCCGTCCCCGGTCCCGGCGCCGGCACCAGCGCCATCGGCAGCTCGTCGAACGGTGCCTCCTGCTTGCCGAGCCGCTCCTCCACCAGCAGCACGTCGTGCCCGTCCTGCGGCGCCACCTCCAGCACCAGCAGCTGCGTGCGCCAGCCGCGCGACCCGTCCACGGACCCGTGCGCGCCCACCGGCGCCGGCGGGTCGTACAGCCCGTACACCGCCGACCCCGGACGGAGCTCGCTGCCGGGCTCCAGCCGTCCGGTCATCGACAGCCGCCGCCGGGGCAGCTGACGCCCCACCGACATCCAGCGCTGCTGCACCTCCACGGCCTCGGCCACGAAGGTGTTCCGGCGGTCCGTCCAGTCCGCCGGCTCGCTGCTGAGCCGGTCGAAGTGCGCCCACCAGAACGGCAGCTCCTCCCGTCGGTGGTACCGCAACGCCGCTGCGACCAGGGCGATCGCCTGCCGGTCGGGTTCGCGCGCGACACCCTCGCCGGGCCCCGGCCCGGCGGCGTCCATCAGCCGCTGCTCGAGCGCGGTCAGCGCTGCATCGGCCGACGCCTTCTCGTCGTCCGCCGCGGCTCCGACGCCTTCGCCGCCCCCCACCAGCCTCGCGCCCACCGCCTCGGCGCCGGCGGGCCCGGTCACCACGGCCCGTGCCGGTCCCCGCCCCGCGGCCGCGAGGTGCGCCAGCAGCCAGTCCCGCAGGCCGAGTGTCGACAGGCAGTCGTACTCGTTGTACCGGCCGATCTCCTCGACCCGCGCCCGCCACTCGTCCAGCCGCCCGGCGTCCCGCGCCGCCACCGCTTCGGCGTACTCGACGATCGAGGCCGCCGCGGTGGTCACCTCGCCCGTGCGGTGCTCCGGCATGTAGAGCGGCTCGAGCTGTTTGAGGGAGTACGACGGCTGCCCCGTCCGCACGCCGGCGCGCACGGAGGCGTACAGGTCCACCAGCACGCCCTCGCGCAGCAGCGCGTCGACCACCGCCTCGCCGACGCCGTGCCGACCGGCCAGCCGCAGCAGAGCGACTCGCTCGTAGGGCGCGTAGTGGTAGACGTGCATCCCGGGGTGCTGGGCGCGCCGTCGACCCAGGTAGTCCAGGAACGCGACCAGCGCCTCCCGCTCCTCGGCACGGCTGTGCGCCCAGAACGGTCGGAACACCGGCTCGGCCCCGGGCTCGGACGGCAGCTCCACGACGCCGAACAGGTACTCCAGGCCCCACGCGTCCGAGCCGGCGGCCGCCGCGTCGTACCAGAGGGGGTCGCCCTCGAAGTCGAAGAAGATGTCGCCGGGGTCCGGCGGCGGCAGCGTCGCCGCGACCGCGTCCGCGTCGGCCAGCGTGACGGCGATGCCGCGCTCCAGCCCGGCACCCTCCGGCAGGCCGGTGCCCACCGTCCCGTGCTCCTGCGCCACCTGCAGCCGCGCCTGCAGCCGCAGCCGACGCACGCTGCCGTCGGACATGCCGGGCACGGGCCCGTCGCCGGCCGCCAGCTCGTCGATGGTCCGGACGCCGGCAGCCCGCAGCTTCTCCCGCTGACCGGCGAACACCCCGGCCACCAGCAGCAGGTCCCGTGCCGCAGCGGCCTCCGGCGCGCACACGTCGCACCGTCCGCACGCGTGGAACCGTTCGTCGCCCCACATCACCGGCCGGTCGCCGAGCCGGTGACCGTCGAGCAGCGCCTGCAGCCGAGCCCGCCGCTGCCGGTACACCGGCACCACGTCCGCCAGCCGGTGCTCGGTCGACGAGCCGTCCCCGAGCACCAGCCGCACGGTCGGCGCCAGCGGCATACCGGACCGCTCGAGCTGGTCGGCGTAGGCCGCCAGCTGCAGGACGGCCACCACGGCGGCGTTGCGCGCGAGCTTGGCGTCCACCACCTGCCAGCCGTCGGCCGTCCGCACCAGGAAGTCGGCCCAGCCGACGAACCTCCCGTCGAAGAACCCCGCCTGGTACAGCACGTCCGGGCCGTCCCGGAGCAGCTCCACCGTGCGGGCGTGGCCGGCGACGAGCGCGTCGCGCACGTCGTAGCGCTCCGGTCGCGCTAGCTGCGCGACCCCGCCCGACCCGCCAGGTGACCAGACGCCGTGCTCCCGCACCAGCGACCGCAGCACCCGCTGCTCGTGCTCCCCGCCCAGCCGGGCCACCCGCTCGAGCATCACGTCGGCCGCGGCGCGCACCGGGGCCCCTCGCCCCAGCAGCCCGTCGAGGGTCCGCAGCACTGCGAACTCGCACGCCGCCGCCGCCGAGAGGTCGGACGCCGAGAACGCCAGCGTGCCGTCGTCGAGCACCATCACGCCTCGCACGCTATGCCGGACCACCCACACGCCTCGCGAGCGCTTGGTCCCGATCGCAGGTCTTCAGGTCAGGGCATGCCGAGCAGCCGCAGCACGGCGGTGGTGCCGGCGGCCGCGACGACGACCAGGACGAAGGACGCCCGCCGCCACGCCAGCACGGCGCCGACCGCCACGCCGATCACCCGGGACGGCCCGGCGAAGGCGTGCCCGTCGAAGAACGTCGCGACGACGACGAGCGCCGTGAGCAGCACCACCGCCGAGTCGGCCATCAGCTGCTCCACCGCCTCCGGGATCCGCAGGCGCTCGCCGAGCCACGGCCCCGCCGCTCGGAACGCGTAGGTCGCGGCGCCGACGGCCACCGCGACGCCGATCAGCGTCCCGTGCGCGATCACGACGAGCCTCCCAGGGCATCGTCGTCGGCCGCGGAACCCGGCGCCGTCGGCCCCGCGGTCGCGGGTCCGTCCGTCGTGGTCTCCGTCGTCGGCCGCCCCGCCGCATCGAGTCCCGCGGTCCTCGCCCGTCCCCGCGCCGCCAGCCCTGCGAGCGCCAGCAGCACCGGCAGCCCCGCCGGCAGCAGCGGCGTGCTCGCCACAGCGACACCGGCGCCCACCACGGCCGCCCGCCGCGTGCGCCGCTGCCGCAGCGACGGCATCACCAGCGCCAGCAGCACCGCCGGGAACGCCGCGTCGAGGCCGAGGGCCGAGGTGTCGGTCAGCGCGCTGCCGCCCAGGGCGCCGAGCCCGACGCCGACGTTCCAGAACACGAACAGCAGCGACCCGCACAGCCAGAACGCCGCCCGCCGCCGGGCTGGGGTCGGCTGGGCGAGGGCCCAGGCGACCGACTCGTCGATCATCACGTGCGTGCCGACCAGCCGGCGCAGCAGTCCGGACCCGACGGCGTCGCGCACCGCGAACCCGAACGGGATGTGCCGTGCGTTGACCAGGATCGCGGCCGCCGCCGCGGCGACCGGGCTGCCGCCGGCGGCCAGCACGCCGACCACCAGGAACTGCCCGGCTCCGGCGAACACCACCACCGACAGCAGGGTCGGGTACCACCACGGCATGCCGGCGGCGACGGTGATCGCGCCGAACGAGGCGCCGACCAGGCCGTCCGCCACGCAGAGCAGCAGGATGTCGCGCACCTGCGCCCGGCCGAGCGTCCGGACGGCGCCGCGCAGCGGGTGGCCGGCGGGCTCGTCGGGCACCTCGACGGGCGCGTCCTGGGTCATGGCGGTCGAGCATGGGTCCCCGGTACGCTGTTCGTCAAGACGAACGATCCGACCGATGGAGCGAACACGTGCCGGAGTCGCCCGAGACCCTCCAGCAGGCCATCGCCCGCTCGCTGCGCCGCGAGCGGACCCGCACCGGCTTGAGCCTCACCGAGCTGGCGCGCCGCGCCGGCGTCGCCAAGTCGACGCTGTCCCAGCTCGAGCAGGGGCAGGGCAACCCGAGCGTCGAGACGCTCTGGGCGCTGGGCGACGCGCTCGGCGTCCCGTTCTCCCGGCTGGTCGACCCGCCGTCGGGCCGCGTCGTCGTCATCCGCGCCGGGGAAGGGCCGGCCGTCCCCGCGACCGGTGCCGACTACGTCGCCACCCTGGTCGCCACGTGCCCGCCCGGCGCCCGCCGCGACGTGTACGTGGTGCACGCCGAGCCGGGGTCCAGCCGCGACTCCCACCCGCACGCCGACGGGATCATCGAGCACGTCGTGCTGGCGGCGGGCCGCGCGCTCGCCGGTCCCGCCGACGACCCCGTCGAGCTGGAGCCCGGTGACTACATCTCCTACCCGGGCGACGAGCCGCACGTGTTCACCGCCCACGTCCCCGGCACGTGGGCGGTGCTGATCAGCGAGCACGTCTGAGGGCTACTGCCGCGGCCTCGGCGCCCTACCGGCGCGCCTCGACCAGGTGCCGCGTCGAGTGCGCGACGAACGACCCGGTCCGCCGGATCTCGTCGTCCAGCTCCCGCAGCGTGTCGCGGTACCGGTCGACGGAGAAGTCGGGCACCCACCACACGCACTTGCGCAGCGTCCAGACGACGGCCCCGACGTCGAAGAACTCCATCCGGCACCGCGCCGTCCGCAGGCCCGTCACGGTGAGACCGGCCCGCTCGGCGTCGGCCATCTCCGTCCGCGGGTCCCGCGCTCGCGGCTGCTCAGGCAGCGGGCCGACGAAGCGCTCGATCAGCTCGAACGCCGATCCCGGACCCACGTGCTGGGCCAGGTAGCGGCCCTCGGGCACCAGCACGCGTCGGATCTCGTCCCAGGCCGGTCGCACCGGGTGGCGCGCGGTGACCAGCTCGAAGGACTCGTCGGCGAACGGCAGGGGATCGCCAGGCGTCGTCTCGTGGACCTCGACTCCACGGGGCCCGAGCAGCTCACGGGCTCGTCGGACGTTCGGCGGCCAGCCCTCCGTGACGCACATCCGCTCTGGCAGTCGGGGCGCCTCCGAGAGCACCTCGCCCCCACCGGTGTCGAGGTCGAGCGCGGACGAGACCCGCGCCAGCCGCTCGGCGAGCAGCCGCGAGTACCGCCACGGCGGCCGCTCCTCGGTGGCGCGGCCGTCCAGCCAGGCAAAGCTCCAGCCGGTGACGTCCGCCGACTCCGCCTCTGCCACGAGCTCGTCGAAGGTCCGCACGGGCCCATCGTCGGGTGCCGATCAGGTACCGACCAGCTGTTTGGCATTCCCCAAGGCCGCCTGCCGTCTAGCCCGAGCTGGTCGCGGCGAGACGCGTCTGCAGGTCGCGCAGGATCTGCCCGACCGGGCCCGACGTGAGGAGGCCGGGACCCAGCGGCCCGGACCGGTCCCGACCGGCGGGCGGCAGCGTGCGCAGCGCGGCGCGAACCTCCGGCGACATGTGGTCGAGCTGCCAGTCGAGCTCCTCCTCGGCGGCCTCGGGCCTGTCCGGCTGCGCAATGGCGACGGCGCGGGCGGCGTACGCCGCGGCACCCAGGGCGTGCGCGCCCATGTGGCAGACGGCGACCGCCTGACCCGCGGCCCGGGCGGCAGCCGCAGCGGCGGGAGCCGTGACCTCGCCCCGGCCGACGGTCCCGACGAACCGCCGGCGGATCTCCTCGGCGGCGCTGAGCTCCCCGCGGGCGTATGCACGGGTGCGCTCGACGAGTGCCCGTGGCCGGTCGTCGTCGGGCGCCTCGGCCTCGAAGATCGGCAGCACGTGCTCGGCACAGTCGGCGGCCCACGCGGCGACCGTGCGGCGCTCGGCCTCGCTCAGCGACTGCGGGGACGGCATCCGACCTCCTCCAGCGACACGGCGACAGCGGTCTCGAGCCTGGCCGCATGCGCGGCGCTCATTCCCCGCCCAGCTCCTTCGCCCGTTCCAGCACGGCGTCCAGCATCGCGGGCGTCAGCCGGCCGGTGAAGGTGTTCTGCTGGCTGACGTGGAAGCAGCCGACCAGCACCAGCGACGCATCGTCCCTGGTCAGCGTCAGCTCGGCACCGTGCCCGAACGCCGGCCGCGGCCTCGGCACCGCCCACCCCTGCTCGCTCAGCGTCGTCAGCACCGCCTGCCACCCGAACCCGCCGAGCACCACCAGCACCCGCGGCCGCACCAGCTCCAGCTCGCGGCCCAGCCACGGCGCGCACGTCCGCCGCTCCTCCGGCGCCGGCACGTTGGCCGGTGGGGCGCACCGGACCGGGGCCGTCATCCGGATGCCGGTGAGCACCAGCCCGTCGTCGGCGCTGATGCTGACCTGCTGGTTGGCCAGCCCGGCGCGGTGCATCGCCGCCACCAGGAAGTCGCCGGACCGGTCGCCGGTGAACATCCGACCCGTGCGGTTCGCGCCGTGCGCGGCGGGCGCCAGGCCGACCACCATGATCGGCGCGTGCGGGTCGCCGAACCCCGGCACGGGCCGCGCCCAGTACGTCTGGCCCCGGAACGCCGCCCGCGGCGCTGCCGCGACGGCCTCCCGCCAGGCGACCAGTCGCGGGCACGCCCGGCACTCGACCAGCGCGGCGTCGAGCTCGTCGAGGCTCCCCGCTGCCGCGCTCGCGGCCTGCACGTCGGTCACCCCCGCACGCTACGGCGCGACGACGACGCGCTTACGACCGACGCTTCGGGTGCCGCCAGTCCCAGACGATCAGCCCTTCGATCACCAGCACGGCCGCGACGACGGCGACGAACCACCCCGTGCCCCACGTCGCCTGGCCCAGCAGCGCGCCACCGGCGAGCGTGCCGACCTGGCGGAACAGCACGCTGGTGATGGGCACTCGCGCCGGGGCGGCTGCCTCGCTCTCCGCATCGGGCGCGGCCGGGGCCACCTTGCGCTCGCGGCCCGCGGGGGCCAGCTCGTCGTTCATCTGGGTACCTCTTCCGGTCGCGGCACTGCGCCTCGTCGTCCCATCATCCCGTCCCACGCACCCACCTCTGCGGGACCACCCGACTGGACAGGTGCCGCCCCGTGCGGGGGCGACCCTGGACGCGTGCCGAGCGGGCCGTACGCCCTGGTCAGGCCTCGGAGGAGGCGATCACTCCGCGGGCCGGCGCATTCGTCGGACGGCCTCTACCGACCGGCCCTGAGCCCTGAGGTCCAGCGAGACCGACCACCGCTGCGGCGCCGTACGCCTGGTGTACGTACACGAGGGGTACATGCCGAGATCCTGTGCCGAACCCGTCGTCGGCATGGGCCGAGGGAGCCCGTCGGCAGACCGACCGGTGCGCTCGACCCCGCCAGACCGGTGCAGCTCCGGTGCAGGACACCACCGGCTCCCGGGCGCAGGTGCTCGCCGCGCCAGGACAGGGGTACCGTCGCCTCGCACACACGGGAGCTCGGGCACGACCGGGCTGAGAGGGCGACATCCAGGCGTCGCCGACCGTACGAACCTGACCGGGTAATGCCGGCGTAGGGAGGCATTCGATGACAGCAGTTCAGGACCGTCCCACCGAGGCGCCGCTGACCCTCGAGGCACCGGCACCACGGGTGCTGGGGCTGGCCGACCAGCTGGGCCTGTGGGGCAACCTCGGCGTGAGCCTGCTCGGGTTCACCGGCGCGATCTTCGTGCTCGTGCCCGTCGCCGACCCCGGCATGTCGCTCGGCGCCGCGCTGGTCGCGGTGGTCGTCGGCACCGTGCTGGGGTCGCTCGGCATCGGGGCGATCGCGATCCCGGGCGCCCGGACCGGTGCGCCGTCGATGGTGCTGCTCCGCGGCCTGTTCGGCACCCGGGCGTCGTACGTGCCGACGGTGCTCAACATCGTCCAGCTGATCGGGTGGACCACGTTCGAGCTGGTCACCATCAGCACGGCGCTGAGCCAGCTGGCGCCGGGCGTGCCGCGCTGGGCCTATGCGGTGGCGGCAGGCGTGCTCAGCACCGCCCTCGCGCTGCGGCCGCTGGCGTGGATCCGCGTGCTGCGCAAGTACGTGACCATCGTCGTGATGGTGGCGCTGGCGTACCTGGCCGTGCAGCTGCTGCGGCACCCGCTGCCCGCGCTGAACGACGGCGGCTGGGACGGCTTCTGGGTGGCGGTGGACACCGTCATCGGCGTGACCGTCTCCTGGGTGCCGCTCGTGGCGGACTACGCCCGGCACTCGCACACGCCGCGCAAGGCGTTCGTCGGGACCTCCGTCGGCTACGCGGTGACGCAGTTCGCCTGCTACGCGCTGGGCCTGCTCGCCCTGGTCACGGTCGCCGGCCGGGACCCGGACAAGATCTTCGGCAGCTTCATCGCGGTGCCGCTGGGCGCCCTGGTGTTCGGCGTGCTGACCATCCGGGAGCTCGACCAGTCGTTCGCCGACACCTACTCCACCGCGGTCTCGGTGCAGAACCTGCGGCCCCGCTGGGACCGCCGCGTGCTGGCCCTGGTGATCGGCGCGGTGTCCACCGTCGCCGCCGTGGCCCTGAACATCGCGGACTACGAGAGCTTCCTGCTGCTGATCGGCTCGGTGTTCGTGCCGCTGCTCGGCGTGCTGCTGGTCGACTGGTTCTGGCTGCGCCGCGGGCGCTGGGACCTGTCCACGGGGAGCCGCACCCGGTGGGCGACGCTGATCGCCTGGGCTGCCGGGTTCGTCGCCTACCAGCTGGTCAACCCCGGTGCCCTGACGTGGTGGGTGCCCATCTGGTCGCACCTGGGCTCGACGCTGCACTTCACCGCGCCGAGCTGGCTGGGCGCCTCGCTGTTCTCCTTCGTGGTGGCCGGGGTGGTGGCTGCCCTGGTCAGCCCGCTGCTGCGGGGCCCCGCCGTGCCGGACGACCTGACGACGTACGACGAGACGCGCGACGAGGCACCCGCCGAGGCGGAGCTGGTCGCGCAGGACGAGGAGGGTGCTCGATGACCCGTCAGCCCGTGACCGCCGCTGCGGTCGGCGAGGCGCTCGAGGCGTTCCGCGACACGACACCGCTGGTGCAGTGCCTGACCAACATCGTCGTCGCGCAGTGGACCGCCAACCTGCTGCTCGCCGCCGGGGCGGCACCGGCCATGGTGGACAACCCGCACGAGGCCGGCGAGTTCGCCCGGATCGCCGGTGGCGTCCTGGTGAACCTGGGCACCCCGTACGACGACACCACCGACGGCATGCGCCTCGCTGCGGCCGCAGCGGCCGACGCCGGCACGCCGTGGGTGCTCGACCCGGTGGCCGCCGGCGGCCTGCGCTGGCGCACCGAGCTGGCGATCGAGCTGCTCGGCGCGTCGTCGCCGACGATCGTGCGTGGCAACGCCTCGGAGATCCTCGCGCTTGCCGGCGGGGCCGGCGGCAAGGGCGTCGACGCGACCGACTCGCCGGAGGCGGCGGCGGAGGTGGCGCGGTCTGTGGCGCGGGAGCGCGGGACCGTCGTGGCGGTCAGCGGGCCGACGGACCACCTCACCGACGGCGACCGCATGGTGCTGGTCAGCAACGGGCACGCGTGGCTGACGCGGGTCACCGGCGTCGGCTGCTCGCTCGGCGCGCTGATGGCCGGCTTCGCGGCCGCGGTCGACGACCCGCTGCTGGCGGCGACGGCGGCGACGGCGATGCTGACGGTCAGCGCCGACCACGCGGTGCTGACCACGCGCGGTCCCGGCGGGTTCGCCACGGCGCTGCTCGACGAGCTCAGCCTGCTGACGCCCGACACCCTGGCGGCTGAGGTGAAGCTGGGCTGATGGACGGCACCGGACCCCGGACCACCGGCGGCGGCCGCGCGCCGCTCGACCTGTCGGTCTACCTGATCACCGACACCGGCCAGTGCGGCGCCTTCGGCGTGCCGGCCACGGTCGCCGCGGCCGTCGCCGCGGGCGTCACGGTGGTGCAGCTGCGCGACCCGGACGCCGACGACGCCGACCTCGTCGTGCTCGGTCGCGCCCTGGTCGC
The DNA here is from genome assembly GCF_027923705.1 of Cellulomonas sp. NTE-D12. Taxonomy (NCBI): domain Bacteria; kingdom Bacillati; phylum Actinomycetota; class Actinomycetes; order Micrococcales; family Cellulomonadaceae; genus Cellulomonas; species Cellulomonas electrica. The sequence continues at coordinate 3,449,370 of NZ_AP026442.1, read as the reverse complement.
CGAGCTGGCCGGTACCGGGGTCCCGCTCCTGGTCAACGACCGGGTGCACCTGGTCCAGGCGATCGGTGCCGACGGTGCCCACGTCGGCCAGGGCGACGCCGACGTGCTCGACGCCCGCGCCCTGCTCGGCCCGCACGCCTACCTGGGCCTGTCCGTGCAGACCGCGTCGCACGTCCAGACCGCCACCACCCTGCCGGCGGACGCCCTCGACTACCTCGGCGTCGGACCGGTGTGGCCCACCGGCTCGAAGCCGGACGCGGCACCGGCCAGCGGGCTGGAGCGGCTGCGCGAGCTGTCCGCCGCCAGCCCGTGGCCGTGCGTGGCGATCGGCGGGATCACGGTGGACCGCGTGCCGGCGGTGGCCGCGACCGGTGCCGCGGGGGTCGCGGTGATCAGTGCGATCTGCGGGCAGCCGGACGTCGGCGCCGCGGCACGGGCCCTGCGCGCGGCGTGGGACGGCGCGGTCGGCGCGGGTGCGGCGGAAGACGGTGCGCTCGGCGGGCATGCGGTCGGCGGGGGCGTGGTCGGTTCGGGTGCTGCCGGCTCCGGGCCGGACGACGCGGCCGCCGGACCCCACGCCTGGGCCGGGGTCCCCACCCAGAGGTTCGTGCTGTGAGCCGCCCACCGGTGGCGCTGACCATCGCCGGCAGCGACCCGTCCGGCGGTGCCGGGATCCAGGCCGACCTGAAGACCTTCAGCGCCCTCGGCGCGTTCGGCACCAGCGTGATCACGGCGCTCACCGCGCAGAGCACCGTCGGCGTCACCGGCGTGCACGTGGTGCCGCCGGAGTTCGTCGCGCAGCAGCTGGACACCCTGGTCGCGGACGTGCGGATCGATGCCGTGAAGATCGGCATGCTGGCCGATGCGGCGGTCGCGACCGCCGTCGGGCGCTTCCTCGAGGTGCACCGGCCGCCGATCGTCGTCCTCGACCCGGTCATGGTGGCCACCAGCGGCGACCGGCTCCTGGCCGACGACGCCGTCGAGGCCGTCCGGGCCCTGCTGCCGCTCGCCTCCGTCATCACGCCGAACCTCGGCGAGGCCGCCGTGCTGCTCGACGGCCCGGTGGCCCGCGACGTCGACGAGATGCGCGCGCAGGCCGCTGCGCTCCGCGGGCTCGGCGCCGAGCGGGTGCTGCTCAAGGGCGGTCACCTCGACGGCGAGACGGCGGTCGACGTCCTCGCCGAGCCCACCGGTTCGACGCTGCTCGAGGCGCCGCGCATCCCGACCCGGAACACCCACGGCACCGGCTGCACCCTCTCGTCGGCGCTCGCCGCGCTGCGACCGCAGCGGGACACGTGGCTCGACACGGCCCGGGACGCGAAGGCGTGGCTGACCGAGGCGCTGCGCCACGCCGACGAGCTGGAGATCGGTCACGGCCACGGCCCGGTGCACCACTTCCACGCCCTCTGGGCCGACTGACACCGACCGAAGGCGTCAGTCGAGCCGCCGCCAGAGCGCTGTCAGCTCGATCCCGGTGAGCCGCAGCTCCTCGTCCGTCATCTCGATCAGGACGGTCTCGCCGTCGAGGCACTGGACGATCAGGTCTGCGGCGCCGGTTCGTCCGATGACCGCGTCGGCGGAGTACGGAGCGAACCGGCAGAACGCGTCGACCAGACCGTGGTCGGACACGGGGACGAGGATGCCCGTCTGGCGACCAGGGGAGTGCTCGAGCAGGGCTGCACGGAACGGTTCCGCCGAGGCCTCGGTGCCGGGCATCTCGAAGGCGTCGATCGCCAGGTACGTGGGGCTCAGCACAAGCACGCGGCGCAGCAGCTGTGTGGTCGCGTCGGCGCCGAGGGTGGCGATGTCAGCGGCCCATGCGGGGATGCGCTCGCGGCGACGGAAGAGCCTGACGGCCATGTGGATCACCCCCTGGAATCCCGTCGACCGAATGATCGGCCGCGCGGAGGACCTTCGGGAAGTCCGGACGGTCAGCGCGCGTCACCCGTGCAGCTGCACCCCGTCGCGCCTGACCCTCAGCAGCCGGTCCAGCGTGGCCAGGGCCTCGTCGACCGTGCCGGCCTCGACCGGTCCCGGTACGCCGTCCTGCGCGGCGGAGGTACCGGCCACCGCCGGAGTCCACCCGTCCAGCGACACCACCGGAACACCGGTCCGGGTCGCCATCGCCACCTCGCTCAACGTGCCCCAGCTGCCGCCGACGGCGACCACCGCGTCGGCTGCCCGCACGATCAGCCCGTTGCGCAGCTCGCCCAGCCCGGTGGCCAGGGCGATCGTCACCCACGGGTTCGCGGCGTGCCGGTCGTCGCCGGGCAGGATCCCGACGACCACCCCGCCGGACTCCGTCGCCCCCCGGGCGACGGCTGCCATCACCCCGTCGCCACCGCCGCAGAGCACCACGTCACCACGCTCCGCCAGCGCCCGGCCCAGCCGCTCGGCCACGTCCTGCTGCACGCGGGTGCACACCGACGGACCCACCACCGCGACGTAGCGCCCGGATCGGCTCTCGTCGTCGGTCGCGTGGCGCATCGATCAGAACCGGTCGGGGTCGCCCGCGCCGACGCGGACGATCTCGGGCTCGCCGGACGTCCAGTCGACCACCGTGGTCGGGGTGGTGCCGCAGTCGCCGCCGTCCACCACGGCGTCGACCAGGTCGTCCAGCTCCTCCTTGACCTGCCACCCCTCGGTCAGCGGCCACTCCGTGCCCGGCATCAGCAGGGACGACGACAGCAGCGGCTCGCCCAGCTCGTGCAGGATCGCCAGCGCGACCGGGTGGTCCGGGATGCGCACGCCGACCGACCGCTTCTTGGCGTGCGCCAGCCGCCGCGGCACCTCGGGGGTCGCCTTGAGGATGAACGTGTAGGGGCCGGGTGTCGCCGCTTTGATCGCCCGGAACTCGTTGTTGTCCAGGTGCACCAGCTGCCCCAGCTGCGCGAAGTCGGCGCACATCAGCGTGAAGTGGTGCTGGTCGTCGAGGTGCCGGATGCGGCGGATGCGCTCGGCACCGTCGTGGTTGTCCAACCGGGCGCCGAGGGCGTACATCGAGTCGGTCGGGTACGCGATCAGGGCGTCGTCGCGGAGCATCGCCACCACCTGTGCGATCAGCCGCGGCTGCGGGGTGGTGGGGTGGACGTCCAGGTAGCGGGCCACGGCGTCAGGCTAGGCCGGGCTGGGGCCGCCGGCCACGGGGCCCGGCGTGCGGCGGTACCGCTCGTAGACGACGCGGTTGGCGAAGGTCCGGGTCTCGACGAGGTCCAGCTCGATGCGCTGCGCCACCGCCGGCAGGTACGGGTTGCCGCCGCCCACCACGACGGGGTTGCGGAACATCCAGAACTCGTCGACCAGCCCCAGCTCGACGGCCTGTCGAGCCAGACCGGGGCCGCCGATCGCGACGTGCTTGTCCGTGGCGGCCCGGGCAGCGGCGACCTCCTCGGCCAGCGATCCCGTCGCGAGGCGGGCGTTGCCCTGCACGCTGGTCAGCGTGCGGCTGAAGACGACCTTCGGCAGGGCCGTCCACGCATCGGCGAAGGCGCTCTGCAGCTCGTCGTCCCGCATCGACGGGTCCGTCTCCCAGACCAGCATCGTCTCGTAGAGCTTGCGGCCGCACAGGTGCACGCCCAGGCTGCGCACCTCCTCGAGGTGCACCGTGAACTGCTCGTCGGTCGGCACGGACCACTGGAAGTCGCCGTCCCGGTCCGCGGTGAACCCGTCGACCGAGACGCCCATCGAGTAGATCAGCATGGGTCACGCTAGGCAGGCGGCACGCCCGCTGTCACGGCCTCAGCGCTTGTCCGGCGCGACGCCCCGCACCTGGTCGGCGACGAACCGGCGGTGGTTCAGCGCCAGCTTGGCGCGCGTCGTCTCGCCGAGGTCGACGCCCAGCACGTCCGCCAGCCGCAGCAGGTAGATCAGCACGTCGGCCATCTCCTCGCCAGCGCGGGCCTGCCGCTGGGGGTCGGCGGTGAACCGCTGCGCAGCGGCGTCGGCCGGCACCCACTGGAACAGCTCCGCGAGCTCGCCGACCTCGCCCATCACGGCCAGCACCAGCGACTTCGGGTCGTGGAACTGCTCCCAGTCCCGCTCGGTGCTGAACTCGCGCACCAGACGGGTCAGCTCGGCGATCTCCCGCTCGTCGTCCACTCGCTCGTCGTCCACCCGGCCATCCTGCCCGCGGGCCGGCGAGATGAGCACTTCGCACCGAGACGAGCACATCAAAGTGCTCACCTCGGTGCGGAAGTGCTCATCTCGGCGCGTACCCGGCGGGGCCGCCTCGTCCAGCCGGAGGATCCGCCGCACCCGCTCGCGGCTCTAGGGTTCGGGCGTGAGCACGGGGGTGTCGTCGGGGAGCCGGTTGTACCGGTGGCTGCGCGTGCACGTGCTGCCCGTCGACGCGCTGATCGCGGCGGTGATCAGCCTGTTCGCCGTGCTGCCCTTCGTCGCGGTCGCCCTCCGGCAGCCGTCCATCGACCGCGTCGCCACGGCCGCCGTCTCGGTGGGACTGGTGCTGCCGCTGGTGTGGCGGCGCACGCGTCCCGTGCCGGCGGCCGCCGTGATGGTGGTCGTCTGCCTGGTGCAGCTGTTCTCCGGCATGGGCGTGGTGGTGGGGCAGGTCGCGGTGCTGCTGATGGTCGCGGCTCTCGCGGCGCACGCCCCGCGGTGGGCGTCGCGCGCCGGGCTGACCATCGCGATCCTCGGCATGGCCGGGCTGGCGGTGCGCGGCCACCTGGTGGCGACGTCGGCCGAGACCCCGCTGGCGCGGCTGACCATCGCCCTGCTCGGGTGGTCGATGGTGGTCGCCGCGTGGCTGTTCGGCGACCTGACGCGGAGCCGGATCGCGGAGCGGCAGGCCCTCGCGGACCGCGCCGAGCGGCTCGAGCACGAGCAGGCCCAGGCGCGGGAGCTCGCGGCGGCGGAGGAGCGGGCCCGCATCGTGCGGGAGCTGCACGACGTGATCGCCCACTCGTTGTCCATCGTCGTGCGCCAGGCCGACGGCGCCCGGTACGCCGCCGGTTCCCCGCCCGGACCGACCACCGACGCACTCGAGGCGATCGCCTCCACCGCGCGGGGCTCGCTGGCCGAGCTGCGCCGGCTGTTCGGCGTGCTCAGCTCCGAGGCGCCGGACCAGCCGCCCACAGCCCCGACGCCGGGGGTCGCCGACCTGGACACCCTGGTCGCCCAGGTGCGCGGTGCCGGCGTGGAGGTGGTGCTGCACCGCGACGGTGAGCCGCCCACCGACCTGCCGGCCGGTGCGCAGCTGGTGCTCTACCGGGTGGTGCAGGAGAGCCTGACCAACGTGCTCAAGCACGCCGGTCCGGGTACCCGGGCGGACGTGCAGGTGCGCTGGACCGAGGTGGCCGCGGACGTGACGGTGCACGACACGGGTCCGGGGCTGCGGCACGACGGCGACGGCATCGGCCGCGGTCTGCGGGGCATGCGCGAGCGGCTCGCGATGTACGACGGTGAGGTCAGCATCGGTGACGCCCCGAGCGGCGGGGTGGTGGTGCACGCCCGGCTGCCGCTGGCCGGGGTGCGGGGGGAGAACGAGTGAGCGAGACACCGGCGGCCGTGCCGCCGATCCGCGTCGCGGTGGTGGACGACCAGTCGTTGATCCGCAGCGGCCTGACGATGCTGATCGGCTCCCAGCCGGACCTGCGCGTGGTGGCCGAGGCGGGCGACGGCGTCCAGGCGCTCAGCCTGCTGGCGCGCACGCCGGCCGACGTGGTGCTGATGGACGTGCGGATGCCCCGGCTGGACGGCCTCGAGGCCACCCGGCGGCTGCTGGCTGCACCGCCCCCGGTGCCGCGCGTCGTCATGCTCACCACGTTCGACCTGGACGAGTACGTGCTCGCGGCCATCCGGGTCGGCGCCAGTGGGTTCCTGCTCAAGGACGCCGACCCCGAGCAGCTGCTCGACGCGATCCGCGTGGTGCACCGCGGCGACGCCGTCATCGCCCCGGGCATGACCCGGCGGCTGCTGGACCACGTCGCGCCCCTGCTCGGCGCCCCGCCGGCCACCCCCGACACCGACCTGGCCCGCCGCATCGCCGCCCTCTCGGCACGCGAGCACGAGGTGTTCCTGCTGATGGCCGCGGCCCGGTCCAACTCGGAGATCGCCACCGAGCTGTTCCTCTCCGAGACCACGGTGAAGACCCACGTCGCCCACGTCCTGGACAAGCTGGGCGCCCGGGACCGCGTGCAGGCCGCCGTCCTGGCCTACGAGGCCGGGGTGGTCACCCCGGGCGAGCGGACCGCCGTGATCGACCCGCCGCCGGCTCGTCCGGAGGGATGACCCCCGAGGTCCCGAGACCCCACCGGGCCTCAGGGAGAACCCGGACCGCTCAGGCCGGGCTCACCCCGAGGAGACGTGCTAGGCCGGGCTGACCCGGATGGAGTGGATCGGTGAGCCCGGCAGCTCGCTGTCGTGGCCGGCGACGAAGCCCACGTCGATGCGGTACCCGTCCGTGGTCAGGTAGCTGTACGTGATCTCCGTGCCCCACCCGCCCGTCCGGTTGTCCGCGCCGAGCTGCTGTTCCACGTCCGTCGCCGTCTGGTCCCACGTCAGCCCCAGCGGGAGCATGCCCGGATACGCGCGGAAGTTCGTCTCCGCACCCGGGTAGCCCAGGGCGTTCTCGTCGTTGAAGAGGGTCACGGCCACCACCGCCCCGGCGGCGTCCGGTGTCAGCTGGAACCCCTGCGACTGCACGTTCACGTCGGTGTCCCACGTGCGGCCGAGCTGCTGCGTGTACGCCTGCAGGTCGGGATCGCTCCACACGTTGCGGCCCAGCGCCCACTGCCAGATCTCACCGGCAGCGACCGGCGTCTCGGTGGTCGGTTCAGGGGTGGGCTCGGGTATGGGCAGCGGCGGCTCGGGCGTCGGTTCAGGTGTCGGTTCCGGCGGCAGGGTGGTGCTCTCGTCGGGCGACGGGGTGGGGCTGTGCGTCGGCCCGGCGGTGTGCGTGGAGAACGTCGGTGTCGGCGGCGGGGGCGGCGGCGGTCCGTCGCAGGCGGCGAGCAGACCGACGGTGAGAACGGCTGCGGCGGACGTGCTGATCGCGACGAGCTTCCTCATGAGGCCCCCAGCCCTTCGAGCAAGCGCTCCTTCCAGTCTCTTCTGACCGGCTCCCCGCGGACCCGTCGGTCCCGGATTCACCCGTCCCCGACCCTGAGCGCCGTGCGCGCGGCGGGGCTGGAGCTGCCACCCGACGGGCGGTCGACGGCTCGTCCCGGAGGATGAGCGCCGGCTGTGAGGATCGGCCCGCAGGCCGATCCGCCGGACCCGGCCCCGTCCGTACGTTCGAGCCCATGACCAGCACCTCTGTCCACACCTTCGCGCCGCCGGCGATCAGCGCTCGCGGGCTGTCCAAGACGTTCGGCTCCGGCGAGACCACCGTGCACGCCCTCCGCAACCTCGACCTCGACATCGAGCGCGGCCGCATCACGGCGATCATGGGCCGCTCCGGCTCCGGCAAGTCGACCCTGCTGCAGATGCTCGCCGGCCTGGACCGGCCGACGTCCGGCAGCGTCCGCCTCGGCGGGGACGACATCACCGGTCTCGGCGACGACGAGCTGACCCGCCTGCGCCGTACCCGGATGGGCTTCGTGTTCCAGGCCTTCAACCTCCTGCCGGCCCTCGACGCCCGCGAGAACATCGAGCTGCCGTTCCGGCTGGCCGGCCGGCAGATCGACCTCAACACCCGCGGCTGGATCGAGCAGCTGATCGAGCGCCTCGGCCTCGGCCCGCGGCTCACCCACCGCCCCTCCGAGCTGTCCGGCGGTCAGCAGCAGCGCGTGGCGATCGCCCGTGCGCTGGCCACCCACCCGGACGTCGTCTTCGCCGACGAGCCGACGGGCGCGCTCGACTCCGCGACCAGCGCGGACGTGCTCGACCTGCTGGCGGCGCTGGCCCGCGAGGAGGGCCAGACGGTGGTGCTGGTGACGCACGACGACGACGCGGCGCGCCGTGCCGAGCGCGTGGTGCGCCTGGAGGACGGCCGGATCGAGGACGACGTGCTCAACCCCGTCGCGGCCGGTGCGCAGGTGCGGCGATGACCGCCTGGGCCCTGCGCGAGCTGCGCAGGTCCGCCGGCCGGTACGCGGCCAGCGTCGCGGTGGTGGCGGTGGTGACCACGTTCGCCGTGCTGCTGATCACCGCGATCGGCGCCTTCACGGACGCGGCTCGCGCGCAGGGGGCCGACGTCGGGACCACCAAGGCGGTCCTCGAGGTGGTCGGCGGGGTGTTCCTCGGCATCGCGGTGACCGTCGCCGTGATCGTCGTCTCCAACACCTTCTCGACCATCGCGGCGGGTCGGATCAAGGACATCGCCGTGCTGCGGCTGATCGGCGCGACGGGCAAGCAGGTGCGGCGCACGGCTCTGGTGGACGGCACGGCCGTCGGCGTGGTCGGTGCCGTGACCGGCATCGGCGCCGGACTCGGTCTGGGGGCGATCGGCGTGGAGCTCATGCGGTCGTGGGCGCACCTGACCGTGTCGTTCCCCTGGTCGGTGCAGCTGGTCGTCGTGCCGTTCGGCGGTGCGCTGGTCGCCACCGTGCTCGCCGCCATCGTCGGCGTGCGGGAGGTGTCCGGCGTCTCCCCGTCGGAGGCCGCCCGGTCGCTGCCGGAGGGTCGGCCGGTGAGCAACGCCGTGCGACGTCGGCGCATCGCCGCCGGCGTGGTGCTCGGCGGCCTGGGGCTGGCGCTCCTGGTGTGCGGCGTGCTCGTCGGCTACGCGATGCCGCCGCTCGGGTTGATGATCTCCTTCTTCGGTGGGCTGCTCACCAGCATCGGCGTGGTCCTCGCGGCACCCGTGATCCTGCCGCCGCTCGTGTCCCTCGTCGCCCGGCTGGCGCCCCGCGCCGCCGCCCCGCGGCTCGCCGCGGCGAACCTGCGCCACGACGCCGTGCGGACGTCCCGCACCGTCCTTGCCGTGATGATCGGCGTCACGGTGCTCACGATGTTCCAGGTGGCCGGGCAGATGGCCGTCACCTCCTTCCGGGCCTACGCCGGACCGGCGCAGGACCTCGAGCAGGTGCAGCAGGCCATCCGCGGCATGCTCGTCGCCGTCGACACCCTGACGTCGTTCTCGGTGGTGGTGGCCGCGATCGGCCTGGCCAGCACGCTGGCGATCAGCGTGCTGCAGCGGCGTCGCGAGCTCGGCACGCTCCGAGCGGTCGGGTTCACCGGCGGGCAGGCGCGGTCGATGCTGCTGACGGAGAGCCTGCTGGTCGCGGGGACCGGGGCGGTCGGAGGCGTGGTGCTGGGCAGCCTCTTCGGGTGGGTCGGGGCGGTGTCCGCGTACGGCAAGTACGCCGACCGCACCCTCCAGCTGCCGGGGCTGTTCGTCCTGGCCGTCGCCGCCGGCGCCCTGCTGCTCGGCGTGGTGGCGTCCCTTGTGCCCGGTCGTCGCGCCAGCCGCGTCCCCCCGGCGGTGGCGCTGATGGACATCTGACCCCCCAGGCCGGGCCGGGGCTGGGTCTGACGCCCAGGGTCCCTGCCGAGATGGGCACATCCACTCCAGCTGGGCACCTTCATGTGCCCCTCTCGCGAGGATGTGCCCATCTCGGGGGAAGGGGGCAGGTGGCAGGGGCAGGTGGCGGGGCGCGGGGAGGCAGGGGGCTCCCCGCGCCGGCGCACGTCCGCCCGGGTCGGCTCGTGGAGGGACGGCCGGCCCGGGCGGAGGTGGGTGTGCCCGACGACGAGGTCCGACGACGGGTCCGACGACGGGGCTGACGTCGGCGACCGGCGTCGGTGCGTCGGTGGATCAGCTGGTCAGGCAGGCACCAGGTGGCTCGGCAGCACGTCGAAGTGGTCCGGCTCGATGGTGAGGTCCGCCCGGCCGCCGGTCAGCGACCGCAGGTCCAGCACGTACCGGCTCAGCTCCGACTCGGGCACCAGCGCCTCGATCCGCACGGTGCCGTCGTCCAGCGACTCGGTGTCGGCGATGCGCCCACGCCGCGTGGACAGGTCGCCCATCACGTCGCCCTGCACGGACGTCGGCACGGTGACGGCGATCCGGCTGACCGGCTCCAGCACCACGGACCCCGCGGCGAGCAGCGCCTCCTTCACGCCGAGCGCGGACGCCGTCCGGAACGCCATGTCGGAGGAGTCCACCGGGTGCGACTTGCCGTCGAACACCTCGACCCGCAGGTCGACGATCGGGTGGCCGTGGGGTCCGCCCGCCGCCATGCCCTCGGTGACGCCGCGGTGCACGGCCGCCATGAAGTTGCGCGGGATGGCGCCGCCCACCACCGAGTCGACGAACTCGTAGCCGGTGCCGCGCGGCAGCGGCGAGACCCGCATGTTCACCACGGCGTACTGACCGTGACCGCCGGACTGCTTCTTGACCTTGCCCTCCACCTCGACGGTGCCGGCGATGGTCTCCTGGTAGCCCACCGGCACGGGCGACGTGGTGACGTTGACGTTGAACACCCGGGACAGCCGCTCGAGCGCGACCGTCAGGTGCGTGTCGCCCAGGCCGCGCAGCACCGTGCGGTCGCCGGTGCGGTCGATGGTCAGCGTCGGGTCCTCGGCCACCAGCCGGGACAGGGCGGCCGAGAGCCGGTCGTCGTCGGACTGCGTCACCGGTTCGAGGGCCAGGCCGTAGACGGCCTGCCGCGACCTCGTCGGACGCGCCCGCAGCGCCGTCCCACCAGGGGCTCCGCGGCCGGCGAGCAGCGAGCCCGACGGCGTGCCCGTCAGCTTCGCCACCGCCGCGACCTCACCGGCGCGCACTGCGTCGACCGGCAGGTGCTCCTTGCCGCGCAGCCGGAACAGGCCGGGCAGGCGCTCCTCGGCGCCGGTGGTGGTGTTGGTCAGCTTGTCGCCGGCGTGCACCGTGCCGGACAGGACGCGGAACAGGGTCACCTGCCCGACGAACGGGTCGGCCATGGTCCGGAAGGCGTGCACCAGCACCGGCCCTGCGGGGTCGGGGGCCACCTCCACCTCGGTCTCGCCGGCCAGCACCGTGGCCACCGACTCGGTGGGCACGGGGCTGAGCTCGCACACCAGGTCGGCCAGGCGGTCGATGCCCACCTCGGTGATCCCGGAGGCGACCAGCACGGGGAACGCCTCGCCCTCGCGCACCTCGTGGGCCAGGGTCTTCTCCAGCTCGGCGACGGTCGGCACCTCGCCGCCCAGGTACGCCTCGAGCTGCTCGTCGTCGTGGGAGACGATCTCCTCGGTGACCTCCTCGTGCAGGCGGTGCTCCTCGTCGGCCACCTGCTGCGGGATCGCCTGGTTGTGGTGCCGGCCGTCCGGGTCGTACGCGTAGCCCTCCTCGGCCAGCACGTCGGCGACGCCCGCGAAGCCGGACTCCTCGCCGAGCGGCAGCTCCAGCGGCACCAGCCCGTCGCCGAACTGCTCGCGCAGCTGGTCGAGCACGTGGTGGAAGTCGGCGCGGGTCTTGTCCTCCTTGGTGATGACGAACATCCGCGGCACCCCGGCCGCCGCGGCGGCCTTCCACGCGAGGTGGGTGCCGGCCTGCACGCCGTCCACTGCGCTGACCACGATCAGGGCCATGTCGGCGGCCGTCAGCGCGGCGTCGACCGCGCCGGCGAAGTCGAGGTAGCCGGGGGTGTCCAGCAGGGTGAGGTCGTAGGTGTGCCCGTCGTCGGCGGCCCACGTCAGGGGCACGGCCGAGAGGGTCAGGGAGATGCCGCGGGCGATCTCCTCGGGCTCGTGGTCGGAGACGGTCGACCCGTCCTCCACCTTCCCCGGCCTGGTCAGCACGCCGCCGCGATGCAGCAGCGCTTCGACGAGGGTGGTCTTGCCGGCACCACTGGCGCCGAGCAGCGCCACGGTGCGGACTCTGGGCGACGTTGCCTGGTCCATGTCGTCTCCAACGGTGGAGCGGTTCGTCCGGCCAGGCTAATGAACGAACGCCCCCGGCGACAGGACCGGGGTCCCTGGCGCCGGGGGCGTACGAACGATTGAGACGGAGGTGCTGATCAGCCCGCCGCGAGGATGTCGACGACGAACACGAGCGTCGAGTTGGCCGGGATGCTGCCCTGCGCCTTGTCCCCGTAGCCGAGGTCCGGCGGGATGACCAGCAGCACCTGGCTGCCGACCTTCTGGCCCACCAGGCCCTGGTCCCAGCCCTTGATCACCTGGTTCTGGCCGATGGTCAGGCCGGACAGCGGGGTGCCCTTGGTCCACGACGAGTCGAACGGCGTGCCGTCCCACAGCCAGCCGGAGTACTGCACAGTGATCGACTGCCCGGAGGCGACCGTCGCGCCGCTGCCCTGGATCAGGGGCTGCACGACGAGGGAGGTCGGGGCGGCCGTCTTGACGGGGGTCAGCGTCGGGGCGCCCTTGTCGTCGAGCTTGACCGTCGGCAGGCCGGCCGGCGGGGTGACCGCGGCGCCGGCGGCGCGCGAGGGGACGGTGCCGATCACGTCGATGACGCCGACGATCGTCGAGCCGGAGCTGGTCGACGGCACGGCCATCAGCACGCGCGCACCGACCTTCGAGGTGCTCAGGGCCTTGTACAGGTCCGCGTTGAGGCCGGTGCTGCTGATCGCGACCGTCTCCGGTGCGGCGCCGTAGCTGCTCTGACCCTCGGTGCCGTCCGACCCCTGCACCGCCACGCTGTGGAACTGGATGATCATGCCGTCCGCCAGCGCGGCACCCGTGCCGGGCGACAGGAGCTTGACCACCGGGCCGCTGACGGTGAACGGCTTGGACGGCAGCGTGATGGTCGGCTTGCTGCTGGCGTCGCCGGTGACGGTGATCTTGTCGACGGCGGCGAAGTCCGCCGGGCTGGCCGTGGCGGCGCCCGTCGCGGCTGCGGTCGGCGCGCTGGTCGCCGACGGGCTCGCGGTGGACTTCGCGGAGCTGTTGCCGCTGCACGCAGCCAGGCCACCGAGGCCGATGGTGAGGGCGAGCGCGGCGGCGACGGCGCTCCGGACGGCTGTGGTGCGACGCACAGGAGGGCTCCGGTCGGGTTGGGTTGGCGCGCCCGGGTCGGGAGCGACCCGTGCACGGTACGCGACGAGCCTGGGAGTCGGCCGGGCCGACCGTCCTGCGGGCTACAGCGGCAGCGCCTGCTCGCGCAGCAGCGCCTCCTCCGACGCCGCCTCGACCACGGCGTCGGGCGGCACCGCGGCCTCCTCGAGGACGGCGCGCGCCGGCCGCGGAGTGGGGACGACGGGGTCGACCGCCGCCCGCTCGAGCAGCGCGTCGTCGCGCGGCGGCGTGCGCGGGTCCACCAACCGGCGGCGCTCGTGCTGGTAGGCCCACGTCAGCGGGATCAGCGCGGCGACCCAGGCGAGCGGCGAGGCGAGGCACGCGCCGAGGAAGCCGAGCGGCCCGGTGAGCAGCAGCGCGGCCAGCACGCGCGTGATCAGCTCCATCACGCCCGCCGTCGTCGGGATCACGGTGCGACCCAGCCCCTGCAGGGTGCCGCGCTGCACGAACAGCATGCCGAGCAGCGCGTACGGGATGCCGTTGGACACCAGGTAGATCTGCGCCAGCTGCACCACGTGCTCCTGGCCCTGCCCGACGAACAGCCGCACCAGCCACGGCCCGGCCAGGATGTTCACGGCACCGACCGCGACGGCGAACCCCGCCGACATCAGGCACGTCTGGGCGACGCCCACCCGGATGCGGTGGTAGAGCCGGGCGCCGTGGTTCTGCGCCGCGAACGTGGCCATGGCCAACCCGAACGACTGCAGCGGCGCGATGGCCAGCGCGTCCACCCGTCCGGCAGCCGTGAAGGCAGCCACCGCCGGGGCGCCCAGCCGGTTCAGCGCGTACTGCAGCACCAGCGTGCCGAGCGCGATGATCGACATCTGGAAGCCCATCGGCAGCCCCAGCCGCAGCGGCTCGAGCAGCTCGGCACGGGTCAGCCGGAAGTCCTCGCGGTGCAGGTGCAGGATCGGCATCCGCGCCCGGATCAGCCACAGGCACGCCAGCACGGACGTCAGCTGCGCGGTGATCGTGGCGAGCGCGGCACCGGCGACGCCCATCCGCAGGCCGCTGACGAACGCCCACACCAGCAGCACGTTGAGCACGCAGGACAGCACCAGGAAGACGAGCGGCGTCCGGCTGTCGCCCAGCGCCCGGATGGTGTTCGACAGGAAGTTGAACGCCACCATCGCGGTGCAGCCCCAGAACGTCACCACGATGAAGGTGGTCGCATCCTGGCGGATCTCCGGCGGCGTGCGCATCACCACCAGCAGCCACGGCGTGATGGTGGTGGCCACCGCGGTCAGCAGCACGGCCGCGGCCGCCGTCAGGATGGCGCCGGCGGCGACCGAGCGGCGCACCCCGCGCTCGTCGCGCGCCCCGAAGGCGTGCGCGGTGGGGATGGCGAAGCCCGACGACATGCCCCAGGTGAAGCCCAGCAGCAGGAACTGCAGCCCGCCGGTGGAGCCGACGGCCGCGAGCGCGTCCACGCCGATGGTGCGGCCGACGACGAAGGCGTCGGCGAAGCCGTAGAGCTGCTGGAACACGTTGCCGATGAGCAGCGGGACGGTGAAGGCGATGATCAGGCGGGCCGGGCGACCGGAGGTCAGGGCAGTGGGCACAGGGGTGCGGCGTTCTACGAGCAGCGGGAAGGGAGGTCGGGGTGGAGACGAGGGGCACCCGAATCGATTCGAGCGGAACCGATGCTAACGCTGCCGCGCGCGGCCGGTCACGCCCATTTCCGCATCTGGGACGAGACCTCACCCGCCCCGCGAGCCACCCTCGCGGGGTGCCGATCGCGCCCCGCTGCTACAGCAGCCGCCGCGAGCCCGGCTCCTCGACCCGCAGCCACCGGTAGCCGTAGCCGGACAGGGATAGCTCGACGCGGCCCTTCTCGTCGACCTCCGTCGTCCCCTCGCACAGCAGGTCCACCAGGCAGGTGCCCTCCGGCAGGTCCGGCAGCTCGAGGGGCACCACCACGGCCTCCTTGCTCAGGTTGTGCAGGCTGACCATCGACGCGTCGCCCCAGGTGGACCGCATCGCCAGCACCGAGTCGTGCGGCTGGTCGAGGATCTCCGCCCGCTGCGTCCAGCCCAGCTCGGGCGCCTCCCGGTACCGGCGGATCAGGGTCTGGACGAACGAGAGGAGCGACTCCGGGTCGCGCCGCTGGTCGGCGACGTTCACGTGCTCCGGCCCGAACGGTCCGTCGGTCACCGGCCGCACCAGCCGTGACGGCGCCACGCGGCTGAACCCGCCGTTCTTGCCGGACGTCCACTGCATGGGGGTGCGGACCGCCCGCCGGTCCTCGGCCGCGAGGTTCTCGCCCATGCCGATCTCCTCGCCGTAGAACAGCACCGGTGTGCCGGGCAGGGCGAAGAGCAGGGAGTACACCATCCGCACCCGACGGGGGTCGCCGTCGAGCATCGGGGGAAGCCGGCGGCGCAGGCCGCGGTCGTACAGCTGCATGTCCTCCTCGGGGCCGAAGGCGTCGAACACCTCCTGGCGCTCCTCGTCGGTCAGCTTGTCGAGCGTGAGCTCGTCGTGGTTCCGCACGAACGTCGCCCACTGCGAGTCCTTCGGGATCTCCGGCCGGGACTCGAGCGCGGTGCGCAGCGGCCGCGCGTCCTGCCGGGCGAGGGACAGGTACAGGTTCTGCATCACGATGAAGTCGAACTGCAGGTCCAGCTCGCGGCCCTCCACCACGCCCTGGTCGTCGTGGTCGCCGAAGAACAGGCTCTGCTGGTCGTACGGCAGGTTGACCTCACCCATCAGGATCGAGTCGCCCACCCGCCGGGACAGGAAGGCCCGCAGCGCGGTGAGGAACTGGTGCGGTCGGTCGACGTCGTCGTCGGGCCTGGACGCCACGTCGGCGAGGAAGAAGGGCACGGCGTCGACGCGGAACCCGGACAGCCCCAGCTGCGCCCAGTACCCCATCACCTTCGCGATCGCGTCCCTGACCTGCGGGTTCGCCGTGTTGAGGTCCGGCTGCTGGTGGTAGAAGTGGTGCCGGTACCACTCGCCGGCCACCTCGTCGTACGTCCAGATCCCCTTCTCCTTGTCGGGGAAGACGACCTCCTTGTGCGTGTCCGGCGGCTCGTCGGACCGCCACACGTAGAAGTCCCGGTACTTGCTGTCCTTGCTGCGGCGGGCCGCCTGGAACCACGGGTGCTTGTCCGAGGTGTGGTTGACCACCAGGTCGGCGATGACGCGGATGCCGCGGTCCTTCGCCGTGCGCACCAGCTCGACGAAGTCGCCGGCGTCGCCGAGCCGGGGGTCGACGCCGTAGTAGTCGGTGATGTCGTAGCCGTCGTCGTAGTCGGTGGTCGGGTAGAACGGCATCAGCCACAGGCAAGTGACGCCCAGGTCGGCCAGGTGGTCGATGCGCTGGACCGCGCCCGGTAGGTCGCCGTAGCCGTCGTCGTTCCAGTCCATGAACGTCTTGACGTCCAGGCAGTAGATGACGGCGTTCTTCCACCACAGGTCGCCGGTGTCACGGATCCGCATGAAGTGGTTCATACCGGGTGAAGCGCCGGTGCGCGCGGCGAGCGGGCGGACCGCCTGGCCGCGCGCCCGGGCGGAGTCCACCCACGCCGGCCGGTTGCTCCCGCGTAGCGTCGGGACCACGGCGCGGCAGCGCCGCAGGTGGGACGACGACGAGGACGCACCATGACTGCACCCCTGGCCTACGCGGTGGTCGGCTCCGGCTGGCGCGGCGAGTTCTTCGTCCGGATGGCGCGGCTGATGCCGGACCGGTTCCGGTGCACCGGGGTGGTGACGCGGTCCGACGAGCGTGCCGAGTGGGTGCGGCGGACGTGGGGCGTGCCGGCGCTGCGCTCGCTCGACGAGATCGACGGGGTCGACGTGGTGGTGGTGGCCACCCCGTGGCCGGTGACGCCGGTGACGATCCGCGCCCTGGTGGACCGCGAGATCCCGGTGCTGGCGGAGACGCCCCCGGCGCCCGACGCCGACGGCCTGGTGACGCTGTGGCACCACGTCGGCTCCACCGAGCTGGTGCAGGTGGCCGAGCACAGCGTGTTCATGCCGGCGCACGCCGCCCGGGAGGCCGTGGTCGACTCCGGCCTGATCGGCGAACCGACCAGCGTCCAGGTGTCCTCGACGCACCTGTACCACGCGATGGGCCTGGTCAGGCGGCTGCTCGGGGTGGCGCCGGGTCCCGCCGTGGTCCGCGCGTCGGCGTTCACCGCCCCGCTGCTGGACCCGCGGAACCGCGACGGCTGGACCGGTGCCGAATGGCCGGTCGGTGCCCGCACCGTGCTGGCCACCGTCGACCTGGGCGAGAACCGCAGCGCCCTCTACGACTTCACGGACAACCAGTGGCACAACCCGCTGCGCGCCAACCGGATCGTGGTGCGCGGCTCGCTCGGCGAGATCGTCGACGACGCCGTGACCCGCTGGGCGGGGGACCGGACCGTGGTCACGTCGCCGATCGTCCGGCGGCAGTCGGGCATCGAGCAGAACCTCGACGGGTGGGACACCGAGCACCTCAGCCTGGACGGGCAGGTGCTGTGGCGGAACCCGTTCGAGGGGACCCGGCTCGCCGACGACGACCTGGCGGTGGCGGGCCTGCTCGCGGCGACCGCGGAGTGGGTGCACGGCACCGGACCGGCGCCGTACCCGCTGGCCGAGGGTTGCCAGGACCACCTGCTGGGGCTGGCGATCGAGGAGTCCGCCCGGACCGGCGAGCCGGTGCAGGTGCCGGCGGCGCCGTGGGCGACCGCCTGAGGGCACGTCCGCGGTGCTGTGGCAGAGCACCCGGCCCGGGGTGAGGCTGGTTCATCGACGACCCTCGACGGGAGGAGACGACCATGGCGGTGACCAGCTTCCAGGACCTGCCCCTGGCGGACCGCGACCGCGACTGGGACGGCGACGCAGCCGAGCGCCGGGTGCGGAAGTGGGCCGGTGCGGACGACGAGCCCAACGAGAGGTACCGCGACGCGCACGTCTGGTACGACGCGGACGCGAAGGACAACTTCACCGGCTACAAGCTGCTGATCGCGGACGTGGTGGGCGGAAAGCTGCAGGCGGTGCCGCGTGCGGTGTTCGCCGCCGCGGCCGTGATGCAGGGGTCGCGCGGCGGGATCGACGTGCCGGACAAGGACCGCGACCGCATCCGCAGCCACCTGGCCAAGTACTACAAGAAGCTCGACGAGACGCCGCCCTGGGACGACTGAGGCAGTCGCCCGGATCAGTTTCCGTGCCACCGAACTCCCATTGTCGGAATTACGAGAACGGTGCGGAAATGCCGCCGCTGCGGTGATCCGCGCCATTTCTCCGTAGGCTTGACGGTCGAGCGCCCGCTGGGCACGCCGCCGTTCTCGTCGTCGTGCGCACCGCGAGCCACCACCGCCGCCCTCGTCTGGAGCCCGCCGTGCCTGCCGCCGTGCCCCCCGCCGCCTCGCCGCCGACCGCTGCCGACCGCCGCCGCTGGCGCCGCAACCTCGCCGACGAGCGCGCCGAGGCCGCCGCCTACCGTGACCTGGCGTCGCGCCGGACCGGCGAGGAGCGGGACATCCTGCTCGCGCTGGCGGAGGCCGAGCGCCGCCACGAGGCGCACTGGCTGATGCTGCTCGGGGACGACGTCGGCCGGCCGCAGCGCGGCGACTGGCGCACCCGCACGCTCGGCCTGCTTGCCCGGCGGTTCGGTTCGGTGTTCACCCTGGCTCTGGCGCAGCGCGCCGAGATGCGGTGGGCGGCGGACGCGGACGCCGACGCGACGCCGACGATGGCGGCGGACGAGCGGATCCACGTCGAGGTGATCCGCGGTCTGGCCACCCGCGGCCGCAACGCGATCTCCGGCCGGTTCCGGGCCGCCGTGTTCGGGGCCAACGACGGGCTGGTCAGCAACCTCGCGCTGGTGCTCGGCATCGGCGCCAGCGGGGTGTCGGCCGGCACCGTGCTGCTCGGCGGCCTCACGGGCCTGCTGGCCGGCGCCCTGTCGATGGGTGCGGGGGAGTACGTCTCGGTCCGCTCCCAGCGCGAGCTGCTCGAGGCGTCCCGCCCGGCCGCGGCCGCCGGCGAGGCGCTGCCGATGCTCGACGTCGACGCCAACGAGCTGGCGCTGGTGTACCGGGCACGCGGCCTGGACGCGGCCGCCGCGGCGGACCGGGCGGCCGTGGTGCTCGGCTCGTTGGACCGCTACCGCGAGCAGCAGGCGCTCGACGCCTCCCTGCTGCGCTCGTCGACGGCACTGCCCGGTGACGACGACCACGTGCCGCCCGTGTCCGGCCAGACCCCGGCGCCGCCGACGGACGAGCACGAGACCATCGGCACCGCCTGGGGCGCCGCTGGCGCGAGCTTCTGCTTCTTCTCCGTCGGCGCCGCGATCCCCGTCATGCCGTACCTGCTGGGTGCCACGGGCCTGCAGGCGGTGCTGTGGTCGGCCGGTCTGGTCGGCATCGCGCTGATCGGCACCGGGTCGGTGGTCGGCGTGCTGTCCGGCGCCTCGCCCGTGAAGCGGGCGCTGCGCCAGCTGGCGATCGGCTACGGCGCCGCCGCGGTCACCTACCTGCTCGGCTCGGTGTTCGGCACGTCGGCCGGCTAAACCGGGGACCAGCCGGGTCCACCCGGTCTCGGCCCAGCCGCCCGGGCATGAGTCTCGACGTGTACGCCCGATGTACGTACACCAGGCGTACATGCAGAAGAGGGGTTCCCCGGCCCCCGGCGCCCAATTCGCGTGCGCCCCGCCGTCCGCGAGGTCTAGCGTCACGCCCGCTCCCGGACCAGCAGCCGGGCGGTGTTCGCCGCCGCGGGTCCTGCGCATCGCCCGGCGAGCACCTGCCAAGGAGCAGCGCCTGTAGAGCGCCCGGGTTCAGATCCCGATCGACCTGCCGGTGCACGGTCACCCCGGGTGACGCGGCTTGCGGCGGCGAGTCCGCTCGTCCGTCCCCCGCCGTCACCCGACCGTGCACCGGTGGGCCGGCTCACCGAGCAGGACGTGCAACGGAGCGACGAGAGGAGGCAGAGCCATGAAGGTGGTCGTGCAGGAGTGGGAGAGGGTGCTGGTGTACCGCGACGGCCGGTTCGAGACGGAGCTCGCCTCCGGTCGGCACCGGCTGCGGCGCTGGCACCGTCGGACCGTGCGGGTCTTCGTCCGGCCGCGCCTGGTGACCGTGCCGCTGCAGGAGGTGCTGACCTCCGACGGGATCGCCGTACGCATCAGCCTGGCCGTCCGGGTCCGGGTGGCCGACGCGCGCGCCTGGCACGAGGCGGTCGAGGGGCCGGACGCGTTCGTGCACGTCGCGGTGCAGGTGGCGCTCCGGGACGCGGTCGCGTCGCGGACGCTGGACGAGGTGCTGGCCGACCGGTCCGGCATCGCCGGCCAGCTGCTGTCGGCCGTGGAGCCGGCCGCCGCGGAGGTGGGCCTCGCCGTGCAGCAGCTCGCCCTGCGCGACGTCGTCGTCCCGGCGGAGCTGCGGCGTGCCGCGGCCCAGCTGGCCACCACGCGGGCGCAGGGCCTGGCGACCCTGGAGCGTGCGCGCTCGGAGGTCGCGGCGATGCGCGCGCTGGCCAACGCGGCGCGGCTCGCCGAGCAGCAGCCGGCGCTGATGCGCCTGCGCACGTTGCAGGCGGTCGAGGCCGGTGGCGCGACCGTGGTGCTCAAGACGAGCTGAGGTCCTGGTCAGCGGGCGGGGTTGCCTACCATCTGCGGGTGCCCCGCCTGCTGCTCGACGCCACACCTCTGCGCGTCAGCCCGGCGTTCAGGCGGCTGTGGCTCGGGCTGTCGGTGTCCAACCTCGGCGGTCAGCTGACCGTGGTGGCTGTCGGGCTGCAGGTGTACCACCTGACCCGGTCGACGTTCGCGGTCGGCGTGCTGGGGCTGTTCGCGCTGGTGCCGCTGGTGGTGTTCGGGCTGTACGGCGGTGCGATCGCCGACCACGCCGACCGTCGCACGGTCGCCCTGGTCGCCTCGGCCGTCGCGTGGGTGGCGGTGCTCGGGCTCGTCGTGCAGGCCGTCGCGCACAACACGTCCGTCGGCGTCCTGTACGCGCTGGTCGCGCTCGAGTCCGGCGCCGGTGCGGTGAACTCCCCGGCGCGCGGCGCGATCATCCCGCGGCTGCTCGAGCCCCGGCACATGCCCGCCGCCAACGCCTGGCAGACGCTGGGATGGAACATCGCGCTGACCGTCGGCCCGCTGGTCGGGGCCGGCATGGTGGCCCTCGGCGGGTACGGGCTGGCCTACGGCACCGATGCGGTGCTGTTCACGTTCGCGCTCGCGGCGCTCTACCGGCTGCCGCCCGTGCCGCCCGAGCGGTCGGCCAACGGCCGGCAGCGGGCCGGGCTCGGCTCGGTGCTGGACGGGTTGCGCTACCTGGGCACCCAGCCGAACGTCCGCATGACGTTCCTGGTCGATCTCGCGGCCATGGTGTTCTCGTCCCCGCGCGTGCTGTTCCCGGCGATCGGCGTGGTGTACCTGGGCGGCGGCGCGACGACGACGGGTGCGCTCACCGCGGCGGTCGCCGTCGGCGCCGTGCTGTCCGGGCTGCTGTCCGGCGGGCTCGCCCGCGTCCGGTGGCAGGGCCAGACCATCGTCTGGTCCATCACGGTGTGGGGACTGTCGATCGTAGCGTTCGGGCTGGTGCTGGTGCACGCCGGCCCGCACAGCCCGGTGCAGGTGCTGTGGGGCGCGCTGCTGGCGGTGCTGGTCGCGCTCGCGGTGGCCGGTGCGGCGGACAACACCAGCGCGGTGTTCCGGCAGACGATCCTGCAGACCGCCACGCCGGACGACATGCGCGGCCGGCTGCAGGGCGTGTTCACCGTGGTGGTCGCCGGTGGGCCGCGCCTTGGCGAGCTGGGGCTGGGCGCGGTCTCGTCCCGGATCGGCGAGGGCTGGGCGGCGGTGATCGGCGGGGCGGCGTGCCTGGTGGTGCTGTGGCTGCTCGTCGTCGGCCAGCCGCGGTTCTGGCGCTACGACGCGCTGGACCCGCAGCCCTGAGCCGGCGTCAGGCGAGCGAGTCGAGGGCCGCGCGCAGGTTCGTCTCGAGCGTGGCGCGGTGCCCGTCCACCCACTCGCCGGTGTACGCGCGGGGCACCAGCTCCACCCGCATGACTAGCGCGAAGTAGAGCCGGTACAGCTCGAGCCGGACGCGGGCCCCGTCGTCGTCGAGGTCCGGCGCCGGGGCCACCGACGCGTAGCCGGCGAGCAGGCCAGGCGGCACCGGACCGCGCCCCAGCTGGTCGGCGCCCACCAGCTCGAGCAACGGGTCTCCCCACACGGCCCGCTCCGGGTCGATCACCCCGACCAGCTCACCGGTCGCGGGGTCGAGGAACAGGTTCCCCGGCCACAGGTCCGTGTGCACCAGCACCGGGGTGCGCACCTGGTCCAGCGTCGGCCGGTGCCGGGCCAGCGTCGCCCGGACCTCGTCGGCCGGGACGGGCACCGCCCACCGCTCGGCATCGCCGAGCGCCGCCTCGACCATCAGCCTGAACGCCTCTGCCCAGGTGCCGCCCCGCAGCGGGGACGCCTCGCCGACGTACCCGAACACCGGCCCGGTCACCTGGTGCAGCCGCCCCATCAGCGCCCCGAGCTCGTGCTCGGCACGGGCGGCACGCGGGTCGTCGTCCACCGTCCCCAGCCCGCAGTCGCCCCACGGCGTGCCGCCCAGACGGCTCGCCGCGACCAGGTCGCCGGGCCACACGGACCGGGAGAAGTCCTCGAGCAGCACCCGCGGCACCGGCACGCCCGGGACGTCCGCGAGCAACCGGTACACCAGCGCCTCGCTGCGGACCAGGTCCTGCTCGTAGGTCAGCAGGCGGTCCTGGTGGGTCGGCGCGGTCTTGACCACCGCCTCGCTGCCGTCGTCGAACGTCACCAGGAACGTGGTGGCGAACATGCCGCCGGTCAGCCGCTCGGCCCGGGCGGCGTGGCCCAGCGGCGCGAGGGCGCCACGCAGGGCGGCGAGATCGTCGTCGTGCTGCTCGGCGCCGGGGGCGACGTCCTCGGGCGCCGTGGACCGGTCCTGGGTGCCCGTGCTCACGGCCGGTCAGCCTAGGGCTCGCCGTGCGGGCTCGGTGGCGCCGCGTGATGCTGGACGTCCTGCTCGTCCCCTGACCACCGGAGCCGACCATGACCTCTGCGCACTCCAGCGGGCACATGACCAGCGAGCCGGCCGCGGCCCGCGTGGCAGCGGGCCTCGAGCACGACGAGCGCCTCGACGGCGTGGTGGACCAGCTGGCACCCGTCGCCCGCGCCGTGGTGGGCAGCGACACCCGCGCCTCGGTGCTGCGCGGCGACCCGATCGGCCACAAGCTGCACCCGCTGCTGACCGACGTGCCGCTCGGCCTGTGGATGTCCGCCACCGTGCTCGACCTGGTGGGCGGCCCGTCGGCCCGCCCCGCCGCCCGGCGGTTGATCGGGCTCGGGCTGCTCGCCACCGGACCGACCATCGCGGCCGGCCTGGCCGACTGGGAGAACAGCGGCGACCGGACGCGCCGGGTCGGTGTGGTGCACGCCGGCCTGAACGGGGTCGCCGCGGCCCTGTACGGCCTGTCCTGGATGGCTCGCCGGCGCGGGAACCACGGGCTCGGCGTGGTCGCCGCGCTGGCCGCGGGCGGGGCCGCCGGCGCCAGCGGCTACCTCGGCGGCCACATGTCGTTCGGCATGCGGTCGGACGGCTGATCCCGGCGGCGCCTCAGGCGCCCGCGGGCTCCGGCGTGCCCGCGCGCAGGACGCGGAGCGCGAGCACCGTCGCGACGAGGACCGCCCCGCCGCACGCCACCACCACCAGGTAGGCGGCGCGGGCGCCGCCGGCGTCCACCTGTGCCCCGGCGAGCGACGACGCGATCGACACCCCGACGTTCAGCGAGGTGCCGACCCACGTCAGCCCCTCCGTCAGCCGTCCCGGCGGCACGTGCGCCTGCACCAGGCCGTTGCCGGTGATGATCGACGGGGAGATGGTGAACCCGACGGCGAACATCACCGCAGCCAGCGCCCACAGGCTGTCGACCAGGACGAACAGGCACACGCCGACCGCCAGCGCGGTGACGGACCCCGCGAAGCGCCGGTGCAGCGGTGCCGCCCACGCCCGCGCGCCGTACAGCAGGCCCGCCAGCAGCGACCCGAGCGCGAACGTGGCCAGCACGAACCCCGCGGCGCCCTTGTTGCCGTGCTCGTCGGCGAAGGCGACGGTCGCCACCTCGGTGGCGCCGAACAGGCCGCCCATCGGCACGAACACCACGGCGAGCACCGCCATCGCCGGCAGCCGCAGCACCGTGCCGCGCGCGCGGCCCTCGGTGCGCCGCACGGCGGGCGGCTCGGTGGCACGCTGCGCGCAGAACCACAGCCCGCCGCCCACCACACCGATGGCCGCCACCACCAGCCCGGCCTCCGGCCGGACCGCCGTCGCCAGCGTCGTCACCGTCACCGGACCGACCACGAACACCAGCTCGTCCAGCGCGGACTCCAGCGAGTAGGCGGTGTGCACCGCCCGCCCGTCGCCGGCCAGCACCCACGTCCACCGCGCGCGCACCAGCGACCCGAACGAGCCGCTGCCGGCGCCGATCAGCACGGCGGCCCCGAACAGCCACACCGCGGGTGCCCGCATCGCCGACGCCGCCGCCAGCAGCAGCATCCCCGCTCCGGCCAGCACGGTCGCCGGACGCATCACCCGCGACTGACCGAAGCGGTCCACCCACCCGCCGAGCACCGGCGCGGCGACGGCCTGGGCGACGATGTACGTCGCCGACACCGCACCGGCCAGCGTGTACGAGCCGTACAGCGAGCTGACCGCCAGCACCACGCCGATGCCCACCATCGACATCGGCAGCCGCGCGACGGCCGCCGCGGCGGAGAAGGTCAGCGCCCCCGGGCGCGACAGGACGTCGCGGTACGGGGTGAGCATGCCGCCAGTCTGTCAGCCGGCGCCGACACCCCGTCCGGCGCCGGCCTTGCTCAGCCCGCCAGCGCCGCCGACACCACGTCCTTCGCCTCGGCCTGCACCTGCGCCAGGTGCTCGGCCGAGACGAACGACTCGGCGTAGATCTTGTAGACGTCCTCGGTCCCCGACGGCCGGGCCGCGAACCACGCGTCCTTCGTCGTCACCTTCAGGCCGCCGATCGCCGCGTCGTTCCCGGGCGCCCGCGTCAGCCGGTCGGTGATGTCCTGGCCGGCGAGCGTCGTCGCCTTCACCTGCTCGGGGGAGAGCGCCGCGAGGGTCGCCTTCTCCTCGCGGGTCGCGGGGGCGTCGACGCGCGCGTACCAGGACTGCCCGAAGCGTCCGACGAGGTCCGCGTGGTGCTGGCTGGGCGACCTGCCCGTCGTCGCCAGGATCTCCGAGGCGAGCAGCGCCGGCACCATCCCGTCCTTGTCGGTGGTCCACACGGTGCCGTCCGTCCGCAGGAACGACGCACCGGCGGACTCCTCGCCGCCGAACCCGACGGACCCGTCGATCAGCCCGGGCACGAACCACTTGAACCCGACCGGCACCTCCAGCAGCCGCCGCCCCAGGTCGGCCACCACCCGGTCCATCAGGGACGACGACACCACGGTCTTGCCCACCGCCGTGCCGGCCGGCCACCCGGGCCGCCCGCCGCCGTACAGGTAGCTGACCATCACCGCGAGGTAGTGGTTGGGGTTCATCAGCCCGCCGTCCGGCGTGACGATCCCGTGCCGGTCGGAGTCGGCGTCGTTGCCGGTGGCGATGTCGAACGGTGCGGCCATCCCCGCCGCCGGGCTCATGCGCGTGACCAGGGATGCCATGGCGTACGGCGACGAGCAGTCCATACGGATCTTGCCGTCCCAGTCCAGCGTCATGAACGCCCACCGCGGGTCCACCGTCGGGTTCACCACCGTCAGGTCCAGCCCGTACCGCTCGCCGATCGCCGCCCAGTACTCGACGGACGCGCCCCCGAGCGGGTCGGCGCCGATCCGCACCCCGGCGGTCCGGATCGCCTCGAGGTCGATCACGTTGGCCAGGTCGTCCACGTAGCTGGACAGGTAGTCGTGCTTGCGGGTCGTCTCCGCGGCCAGCGCCTGTTCGACGGAGACGCGCGGCACCGACCGCCACCCGGACGCGAGGATCTCGTTGGCGCGGGAGGCGATCCAGCCGGTCGCGTCGGAGTCGGCCGGGCCGCCGTGCGGCGGGTTGTACTTGAAGCCGCCGTCGCGGGGCGGGTTGTGCGACGGGGTCACGACGATGCCGTCGGCCAGCCCCGGCCCCTGCGTGCGCACCCCGGCCGCCGTGCCGGCGCCGTTGAACAGCAGGATCGCGTGGGACACCGCCGGGGTGGGGGTCCAGGAGTCGCGCGCGTCCACCCGCACCTCGACGCCGGCCGCGGCCAGCACCTCGAGGGCCGAGCGCCACGCCGGCTCGGACAGCCCGTGCGTGTCCCGCCCGATGAAGAGCGGGCCGTCGGTGCCCTGGCCGCGGCGGTACTCGACGATCGCCGCGGTGATCGCGACGATGTGCGCCTCGTTGAACGCCCCGTCGAGGGACGAGCCGCGGTGGCCGCTGGTGCCGAACACCACCTTCTGGGCGGGGTCGGTGAGGTCCGGGACCCGGTCGTAGTACGCCCCGACCAGGGCGTCCACGTCGATGAGGTCCTCGGGGCGGGCAGGCGTTCCGGCGCGCGGGTCCATGGGGGGATCTTCTCCCACCGTCGGGGGTCGGCGCACCCGCCCGGAACCGGCCGATAGGTTGTGCCCCATGGCCAAGACGACCACCTCCTTCGTGCTGCGACCGTTCGAGAACCTGCCCGGCGAGACGGACTGGGTCGCGATGCGTGAGCTGGTGCCGGCCGCGACGGCCACCGTCCGGACCACCGCCGAGCACGGTGCGCGCGAGGTCGTCGTCACCACCGTCCTCCCCGACGCCTGGGCGGCCCTGCACCGGGCCGACGGCACGGTCATGGTGGCGCTGCAGACGCGCAGCAGCTCGGGCGACGCCAGCCGCGACCTGGCCGAGGCGCTGCTGCGGGCGCTCGACGCCGAGCCCGGCACCGCGATCGAGAACCTCGGCCTGCCGACGCCCGGGCCCCGGCTGCAGGACGTGCTGGACCTGTCGGTGCCGTTCGAGGTGACCCTGCTCGACTCGTTCGAGTACTGGCTCGACCCCGCCGCGGAGCGCACGCCGGACGTGGAGGCAGCCCTCGAGGAGGCCGACTCCGGCATCATCGACACCCGCAAGCTGCCCGGTGTCGAGTCCGCCTACTGGTGCCGGATGGGTGCCAAGGAGTTCCTGCGCTGGGTGCAGCCGCTGGACGAGCAGCAGGTGCTGGACGGGCTGGCCCGCCTGCACGGCCGCCGCGAGTCGGGCTTCGAGGACGCGAAGTTCATCGGCTACTTCCGCGCCGCCGGCCTCGTCGTGCCGGTGTGGGAGCTCGCTCGCGGCACCGAGGCGGAGGAGATCGAGGACGCGCTCGCGGCGTTCGCGCCGCGGTTCGCCGCGGCCGTGGCCGACGACTCCCCGCTGGACGCCGACGCCCGCCGTGCGCGCGCCGGTCTGGTGGCCCGCCAGGTCACCCTGCGCTGACCTCGAGCGCCCGCGCGGGGCCGTCCGGGTGAACGTGGGCCTCGACCGGCGAGGTGGCGGAGGCCGTCGTTAGGCTGGTCACGTGACCAGGTCCGGCGACAGCACCCGCGAGCGGGGAGCAGTCACCGACCAGGGAGCCGAGGAGGCGTCGTCCACGGACGGGCCCGCCCCCGCAGACGCGGACCAGTCGTCGGCCTCGGCCCGCTCCGCGCGGGCCGAGTCGGTTCGCGTCGGCGCCGGCCGCCCGCCGCGCCGGCAGCGGGTGGCGGTGATCATCCCCGCCAAGGACGAGTCGCGGCGTATCGCCACCACGGTCCGCTCGGCACGGGCGATCCCCGGGGTCGACCTGGTGCTCGTGGTCGACGACGGCTCGGAGGACGCCACCCAGCACGTCGCCCGGGAGGCCGGCGCCGTCGTCGTGCGTCATTCCCACAACCGCGGCAAGGCCGCAGCGATGGAGACCGGTGCCGCCGTCGTCGCCATGCGCGACGCCCCGGACCGGCCACCGCGCTTCCTGCTCTTCCTCGACGGCGACCTGGCGGAGTCCGCGGTGCACGCCGCCCCGCTGGTGCCGCCCGTGCTGTCCGGCGAGGCGGACCTGACGATCGCCCTGCTGCCGCCGCAGCCCGGCGCGGGTGGGCACGGCATCGTCACCGGCGCCGCGCGCCACGGGATCGCGGCCCTCACCGGGTGGACGCCCACGCAGCCCCTGTCCGGCATGCGCTGCCTGACGCGGGAGGCGTTCGAGGCGGCGACGCCGCTGGCCCACGGCTGGGGCGTCGAGACGGGGATGACCATCGACCTGCTGCGGCAGGGGTTCCGGGTGCTCGAGGTGCCGTGCGACCTGCGCCACCGCCCGTCGGGCGCGGACTGGAAGGGTCAGCTGCACCGGGCGGCGCAGTACCGGGACGTGCAGCTGGCGCTGAGCGCCCGGCGAGCCCGCGCCGCCGCGGGCGTGGTGCGCGGCGTGCTCAGCCCGAAGCGACCGGCCCGGGGTCCGCAGCTCTGACGTCCCGGGCGCGCTCGCCCTGGTCCTCGTCCCGCAGACGCGCGACGGCGCCGAGCAGCAGGGGAGCCAGGAGCGCAATCCCGGTCGCCGGGATGATGATCCCGGAGTCGTTCATCAGGAACCCGACCGCCATCGCCGCCCCCCACGCCGCGAGCCCGGCGCGCAGCAGCGGGACGCGGGGGACGAGCCCTCCGAGATCCGTGTCCCGCAACCGGCGCCCGCGCCGACCCGCGTGCCGGACCAGCGCCAGCCAGCCCAGCGCCACGGCACCGACCAGCAGCGCCAGCACGCGCCAGTCGCCCAGCACGTGCAGGTTCGCGGACTCCTTGCGGGCGATCACCGTCCACAGACCGCCCTGCAGCAGCGTCGCGACGAACCGGCCCAGGTGGGTCCGCTCCGCCGGCGGCCGCAGGTAGTCGAGCACCATCAGGGTCCCGACGACGAGCACACCGGCGCCCAGCCCCAGGAGCACGGTCCGCCACCGGACCCGCCGCCCGCTGACCACCACGGCCAGCAGCCCGAACATCAGCAGCAGGGCCACCGGCCCGCCCGCATCGCTGCCGAGCCCCGGCGTCCCGTCCACCACGACCACCACCAGGCCCAGCACGGCGACGGCCGTGACGCCCGCCCACCGCCGCCCCCGGCGCACCAGCAGGTCGGCGACCACCACCGCGAGCACCATCCCGGCCGTCGCCGCCAGGGCGAACGCCTGGTTGCTCCAGCCGTAGAACCGTGCGCCGAGCAGCCGGTGACCGCCCATCGGCGTGTCCACGGTCAGCGGTGAGCCGAGCACCGCGTCGGCCAGCAGCACCCCGGCCGTCACGGCCGCCACGGTGGCCGCCGTCCCCAGCACGGTGCGCCGCCACGGACCGACCACCGCCAGCACCGCGAGCAGCACCGCCCAGCCGAGGGCCGCCGCACCGAGCGCCGCGCCCGGCGCGCCGGACCGCCACCACGGCACCAGCGCGACCAGGAACGACGCGACGGGCAGCAGCGCCACCACCGTGCCGGCGAGCTGCAGCGCCCGCAGAACCTGCCGCGACGGCCGTCGGCCGCCGCGCAGCAGCAGGACCGCGACGACGACGAACAGCACGACGACGATCAGCAGCGCGGTGTTGAACGTGCCGGAGACACGGGTGATCGTCAGCGCCTCGCGCTGCACGTCGAGCAGGCGGGCCAGCCGGGCGTCGGCGGTCGAGGGGCCGGAGACGTGGCCGATCGTCGAGCCGACCAGCCCGGCACCGCGGTCCCGCGCGCCGAGCGCGGCCAGCACGGTGGCCGGTACGTCCGCCGTCTGCACCAGACCCGTCTGCCGCGTCGCTCCGGACCTGAGCAGGGCACTGTCGTACAGGCCGCCGTCCGGAGCCGGTCCCGTCGCGGCGACCAGCTGCAGGTCGGGGCTGCCGGCGTCGGTCAGCGAGGCGACCAGCACGGTGGTGCCCGGATCGGCGGCATCGAGCGCCGCACCGACCACCGAGTCGACCGCGGTCAGCTGTGCCGAGCGTGCCCCGGCCGGGGGTGAGCCGTCCGCAGACCCGGCACGCACGGCCCCGGCGTCGACCACGACGACGCGAGCGGACCCCAGCGCATCGCGTACCACCCCGGTCACCTGCTGCGCCGACGACGGCACCGCCTGGTACCGCCCGACCACCCGCCCGTCCGCACCGGCCAGCGCCACCACGGCACCGGGACCGACCGCTACGGCCGACACCCCGGCGCCGCGCAGCACCTCACCGAGCGTCCCGGCCTTCGCGTCGTACTGCTGCGACGCCAGCGCCGTCCGGTCGGCAGCCCACCCCGGCGCTGCGCCGTCGACCGGCTCGTCGAGAGCCGCGCACGTCCCGCCGGCTCGCACCGCCGCCGCCTTGGTGCCCGCCGACACGGTCAGCCACCCGTCCACCGGGCACCCGGTCGGCTCGACGCCGCGCGTGCTCGCCACCGCCACCCCGGCCGTGCGGGACAACCGCCACAGGGCCGGTGTCACCTGGGCGGACACGTCGCTCCACCGCACCCCGCTGGTGCCGATCAGCAGCACCGGACCGGGCACGGCGCCGGCCGTGACCGCGGTCGCCGTTCCGGACGCGGACGCGGGGCCGGCCACCGCC
Source organism: Cellulomonas sp. NTE-D12 (assembly GCF_027923705.1). Taxonomy (NCBI): domain Bacteria; kingdom Bacillati; phylum Actinomycetota; class Actinomycetes; order Micrococcales; family Cellulomonadaceae; genus Cellulomonas; species Cellulomonas electrica. The sequence goes on along the minus strand of NZ_AP026442.1, from coordinate 3,418,912 downwards.
CCGCCGCTCACCAGCGCGCCCACCGCACCGGCCAGGACCACCGCCACCAGCCCTCTGACCAGGCCACCCGCAGGGCCACCGCGGAACGGGACACCGCCGCGGGCACGCACCCGGCTAGCCTACGGGCGCACCCCGTCTCCACCCCGACGGCCTCCAGGAGGACCGATGAGCGACCGCCCCCGGTACGCCTACCTCGGACCGGCCGGCACGTTCACCGAGGAGGCGCTGCTGCAGGTGGTGCGGCCCGACGAGGCCGTGCTGCTGCCGCAGACGGACGTCGGCTCGGCGATCGGCGCCGTCCGGGCGGGTGCTGCCGACTTCGCCGTGGTCGCCATCGAGAGCACCGTCGAGGGCGGCGTCACCGCCACGCTCGACGCGCTCGCCACCGGCGAACCCCTGGTCGTGCTCCGGGAGATCCTCGTCCCGGTGCAGTTCACGCTGGCGGCCGCACCCGGCCGGCAGCTGGCCGACGTGCACCGCATCAGCGCCCACCCGCACGCCTGGGTGCAGTGCCGGCGCTGGCTGGCCGAGCACCTGCCGCACGCGGTGCACGTGCCGGCCACCTCGAACACCGCGCCCGCGGCCCTGATCGCCGAGCGCCTGACCGACCCGTCGCTCCCGCCGCTCGCCTTCGACGCCGCGCTCGTCCCGCCGGCCGCTGTGGCGACCTACGGCCTGGCTGCCCTCGCCGACCAGGTCGCCGACAACGACGCGCTGGTCACCCGGTTCGTGGTCGTCGGCCACCCGGGCGAGGTCCCCGCACCGACCGGTGCCGACAAGACGAGCCTGGTGGTGCACCTGCCGGACAACGAGGCGGGCGCCCTGCTGGCCATGCTCGAGCAGTTCGCCGTGCGGGGCGTGAACCTGTCCCGCATCGAGTCGCGCCCCATCGGTGATGCTCTCGGCCGGTACTCGTTCTCGATCGACGCCGAGGGTCACATCCTCGACGAGCGCGTCGGCGAGGCGATCATGGGCCTGCGCCGGCGCTGCCCGTACGTCCGCTTCCTCGGTTCCTACCCCCGCGCCGACGCGCTCCCGCCGACCGTGCACGCGGGCACGTCGGACGCCGAGTTCGTCGACGCCCGCACCTGGCTCCGCGCCCTCCGCGCCGGCCAGGCCACCTGACGCACCGCGGGTTACGGCAGCAGCGGCACGAACCCGCCGATCACCCGCGCCAGCTCGGCGGGTGCCTCCAACGGGATCAGGTGCCCGGACGGCAGCACCACGAGCCGCGCCCCCGGCACGTGCGGCAGCAGGTTGTCCCGCAGCACCTCGACCGGTTCCACCTGGTCGAGCTCCCCGCCGACCACCAGAGTGGGCACGTCGATCGCCGGCGTCAGCCCGCTGATGTCCTCGGCGATGCCGCGCAGCGGCCATTCATCGCGTGCCTCCGGGCCGCTGGCCCGCGAGTCGGCCAGCACCTGCATCTTCAGCCCGTCCGGCAGGGGAGTGCCGGTCAGCACGTGGTCGAGCGCCCCGGCGACGGACTCGTCGGTGTCGTAGGCGTGCGCCAGCTGCGCCTGGTACTCGGGCGTGACGACGGCGCCAGGCCTGGCCGGCCCTGGGGCCACCAGCACCAGCCCCCGCAGCCCGGCCGGACGGCCGGCGGCGACCAGCTGGGCCACCTTGCCGCCCATCGAGTGCCCGACGAGCACGTGGTCCCGCACGCCCGCCTCGGCGAGCACGCCGAGCACGTCTGCGGCGAGCTGGTGCAGCGAGTACGGCCCCGGCAGGTGCTGCGAGCGGCCCCAGCCGCGCAGGTCGACAGCCAGCACGTCGCGCCCCGGCAGCCGGTCGACGACGCCGTCCCACGTCCGTGCCGAACCGCCCCAGTAGTGCAGCAGGACGAGGGTCGGGCCGGTACCGGCACGATGGTCGTAAGTGGGCAGGGCGCTACTGCCGGCGGAGGTTGCATCGGTCGAGGGTCGGGTGGTCGTGGCGAGGATCTCGTTGCTGCTCATGGCTCTATCCCACCGGCAGCAGGCCCGACGAGCATCGGCCGAACCAGTCGCGTGATGGCGGAAACTGGACACGTGCCGGCCGTGCAGCAGATGACGTACCAGCCGCTCGGCGGGGTCCCGCGCCCCGTCGAGCTGCTCACCTTCGACCGGCTCCGCGAGCTCAGCACCGGAGGCACCCAGCGGGCCGACTTCCACGTCGTCGCCGTCGTCGACGACGGCCAGGGCGCGGTGACCGTCGACTTCCGCCGGCACGGGCTCGGTCCCCGTTCAGCCGTCTGGATCCCACCGGGCGCCGTGCACCGGTGGGACGACATCGAGGCGCTGTCCGGCCGGCTGGTGCTGTTCGTCCCGAGCGCACCCGTCACCGCGGCCGCCCGCCAGCTCACGGCAGCGCCGGACCAGGCGTCGACGTGGACGGTCGGACCGGACTGGCCCCTGCTGGCCGCGGCGCTCGACCACCTCGAGCTCGAGGCCGCTGCCGGACCGGCGGAGCTCACCGGCCTCCTCCTGTCGGCCCTCCTCCTGCGGCTGGACCCGCCCGGCCGGGACCCCGAGCCCGACGGCTCGCTGTTCGCGCTGTTCCGGGACACCGTCGAGGCGGGCTACCGCACGCACCGGGACGCCGGCCACTACGCATCCGTGCTCGGGTACGCGCCACGGACGCTCTCGCGCGCCGTCCAGCGCGCCACGGGCAGCACCGCCAAGGCCTACCTGACCGAGCGGGTCGTCCTCGAGGCCAAGCGCCTGCTCGCGCACGACGGCTTCACCGCGGCCCGCTGCGCGCGCGAGCTGGGCTTCCCGGATGCGACGAGCTTCTCGGTGTTCTTCCGTACCGCCACCGGGCTGCCGCCTGGCCGCTGGCTGGCGCAGTGGCGTGACGTCGTCGCCGACCGCCAGCCGGCGTCCTGACGACGGCCGCCCGCCTGCCTCGACAGGCGCGGGATCAGCTCGCGGGTGCCGGCACCCGCACGACGAGCGCGCCCGGGTCCACCCGCGCCGCGAGCTGCGCCACCCGGCCGAGCACGTCCCCGTCCAGCTGCACGTGCTCCCCGCCGGACAGCTGCATCTCCACCGACCGTGCCCGGGTGTGGTCGATCCGCCCGATCCGCGCCGGCAGCGGGTTCCGCACCCCGAACCCCTGCAGCACCACCTCGCCGAGCAGCTGCGCCCAGCCGGCCACCCCGCCGCGGGTGTCGATCGCCGCGATGTCCAGCCAGCCGTCGTCGAGGATCGCATCGGGCAGCAGCTGCAGACCGCCGGGCAGCTTGCCGCAGTTGCCCACCAGCAGGCTGCGCAGCCGCAGGTCCTGCCAGGCCCGGCCGTCGAGGCGCACCCGGACGCGGCTGCGCCGACCGTGCAGGTGCTGCACACCGGCGACGAAGTAGGCGATCCAGCCGACCTTCGCCTTGAGCGCGTCGTCGGTGCTGGCCACCATCGCGGCGTCGAACCCGACCCCGCCGATCACCAGGAAGATGTGCTCGCGGTCCGGGTCGGGGTCGGCGGCGGGCCCGGTCACCTCCTCGTCCGGGTCCTCGGCGTCGGCGGCCGCCCAGCGCTGCACGGCGATCCAGCCGACGTCGATGGTCCGGTCCTTGCCGTCGAGCGCCGCCGCGATCGCAGCCGGCGGGTCGCCCACGGGGATGTCGAGGTTGCGCGCCAGCAGGTTTCCCGTGCCCAGGGGGAGCAGCGCCATCGGCACGTCGGTGTGCACCAGCGCCTCGGCGACCGCCCGCACGGTCCCGTCACCACCGACCGCCACGACGAGCTTCGCGCCGCGCTCCACCGCCTCGCGCGCCTGCCCGACCCCGGGGTCCTCCACGGTGGTCTCCAGCCACAGCGGCTCGGGCAGGTACCGCTCCGAGCAAGCCTTCACCACTTGCGTCCGCAGGGCAGCGACGTCCGGCTTGGAGGGGTTGGCGACGAAGGCGACCAGCGGCCGCTCCTCGTCGTCCGGGCCCGTCAGCACCTCGCCGGCGGCCGTCGCCGGTGCGGCGCTCGCGGCGCCGTGGCCCAGCCGCCCGCTCGCCTGCCGGCGCGCCACCCACACCGCCAGCACGATGGCCACGAGCGCGAGCACAGCAGCGGTCAGCCCCAGCCAGTCGTGCCATGTCATGTCCGGCAATCTACGCATCCACCTGCGACGTCGCGCGGCCGGGGCGGGTGAGGACGGCGTTCGCGGACCGGGCACGCCGCGGGTGACCGTGCCGGCCGGTCGATAGGCTGGCAGCCGTGATCGATCTGCGGCTCCTGCGGGAGGACCCCGATGTGGTGCGCGCCAGCCAGGTCGCGCGTGGTGACGACCCCCACCTGGTGGACGAGATCCTGGACGCCGATGCGCGCCGCCGCTCGGCGCTGACCGCGTTCGAGACGCTGCGCGCCGAGCAGAAGTCCCTCGGCAAGGACGTGGCGAAGGCGACCGGCGCCGACAAGGAGCACCTGCTGGCCCGCGCGCGGCAGCTGGCCGACGAGGTGAAGGCGCGCCAGTCGGATGCCGAGGCCGCCGAGAAGCAGGCGGACCTGCTCGCCCGCCGCATCGGCAACGTGGTGGCGGACGGCGTCCCGGCCGGTGGCGAGAACGACTACGTCGTGCTCGAGCACGTGGGCACGCCGCGCGACTTCGCCGCCGAGTACGGCGACGGCTTCCGCGTCCGCGACCACCTCGAGCTCGGCGAGGGCCTGCAGGCGATCGACACCGAGCGCGGCTCCAAGGTGTCCGGCGCCCGGTTCTACTACCTGACCGGCATCGGCGCCCGCCTCGAGCTGGCGCTGCTGAACGCCGCCGTCGACCGCGCGCTCGCCGCCGGTTTCACCCCGGTGATCACGCCCACCCTGGTGAAGCCGGAGATCATGGCCGGCACCGGCTTCCTCGGCGCCCACGCCGACGAGATCTACCGCCTCGAGGCCGACGACCTGTACCTGGTCGGCACCAGCGAGGTCGCCCTGGCCGGCTACCACTCCGGCGAGATCCTCGACCTGTCCGCCGGTCCCAAGCGGTACGCCGGCTGGAGCGCCTGCTACCGCCGCGAGGCGGGCTCGTACGGCAAGGACACCCGCGGCATCATCCGCGTGCACCAGTTCCACAAGGTCGAGGCGTTCAGCTACACGACGGTCGAGGACGCGGCCGACGAGCACCAGCGGATCCTCGGCTGGGAGAAGGAGATGCTCGGCCTCGTCGAGCTGCCCTACCGCGTGATCGACACCGCCGCCGGCGACCTCGGCTCGTCGGCCGCCCGCAAGTTCGACTGCGAGGCGTGGCTGCCCAGCCAGCAGCGCTACCTCGAGCTGACCAGCACCTCGAACTGCACCACGTTCCAGGCCCGCCGCCTCGGCATCCGCGAGCGCACGGCGGACGGCTCCGTCCGCACCGTCGCCACGCTGAACGGCACCCTGGCCACCACCCGCTGGCTCGTCGCGATCCTGGAGAACCACCAGCTCGAGGACGGGTCGGTCCGTGTGCCGGAGGGTCTGCGCCCGTACCTGGGCGGCGTGGAGGTGCTGCACCCGGCGGCGACGGCATGACCGGCACCGCGGGCCGCGTCGGCCTGCTCGCCCTCGACGTCGACGGCACCGTCATGACGTACGACGGCGTCGTGTCCGACGGTGTCCGCAGCGCCGTGTCCGCCCTGGTCGCGGCCGGGGTCCACGTCGTGCTCGCGACCGGTCGCTCGCTGCAGGGAGCCGCCCAGGCGGCCGCCGCGCTCGGCCTGACCGACGGCTGGCTGGTGTGCTCCAACGGTGCGGTCATCGCCCGCCTCGACTCGGACCTGGACGACGGCTACGAGGTGCACCAGGTGGTCACCTTCGACCCGGCACCGGCCCTGCGCGCCCTGGCGATCGAGCTGCCGGACGCCCTGTACGCGGTGGAGAACCTCGGCGTCGGGTTCCTGGTCAGCGCCGACTTCCCGCCGGGGGAGCTGAGCGGCGAGACCGAGGTCGTGCCGTTCGAGCGGCTGCTCGCGGCACCCGCCAGCCGGGTGGTGATCCGCAGCCCCGACAGCACGCCGGACGAGTTCCACGCCCTGGTCGAGCGCGTCGGCCTGCACGAGGTCTCCTACGCCGTCGGCTGGAGCGCGTGGCTCGACCTGACGCCGGGCGGCGTCTCCAAGGCCAGCGCACTCGAGCAGGTGCGCCGCGAGCTGGGCGTGCAGCCGTTCGCGACGATGGCGGTCGGTGACGGCTCCAACGACACCGAGATGCTCGAGTGGGCGGCCCGCGGCATCGCGATGGGCCACGCCGACGAGCGGGTGCGCGCCGCGGCCGACGAGGTCACGGGCACCATCGACGACGACGGCGTGCTGCCGGTGCTGCGGTCGCTGCTGCACTGACCGCCGGCGGCATCCGCCCTGCTCACGGCCGGTGCGCGGCAGGTCTACCGTCCCGCTCCGGCACGCTGGCCTGCGGTTTTGCGGGAGCGCTCCCGCACGGCGGGCCGGGGCCGGCCGGCGCCGCGCCGACCCTCGCCGCGGTGGACCACCGCCGGTCCGCGGTGCACAATCGGCCCCCGTGGCGCGCATCGAGGACGTGGCGCGGTCCGCCGGTGTCTCGACGGCGACCGTCTCCCGCGCGCTGCGAGGCCTCCCGCACGTGTCGTCCGAAACCCGGGAACGGGTCCGTGAGGTGGCCCGCGAGCTCGGCTACGTCGCCTCCCCGTCGGCCGCCAGCCTCGCCTCGGGACGGACCCGCACCATCGGTCTGCTGACGCCGTGGGTGAACCACTGGTTCTTCGCCAACGTGATCGACGGTGCCGAGCGGGCGCTGCGCGCCCAGGGCTTCGACGCGCTGCTGTACACGTTCGAGATCTCCCGTGACCTGCGCCGACGTCAGGTGGACCCCGACGTGCTGCGCCGCCGTGTCGACGGCGTGATCGTCGTCGGCATGCCGCTGGACCGCGACGAGGTCGCGGCGCTGGTCGGCCTGGGCCATCCGCTGATCTTCATCGGCACCGGCGCGCCCGGCCAGGTGACCGTGCGGGTGGACGACCTCCGCACCGCGACCGAGGCCACCGAGCACCTGCTGCGCCTGGGCCACCGGACCATCGGGCACATCACCGGGTCGCCGCAGGACAACGCGCCGTGGGCGCCGCCGATCGACCGCCGCTCCGGGTGGAAGGAGGCGATGACGCGCGCCGGTGCTGCGCCGAGCCCGGAGCTCGAGGTGAACGGCTACTTCGACGTGGAGGGCGGCCGCGAGTCGACGTGCCGGCTGCTGGCCCGGCGTCCGGACGTGACGGCGATCTTCGCGGCGTCCGACGAGATGGCGATGGGTGCGATCCTCGCCGCCCGCGAGCTGGGTCGACGCGTCCCGGAGGACCTGTCCGTGATCGGCATCGACGGCCACGACCTCGGCGAGCTCGTCGGCCTGACGACGATGGCGCAGTCCGCCGAGGACCAGGGGACCGCCGCCGCGACGCTGCTCCTGGGCATGATCGCCGGCACCCCGGCGCCCGAGCAGGTGATCTTCCCGACCCAGCTGGTGGTGCGCACGTCGACCGCCGCTCCGGTGGCGCATCTCGCTACGTGACGAAATCGTGACGTCGGGGTGCTTGACGGCTCCCGGGCTGCGAATGTCAAGATCAAGCCGGTCTGTAAGCGTTTGCAGACATCAGCCACCTGTCGCATCAACGAAGTTGTGACCGGGAAGGACAGACATGAAGCGAACCTCACGATTCGCCGCTGCTGCCGCTGGCGTGGCGGCACTGGCGACCGTCGCCGCGTGTTCCAGCGGCGGCTCGTCGGGCACCTCGAGCTCGAGCGGCACCTCGGCAGCGGCCCTCACCGGCGACTGCGCGCAGTACCAGGACTACGCGGGGCACAGCGGCAAGACCGTCACGATGTTCGGGTCGATCCTCAGCCCCGAGTCGGACTCGCTGAACTCCTCGTGGGCCGACTTCTCCAAGTGCACCGGCATCACCATCCAGTACACGGGCTCCAACACCTTCGAGTCCGACCTGCCGGTGAAGGTCAACGGCGGCAACGCCCCGAACCTGGCGATCATCCCGCAGCCCGGTCTGCTCGCGCAGATGGTGGCGACGGGCGCGGTGAAGGACCCGCCGGCCCAGACCGTCAAGAACGAGGACAACTGGAACGCCGCCTGGAAGGGCTACGGCTCGGTCGACGGCAAGTTCTACGCGGCGCCGATGAGCGCCAACATGAAGTCCCTGGTCTGGTACTCGCCGAAGTACTTCAAGGACAACGGCTTCACCGTCCCTACGACGTGGGCCGACATGATGTCGCTGTCCGACCAGATGGCCGGCAAGATGACCGGCGCCGCGAAGCCGTGGTGCGGTGGCATCGGCTCCGGCACCGCGAGCGGGTGGCCCGCCACCGACTGGCTCGAGGAGGTCGTCCTCGGCAAGTACGGCGGCCAGGTCTACGACGACTGGATCAGCCACAAGGTCAAGTTCTCCGACCCGCAGATCCAGGACGCGATGAAGGTCGTCAGCGACTGGCTGCAGAACCCCAAGTGGGTCAACGGCGGCGTCGGTGACGTCAAGACGATCGCGACCACCACGTTCCAGAACGCGGGTCTGCCGATCCTGAAGAACGAGTGCGGCATGCTGCAGCAGGCGTCCTTCTACGAGGCGCAGTGGCCGAAGGGCACCAAGGTCGGACCTGACGGCGACGTGTTCGCCTTCAAGCTCCCGGCCGTCGACCCGTCGATCAGCACGCCCGTCGAGGGTGGCGGCGAGTTCGTGACCGCGTTCTCCGACGACCCGGCCGTGCAGGCGGTGCAGAACTACCTGAGCAGCCCGCAGTGGGCTGAGAGCCGGATCAAGGTCGCACCGGGCTGGGTCTCCGCGAACGAGAAGGTCGACCAGAGCCTGTACACCGACCCGATCGACCAGCTGTCCGCCAAGTACCTGGCCGACCCGAAGGCCACGTTCCGGTTCGACGCCTCGGACGCCATGCCGGCGGCCGTCGGCGCCGGTGCCGAGTGGACCGGCATGGTCGACTGGTTCGGCAGCGGCAAGTCCGCGGCGGACGTCGCCAAGGCGATCGACGCGGCGTGGCCGAGCTGATCTGACCCACCCGTTCCACCTGCTTGACATCTGAGGTGCTCCGGCCCGCGGGCGAGTCCCGCGGGCCGGAGCACCCTTTCTGCCCGACCGTGGCACCCTGTTCGCAGCGAGACAGACAAGGGGGTCTGTGGTGAGCGCTACCTACGTCTCATTGGCGTCGAGCGTGGCGGGCCAGGCGGCCACCACCCTGCTCGGCGCCGTCGAAGCCGTCCTCGGCTTCGTCGCGATCCTCGCGATCGTCTTCTTCGTCGCCGGCCGGGCGACCGGTCGGCTGGAGAAGCCGCTGGCGGTGATCATCTGCCTGGGCCCGGCGCTGTTCCTGGTCGCCCTCGGGCTGGTGATCCCGGCGATCACGACGATCAACAACAGCCTGACCAACCAGCAGTTCCTCGGCCAGCAGAAGACCAAGAAGGTCGGCCTGAAGAACTACGTCTTCGCCTTCACCGACCCGTACACGCAGCAGACCATCGTGCGCACGGTGCTCTGGCTGGTGATCGTGCCGGCGGTCGCGGTGGCCGTCGGTCTGCTGGTCGCGCTGCTCGTCGACCGCATGAAGTACGCGTCGATCCCCAAGACGATGGTCTTCCTGCCGACCGCCATCTCGTTCGTCGGTGCGGCCGTCATCTGGTCCTACGTCTACAACTACGTGACGCCGTCCCAGCCGCAGACGGGCCTGCTGAGCCAGGTCGTCATCAAGCTGGGCTGGAGCAACCCGCCCAACTGGCTGATCACCCCGCCGCTGAACACCTTCCTCGAGATGGTGATCATGATCTGGATCCAGGCGGGGTTCGCGATGGTGGTGCTCGGCGCCGCCCTCAAGGCGATCCCCGACGAGGTGATCGAGTCGGCGCGGATGGACGGTGCCTCGGGGTTCCGGCTGTTCCGCACCATCCAGGTCCCGATGATCCGCAACACCCTGGTCGTGGTGCTGACGACGGTGATGATCACGACGCTGAAGGTCTTCGACATCGTCTTCACCATCAACAACGGCAACTTCAAGACGGACGTCCTCGCCCGTCAGATGTACGCCGACATGTTCGTCACCAGCCAGGTCGCGCGCGGCAGCGCCCTGGCCGTGATCCTGTTCCTCGCCGTCCTGCCGCTGGTGCTCTACAACGTCCGACAGCTGCGCAGGGAGCGTGAGATCCGATGAGCGCGACCACCGACCCGATGAGCGCGACCGGCACGACGTCGACCGACGTCAAGAAGCCCCTCACCGGTCCGGCGGCGACCAGGGCCGTCCGGACGGCGTTCAGCAGCCCCACGGCCTCGATCGTCGCGATCGCGATCGGTGTGCTGTGGACCATCCCGACGTTCGGGCTGTTCATCAACTCGTTCCGGTCGAAGTCCGACGCCGCCACCAGCGGCTGGTGGATGTTCTTCGTCCACCCCAGCTTCAGCCTCGACGGGTACCGGCAGGTGCTCACCGGGCAGGGCGGCCTGTTCATCCCCCTGGTGAACTCCCTGGCGATCACCATCCCGGCGACGATCATCCCGATCTTCGTCGCGTCGATGGCCGGCTACGCGCTGGCCTGGATGCGGTTCCGGGGCAGCGACGCGATCTTCTTCACGTTCTTCGCGCTGCAGGTGGTGCCGCTGCAGATGGCCCTGGTGCCGTTGCAGCAGTACTACGTGCACGGCCTGCGGATCGCGGGGGTCACGGTGCTGCCGTCACCCGGTGTGAACGGCACGCTGGCGCAGATCTGGCTGTCGCACACGATGTTCTCGCTGCCCCTGGCGGTGTTCCTGCTGCACAACTTCATCGCGCAGCTGCCGGGGTCCCTGATCGAGGCGGCACGGGTGGACGGTGCGTCCCACCTGCGCATCTTCCGGTCGGTCGTGCTGCCGCTGTCGATGCCGGCGATCGCCTCGTTCTCCATCTTCCAGTTCCTGTGGGTGTGGAACGACCTGCTGGTGGCCAAGACCTTCGGCGGCTCCAACCCGGCACTGCAACCGGTCACGGCCCGGATGCAGAGCCTCACCGGCAGCTACGGCTCCCACCTGGAGCTGCTGGCACCGGCCGGCTTCCTCACGATCGTCGTCCCGGTGATCGTGTTCCTCGCCCTGCAGCGGTACTTCGTGCGAGGGCTGCTCGCGGGGTCGGTCAAGGGCTGACCCGGACGCGACGGGGCGGGTGCGCGGTGCAGGCATAGCCTGGCCCGCGTGCCCGCCCCGCTGCTGTTCCTGCTCTCGGGGCTGACCCAGTACCTCGGTGCGGCGGTAGCCGTGCGGCTGTTCGGCGCGCTGCCACCGGCCACCGTCGCGTGGCTGCGGATCGCCGTCTCCGCGGTGCTGCTGCTGGGGTGGGCACGGCCGTGGCGGCGTGGTCCGTGGGACCGCCGGCGGCTGGTGACCACCGCGGCGTTCGGCGTGGTGCTCGCGGCGATGAACGTCAGCTTCTACGTGGCGATCGCGCACCTGCCGCTGGGCACGGCGGTGGCGATCGAGTTCGTCGGGCCCGTGGCGGTGGCCGCAGTCACCGGGTCCGGGTGGCGGGAGCGTGCCGCGATCGCCGTCGCGGCGGTGGGCGTGGTGCTGCTCGCGGGGGTGTCGCTGCACACCGGCGGGTCGGCCCGCGTGGGGCTGCTGGCCATCGGTGCGGCGGCAGCCTTCTGGGCCGGGTACATCGTGCTGGGCCGGCGGGTGGCCGGTCAGGCGTCGGGCCTGTCGGGCCTGGCGGTCGGCATGACGACGGGAGCGGTGGTGCTGGCCCCCGGGTTCGCCGGTGCCGCCGGGCCCGTGCTGCACGACCTGCGGCTCGCCGCCGCCGTGCTCGCCGTGGCGGTGTGCTCGTCGGTGGTGCCGTACGGCATCGAGCAGGTGGTGCTGCGGCGGGTCAGCGCGGCGACGTTCGCCGTGCTGCTGGCGCTGCTGCCGGCCAGCGCCGCCGTGGTGGGTGCCGTGGTGCTGCGCCAGCTGCCGCACCTGGTGGACCTCGTCGGCCTCGCCCTCGTCTGCGGTGCGATCGCGCTGACCGCCCGCCGTGAACCGCCGGTGGTCCGCGCGGCACGCAACCGGACCGAAGCGGCCGCGGACGAGGGGCTGGGCTGACCGGGGGATTCGCCCTCGAAACGGCCACCCAGCCCGTGCACAGGCTGCGATGATCGCGCCGCCCGGCCGTCACCGGGACGTGCGCCGACGTACCGGCGCCACCTGAGCGGGGGGCTCACATGTCGTTGCAGCGCCGTCTTGTCGGCCGGCTTGTCCTGGGTTCGTCCGTCGCCGCGATCGCGGTGGTCCTGGCCGGCTGCGGCTCGTCGGCCCCGCAGGCCGCCGCCACCGCCGCTGCCGCCTCGGAGGCGGTCGTGACCCCGACGCCGACCCCGACGCCCACGCCGACCGCGGTCTACACCCTGACCACCGCGACGTTCGCCCAGGCGATGCAGGCGGCGGCCGCCAAGGCCACGAGCTGCACGTTCACCCTCCAGGTCGCCACCAACGGTCAGACGATCACGGCGGACGGCGCCCTGCGCGTGCTGCCCGACAAGACCAGCGAGATGGCCATGAAGATGACGGCGTCGAGCACCGGGGCGATCGACCTGCGCGTGGTGGCCGGCACCTGGTACATCAGCGGCGGGGAGCTGACGGGCGGCAAGTTCGTCAAGGGCGACCCCAAGGACCCGAAGGGCCCCTTCGCCGGCATGGCGGGCGTGTTCGACTCCGTGAACCCGAACCAGGGGATGGCGGCGTTCCAGGACGCGATCGTCTCGGTGACGCCGGTGGGCGGCACCGAGCAGGTGGGCGGCGTCCCGACCCAGGCGTACGACGTGGTGGTCGACACCACGAAGCTCAGCGCCGCCGTCCGTTCGCAGCAGTTCGACGAGCAGACGGCCCTGCCGGCGCAGATCACCTACCGGTACTGGTTCGGTGCCGACGGCCTGGTGCGCAAGATGACGTCGGACGTGCAGGGCGAGCAGCAGGTCATGACGTTCTCTGGCTGGGGCCAGCCCGTGGACATCCAGGCGCCGCCGGCCAGCCAGGTGGTCACCCTCAAGTGACGACGCGGCCCCGTCGGCCGTCGCGCCGGCGGGGCACCGCCCCGGCTAGAGGTACTGGCCGGTGGAGCGGGAGGTGTCGCCGTCGTCGTCCTGGTCACGCGGCACGACGAAGACGCCGGGTCCGGCCTGCTGCGGGTGCACGCCCGGCGGCAGCGCGCGGCGCATCCCGGTCAGCTGCGCCTGCGCGGCCATCTGCTGCGCGACCAGCGCCGTCTGGATCCCGTGGAACAGGCCCTCGAGCCAGCCGACCAGCTGGGCCTGCGCGATCCGCAGCTCGGCGTCCGACGGTGCGTCGTCGCTGAACGGCAGCGTGATGCGGTGCAGCTCCGCGACCAGCTCGGGGGACAGCCCCTCCTCGAGCTCGGCGAGCGACCGCTCGTGGATCTCGGCGAGCCGGCTGCGCGCCGCGTCGTCGAGCGGGGCGCTGCGCACCTCGTCGAGCAGCTGCTTGATCATGGTGCCGATCCGCATCACCTTGGCCGGCTGCTCCACGAGCGAACCGACCTGCTCGTCGCGGTCCTCGTCGGGTTCGGGGCGCGCGGCGGAGGTCGTCACGTCGTCGTCCGCCACGGTCGTCTCGTCGTCCTGGCTCACCTGGGCATTGTGCCGCCCGGCGGGCGCCCCGCGCCTGCTACGGCACCAGCAGGATCTTGCCGAACGCCGCGCCGGACTCCATCAGCTGGTGCGCGTGCGCGGCCTGGGCGAACGGGACGTGCGTGTGCACGACGGGCCGCACCGCCCCGGCCGCGACCAGCGGCCACAGGTGCTGCCGGACCTCGGCCATGATCGCCGCCTTCTGCACCAACGGGCGGGACCGCAACGTGGTGCCCAGCACGGTGGCGCGGCGCTCGAGCAGCAGCCCCAGGTCGAGCTCGGCACGGCGTCCCTGCTGCAGGCCGATGACGGCCAGGCGGCCGCCGTCGGCCAGCATCGCGAGGTTCTCGGCCAGGCCGCCGGCGCCGAGCACGTCGAGCACCACGTCGACGCCGCGGCCGTCCGTCGCGGCCAGCACGCGGCCGGCGACGTCGGGCAGCCGGTGGTCGACGACGGTCTCGGCACCCAGCGCCCGTACGCGTTCGCACCGCTCGGGACCGCCGGCGGTGGCCAGCACCCGGTGCCCCAGCGCGTGTCCGACCTGCACGGCGACGGACCCGACACCGCCCGAGCCGCCACGCACCAGCAGCGTGTCGCCGTCCGCGAGGCGCGCCGCCTGCAGCGTCGACCTCACCGTGGCCAGGGCCTCCGGCAGCGCGGCCGCCTCGGCGGTCGCCAGGCCGTCCGGCACCGGCAGGCACAGCGCCGACGTCGCGACGGCACGCTCGGCGTAGCCGCCGCCGGCCAGCAGCGCGGCGACGCGGTCGCCGACGGACCAGCCCGAGGTGCCCGGCCCGAGGGCGGACACCACGCCGCTGATCTCCATCCCCGGCCAGTCCGGCGCCCCGGGCGGAGGGGGGTAGTGACCCTGCCGTTGCAGCACGTCAGCGCGGTTGACACCCGCTGCGGCGACCTCGACCAGCAGCTCACCGGCACCCGGCACAGGGTCCGGCAGCTGGTCCACCTGCAGCTGCTCCGGTCCACCGGGGGCACGCACCACGACCGCTCGCACCCGGTGAAACTACGCCGGAACGGACGAATGGGTGTCCCCGAGCGGGTGACGTCCGTGGCAAACTCGCCCCGCGACCTCATGGTCCGCACCACTGCGACCGATAGCACCCGAACGAGGTCCACGTCACCGCGACGCGCTGAGGCGTGCGTGGCACCGGGTCGGAAGGGAACGACATGCTGCGACGGCTTGGCATCCGCGCCAAGGTTCTGGCGGTTCTTGCCGTGCCCATGCTCGTCATCCTCGCCGCCGGCGTGTTCATCTCCGCGACGGCCCTGACGCAGCTGCGGCTCGACCGCGCGACCCGCGGAGTCGTCGACCTGGTGCAGGCGTACCAGCCGCTCAACGAGGCCTTCCAGACCGAGCGCGTGGTGTCCACCACCAACGGCAGCGCGGACCAGATCAAGGCGGCCCGCGCGGCGACCGACAAGGCGCTCGCCGACGTCAAGCCGGTCGCCGCCAAGCTCGACCTCGCCGAGTTCCCGCCGGACATCGTCGGCAAGTTCACCGAGCTGCAGCGGTCCTTCGACAACGACCTGTCCGCCATGCGGCAGAACGTCGACACCCAGGCGCGACCCGAGATCATCCAGGGCGCCTACGCGAGCCTGGCCAGCCGCCAGATCGCCCTGGTCCAGCTCGTGGCAGAGACGATCAGCAACCGTGACGTCGCCAAGTACCTCTCGGCGCAGGCCGCCGTCGCCTCGACGGCGGACGACCTGGTGCAGGAGGCCGTCGCCGGCCTGACGCTGATGAACAAGCAGGCCGTCTCCTCGCTCTCGTCCGTCCAGTTCGCCAACCTGGGCACGCAGACCGAGAACCAGCGGGCGTTGGCCCGTGACCAGGTGGCCAGCCTGGGCGTCAAGAGCATCGAGATCGGGTACGCCGACCCGAACGCCGACTTCATGACGATGCGGTCGACGATCAGCATCGGCACCAACGCCGCGTTCGCCCTGGTCGACCCCCGAGCGTTCGCCAAGGCGGTCACCGACCAGACCGGACGCCTCAGCGCGGTCAGCACCGAGGTCCTGAGCAATGGCCACACCGTGGCGACCCGGGCGATCGACGCGCAGACCCAGCGCGCCATCATCACGGTCGGCATCGCCATCGGCGCAGCCGTGCTGTCCTTCTTCTTCGCGGTGGTCGTCTCCCGCACCATCGTCGTCCCGCTGCGTCGCCTGACCGCGGCCGCCGCGGACGTGCGTGACGAGCTGCCGCGTCTGGTCGAGCAGGTGCAGGTCCCCGGTGAGAGCCCCTCGCTGGAGCTGCCGCAGATCCCCGTGACGTCGTCCGACGAGGTCGGCCGCCTGGCCGCCGCGTTCAACGCGGTGAACGCCACCACCGTCCAGGTCGCCCAGGAGCAGGCGGCGCTGCGCGGGTCCATCGCCGAGATGTTCGTCAACGTGGCCCGCCGCGACCAGGTGCTCCTCAACCGGCAGCTGTCGTTCATCGACTCGCTCGAGCGGTCCGAGGAGGACCCGAGCACCCTGGCGAACCTGTTCCGCCTCGACCACCTCGCCACCCGCATGCGCCGCAACGCGGAGTCGCTGCTGGTGCTCGCCGGCATCGACTCCGGCCGCCGCCTGCGCGACTCGCTGCCGCTGTCGGACGTCATCCGCACCGCCTCGTCCGAGATCGAGCAGTACGACCGCGTCGAGCTGGAGCTCACCGCCGACCCGGCCATGCTCGGGTTCAACGCCCTGCCGGCCGCGCACCTGCTCGCGGAGCTGCTGGAGAACGCCACCGTGTTCTCCGAGCCCGAGACGCCGATCGTGGTGGCCACGGGTGTCCGGGGCGACCAGGTCGAGGTCCGCATCATCGACCAGGGCCTCGGCATGAGCGAGGTCGAGCTGGACGCCGCCAACGAGAAGATCCGTTCGGTCGGCGCCGGTGACGCGCTGGGTGCCCAGCGCCTGGGCCTCTTCGTCGTCGGCCGGCTGGCGCAGCGCCTCGGTGCCGAGGTGGAGCTGCGCAAGAGCAGCCGTGGCACCACCGGTACCGAGACCGTGGTCCGCTTCCCGTCGACGCTGTTCCAGTCGACCGAGGTGTCCTCGCTGGGCAGCTACGGCCCGGCGATGCCGTCGGCACCGGTGCCCGAGCTCGAGGAGGCGCCCGAGGCGCAGCCGGTGGACCTCGCAGCGCTCACGGACGGCGAGACGACTCTCGGCCTGCCTCGTCGTCGTGCGGGGGTCGATCCTGCTGCACCGCCGGCGTCGCTGCCGACGCGGACGCCTGCCGCCCAGCCCGCAGCCGCCTCGGCACCGCTGCCGCCGGCCGCGCCGCTGGCGCCCGCCGCCGCGGACCAGCGATCCGGCGGGCTGCCGCAGCGCCCGCGCAAGACGTTCGACGAGAACGCCATCGTCCTGCCCGAGGCGCCCACCCCGACGCTCTCGCCGTCGCTGTCCGGGGACGCACCCGACTGGGCACCTGCCGTGGTCGACTCGCAGGCGGGTTCCGGCCTGCCGAGCCGTACCCGTGCCGCCACCTCGGCGTGGTCCCCGGATGCTGCCGCCGGCGTGGCCGCTGCGGCCGCCGCACCCCTGCCGGTGGCGCCGGCCCCCGACGCCGGGGTCCGTACGGGGCTCTTCTCCGGCTTCCGCGGACGCGGGGACCTCGGCGCGACCCGTCCCGTCGACCAGGCGCCGACCGGCCTGCGCCGGGCGGGCGACGGTGCGGCACCGGCAGCGGCAGCCTTCTTCCAGCCGCGGCCCGCCCAGACGAGCTTCGAGCCCGAGCCGATCGAGGCGGAGACGCCCGAGCCGGAGCCGATGGTGGTGCCCGGGCTCGCGCCGGACGACGACCTGCTGCCAGCCGACTACGCCGCCTACGCGGACGGCGCCGGCCACCCGGCCGCTCCGGTCTACGCGGACGCCCCGGCCTTCGCCGACGCGCCGGCGTACGAAGACGCTCCGGCGTACGAGGACGCTCCCGCCTTCGCGGACGCCCCGGCCGAGACGTCGGGCGAGCCGCACGTCGCCGCCGACGAGCCCGCCGTTCCTGTCGAGGTGCCCGCGTGGGTCCCCACCTCGCTGTCCGATCACGACGTGGTCGAGGCGGCGCCGCAGGCTCTCGCCGAGCCCGTCACCGAGCCGGCGATGCCGAGCTGGGCGGCACCGGCGGTCGACCTCGCAGGCTGGGCACCGCCCGCCGAGGAGGTGCCGACGTTCGAGCCCGAGCCGGCGGCCTTCACCTCGTACAGCGGCTTCGCCGGCTGGTCGGCCCCCACCACGGCACCGACCACCGAGACGACCCCGCTCGACGAGCCGGCGGCGTACCTGCCGTTCGGTCGGTCGATGGACGAGGCCCGGGCGTGGACCACCGGGACCATCCCGGTCGTGCCCGAGCCGATCGGCTTCCCCGGCGCCCCGGTGCCGGCCGCGCCGGAGCCGCCCGCCGCGTGGGCGCCGCCGGTCCCGACCGAGCAGTCCGACGAGGCCGCGGGCGACTGGCCCCAGCCGGCCTGGCAGTCCCCGGCCTGGCAGCCGCCGACGTGGTCGTCGCCGTGGAGCGACCAGGCGCCGGTCGCATCGGCGCCCGCCGCCGAGGCGCCGCTGCCGGTGGTCGGTCTCGCACCGGACGCCGAGCCGGAGCCGTTGCCGGTCGCCCGTGCGCTGCCGGAGCCCGTCGGCGCTGCGGTGCCGGACGTCGCAGACCCGGTGTTCGGCAGCTGGCCGCCGGTGCAGGCCGAGCCGGAGGAGTCCGCGCCGACCCAGCTGTTCTCGCCGATCGAGGCCGCGGAGGCGGTGGCGCCCGTCGCCCCCGCACCGTTCGCCGCCCCGGTGCCTTTCGCGGCTCCCGCGCCGTTCGCCGGCCAGCCGGCGCCCGAGCCGACCGAACCCGCCGAGCCGGCCTCGGTCGACTGGCAGCAGCAGGCTGCCTGGGCCCCCACCAACGCCACCCCGGTCCCGGCAGCCCCGGCTCGATCTCGCGAGCGCGCACCTCGCAAGCGCGGTCTGTTCGGGCGTCGGCGACCCGCCCCGGAGACGGGCCAGACGCCCGTGGTCCCGGCGGCGCCCGTCGCAGCCGCCCCCGCGGCCCCGGTCCGCAGCACCGTGTGGGGCCCGGACGGCGCGGCTGCCAAGCCCTCCGTCAACCCGCCGGCCCCGCAGGCGACCGGGTTCGCGCCGGCTCCCGGCTTCGAGGCTCCCGCCTTCGCGGCACCGGTGCCGACGTTCTCCCCGGCACCCGCCGCACCGGCCCCGCTGCCGCTGGCCGCTGCGCCGGCACCGCACCCGGCACCGGCCGCACCCGCCGCACCTGCCCCGCTGATGCCCGCGGTGCTCGACACGCGCCAGGCGGCGTGGTCGGGCGCGCCGGAGCCGGCGTCGAACAGCTGGGCACCGTCCGGCTGGGCTCCGCGCGGTGACGCGGCAGGCACGGTGCCGCAGCCGAACCCCGCTCCGGTCGCCCGGATCGGCGCCCTGGACGACGACGTCGCGGCGATGCTCGCGATGCGGTCGGACATCCAGGAGCAGGCTCTGTCCGAGCTGAGCCAGCTGTCGGCCTACCGGCCGCAGGTGGTGTCCGGCGCCGCCGAGCGCCTCACCAAGCGCGTGCCGACGGCGATCCCCGAGGCACCCGAGATCGACACCGCCGCCGCAGGAGCCGAGCGCGACCCGGCCCAGCTGCGGTCACGACTGTCCAGCTTCCAGTCCGGCACCGCCCGCGGTCGTCGCGACGCCGGTCAGGACGGTGCCCGATGAACCTTCGACCCACCCACCACGTCCCCCGCACCACACCGGGGGTCGGCTGCACAGCAGTCCGTCCCGACTGCACCATCAAGGAGGAAGTGTGACCGCGCTCAGCACCGAGGCAGCCAACTTCGGCTGGCTCCTGGACAACTTCGTCCGGACCGTGCCCGGCACCCGCCACACGTTGGTGGTGTCGGCCGACGGCCTGCTCATGGCGATGTCCGAGCAGCTCGACCGCACCAGCGGCGACCAGCTCGCGGCCATCGTCTCGGGCATGTCGAGCCTGACCCGTGGCGCCTCGCGCCAGCTGCACGCCGGGGAGGTGCGGCAGGCCATCGTCGAGATGGACAGCCTGTTCCTCTTCCTGATGAGCGTGTCCAACGGGTCCGTCCTGGCCGTGGTGGCAGACTCCACGTGCGACGTGGGCCTGATCGGCTACGAGATGGCGATGCTCGTCTCCCGTACCGAGGCGACGCTCACGCCGCAGCTGATCTCGGAGATGCGCGGCCAGCTCCCCGTCGACGGTGCTACCCGCGCCCCCGTCGCCTGAGCGGAGCCTGACCATGGCAGAGCACCTCGAGTACGAGGCCCGGACGGTACGGCCGTACGCCGTCACCGGAGGCCGGGTGAAGTCGGCACGGTCCGACCTGCCGCTGGAAGCCCTTGTCGAGCAGATGCCCGGGGCCGTCGCCGGCACCGGTCTGCCGCCCGAGAAGCGCGCGATCCTGCACCACGCGTCGGTCGGCTACATCTCCGTGGCAGAGCTGTCCGCCCTGCTCCACCTCCCGCTCGGCGTGATCCGGATCCTCGTGTCCGACCTCGCCGACCAGCAGTTCGTCCGCGTGCACACCTCGCAGCCGGTGGAAGTGAACACCGGTGAGTCCCCCGCCCTGTCCCTGAGCGTGCTGGAGAGTGTTCTCAATGGCATTTCCGCCCTCTGACGCCGCCGTCGCCGCTCCGACGGGACAGGCCGCGTCCACCGCACCCACCGTCGTCAAGATCGTCGTCGCGGGCGGCTTCGCCGTCGGCAAGACGACCTTCATCGGGTCCATCTCGGACATCGAGCCCCTCAACACCGAGGCTGCGATGACCGAGCACTCCGTCGGCGTCGACGACGCCGGTGGCGTGTCCGACCGGAAGACCACCACCACGGTCGCCATGGACTTCGGCCGCATCGCGCTGCCGGGCTCCCTGTGGCTCTACCTGTTCGGCACCCCTGGGCAGGACCGCTTCCTGTTCATGTGGGACGACCTGGTCCGCGGCGCCATCGGTGCCGTGGTGCTGGTCGACACCGACCGGCTCGACCAGTGCTTCCCGGCGGTCGACTACTTCGAGAGCCGTGGCATCCCGTTCGTCGTGGGTGTCAACTGCTTCGACGGTGTCGCCAAGCACGCCCTGGAGGACGTGCGCGAGGCGCTGGCGATCCCGCCGCACGTGCCGGTGCTGTACACCGACGCGCGCTCGCGGGCCGCGACCAAGCAGGCGCTGATCGCCCTGGTGCAGCTGGCGATGGCCCGCCTGCGCGCACGCTGAGCACGCAGCGCCCGACGTCCTTCGCACGACGATGACGGCCGGCCCCTCCGGGGGCCGGCCGTCCTCGTCCCGCGGCGGTGCCGCGTCGTCGAGGGGTGACCCGGTGTCGTCCGGGGGCGGCCCGGTGGCGGACGAGAATGGGGTGGTGATCCCGAGCCCGCGCACGGCCGCCGAGGCGGACGGCTGGGTGGGGCGGCCGAGGCCGCCACGGGACCTGGTCTACGTGGACGGTTCGGCGCTGAGCCGGTTCCTCGAGGGTGCGCCCGAGCGTGCGGCGTGGGCTCAGTTCGTCGCCGACCGGCAGGGCGAGCTGGTGACCTCGGTGCTCGGCGTCACGGAGCTGAAGCGGGTCGCGCAGCTGCTCGGCCGGCTGGCCCGGGACCAGGCGGACGCGGCGGCGGAGCAGGTCGACGTCGTGCGCTTCTCCGACCAGGCGCTCAAGGCGGCGTCGCGGGTCTCCGCCGTGCTGCCGCCCTTCGTCGCGCTGCACCTGGGCGCGGCGCTGGCGCAGCCGGACGTGCGGACGGTGGCGACCTACGACACGGACCTGGCGCGCGTGTGCGTGCTGCACGGGCTGGTGGTGGTCTCCCCGGGGTGGCCGGACCGGTGGTGGGAGCGGGTCGGCTGAGTCGGCCGAGACTGCCGGGCGGGACCGCCGGCCGGGACCGTGGACCGGAGGTGCCCGTCGTCGGCTGTGGGAAAATCGTCGGGCCGCCACCAGTCTGGAGTGATCCCGCTGCGTCTCATCCTCGTCCGCCATGGCCAGATCGCCGCGAACGTGCGGGGCGAGCTGGAGACCACCACGCCCGGGCCGGAGCTGACGCCTCTGGGTGCGCAGCAGGCCACCGCACTGGCGGCGGCGCTGGCCGACGAGCCCGTCGCGGCGCTGTTCGCCTCGACGATGATCCGCACCCAGCGCACCGTCGCGCCGCTCTCGGAGGTCCGCGGCCTGCCCGTGACGGTGCTGGCGGGGCTGCGCGAGGTGGACGCCGGCGACCTGACGCTGCGGTCCGACCGTCCCAGCGTCGAGCGGTACCAGGGGACGGCCTTCGGGTGGGCGGACGGGCGGCTGGACACGGTGATGCCCGGTGCGGCGGGGGGACGGGAGTTCTTCGCGCGGTACGACGAGGCGGTGGCGGCCATCGAGGCGACCGGTGCCGGGTGTGCCGTGGCGGTGAGCCACGGCACCGCGATCCGGGTGTGGGTCGCCGGCCGGTCGGCGAACGTGGACGCGGGCTTCGCGGCGGCCCGGCCACTGACGAACACGGGTGCGGTGGTGCTCGAGGGCAGCACCGCAGAGGGCTGGCTGGTGACGGCGTGGGAGGGCGAGGCGCTCGGGGGCCCGGCCGTCCAGTCGGTCGGCACGGACCCCACGGGCGCTCCCGCGGCCTACTGAGCGACGGGCTTGCGGGCGCGGATCACCGCGTTGTGCATGCCGTCGGCTGCCTCGTTCGTGAACTCGACGGTCGCGTCCGCGAACCCGGCGGCCGTCAGCCCGTCCAGGTACTCGCGGCGGGACAGCGCGCCGGCGACGCAGCCGGCGTAGCTCCCGCGCTCGGCACGCTGGGCCGGCGTCAGGTGGTCCTCGGCGACGACGTCGGACACCCCGAACCGACCGCCCGGCGCCAGCACCCGGAACGCCTCGCGCAGCACGGCGGTCTTGTCGACCGACAGGTTGATCACGCAGTTGGAGATCACCACGTCGACGGCGGCGTCCGGCAGCGGCAGCTCCTCGATTGTCCCGGCCCGGAACTCCACGTTGGTCGCTCCCGCCTCGGCGGCGTTGGCGCGGGCGAGCGCGAGCATCTCGGGCGTCATGTCGACGCCGTAGACGTAGCCGGTGGGCCCGACCCGCCGCGCCGAGAGCAGCACGTCGATGCCGCCGCCGGAGCCCAGGTCGAGCACGCGGTCACCCGGCCGCAGGTCGGCGACCGCGAGCGGGTTGCCGCAGCCGAGGGACGCCCGGACGGCCGCGACCGGCAGCTGGGCGCGGTCCTCGGCGCCGTAGAACGGGCTAGGGCCGGCGTCGAGCGTCGAGCAGCACGACGACGCGGCAGGGGAGCAGCACGCGGACGCCTCCGTCGCGGCCTGGCCGTAGTGGGCCCGCACCTGCTCGCGGAGGGCGTCTGCATCCGTCTGGCTCATCACAGTCTCCATTGATCGATGTCCGTCGATGCGATGGAAGATGGCACTGGTATCGATCAGTGTCAATGGTGACAGACGTCGATGTATGCGGCATCATGGAGTGGTGACCGTCGTCCAGCTCCCCGTCATCCAGCCCGCCCCGGCGGACGCTGCCGCGTGCTGCGAGCCGCTGATGCAGGCGCCGCTGACCGCCGAGCAGGCCGTCACCCTGTCGCACCGCATGAAGGCGCTCGCCGACCCGGCCCGGCTGCGACTCGTCTCGATGCTGGCCGCCAGCCCGGGCGGCGAGGCCTGCGTGTGCGACCTGACCGAACCCCTCGGCCTGTCGCAGCCGACGGTGTCCCACCACCTCAAGGTGCTGCACGACGCCGGACTGCTCACCCGCGAGAAGCGCTCCACGTGGGCGTACTACGCCGTGGTGCCGGAGGCGCTGGCCGCGCTCGCCGACGTGCTGACGCCGGGGGTGCGGGCATGAGCGAGGTTCGGCTCGCGCCGCTCACGGCCGAGCACTGGCCACAGGTGCGGGACATCTACGCGGCGGGCATCGCCACGGGCAACGCTACGTTCGAGTCCGAGCCGCCCACGTGGGAGAAGTTCGACGCGGGCAAGCTTGCGGAGCACCGGCTGGTCGCGCTGGACGACGGCGGCACCGTGCTCGGCTGGGTCGCGGCGAGCCCGGTGTCCGACCGGTGCGTGTACGCCGGCGTCGTGGAGCACTCGGTGTACGTGCACCCGGACGCCCGCGGGCGCGGGGTGGGCCGGACGTTGCTCGACGGGCTGCTGCGCTCGACGGCGGAGGCCGGGGTGTGGACCGTGCAGTCGGGGGTGTTCCCCGAGAACACCGCCAGCATCGCGCTGCACGCCGCGGCGGGCTTCCGGACCGTCGGCACCCGCAGCCGGCTCGGGCGCATGAGCTACGGCCCGATGGCGGGGCAGTGGCGCGACGTCGTGCTGCTGGAGCACCGGCTGCCGGACTGACGGTCCGCGTCGAGGCCTGGTCGAGGCCTGGTCGGCTCAGCCGATCAGACGGCTGCCGACCAGCAGCCATCGCCCCGCCAGCACCGCCGCACCCACGGTGACCAGGCCGAACAGCAGGACCCACAGCCCGCCGGGCACATGGGTCAGCACCGCCAGCTGTCCCGGGTCGGACCCGTCGTGGCGGCGTCCTCGTCGGGACGACGCGAGCTCGAGCACCGCCCGCGGCGCGCCGAGCAGCAGCACCCAGGCCGCGAGGTGGCCGGCCGCGACCTGCCACGTCACCGGCGCCCAGCCCGTGACGCCCACGAGCACCGCGGCGGTCGCCAGCACCGCCCACAGCCCGTACAGGTTGCGGATCTGCACCAGAACCAGGGCGAGCAGCACCAGCAGCAGCCACAGGGCGCCGACGGCGTACCCCCGGGCGACCAGGGCCGCGACACCGATCCCCAGGATCGCCGGTGCGGGGTACCCGGCTGCCAGGGTCAGCACCATCCCCGGACCGCGGGGGGCGCCTCGCGACGTCGTCAGCCCCGAGGTGTCCGAGTGCACGCGGATGCCGGACAGCTTGCGGCCCGCCAGCACGGCGACGGTCGCGTGACCCGCCTCGTGCACGATCGTCACCAGGTGCCGCAGGGCGCGCCAGGCCGTCGGGACGCCCAGCAGCAGCAGCGCGGCAGCGGCGGTGCCGAGCACGACGGCCGCGGACGGCGCAGGCTGCGGGGACGTGGCGGTGCGCCACAGGTCGGTGATCCAGGAAGGCACGGCCCTACCTCAGCACGTCGAGGGGTCTGCTAGCGTCCGGCACACCTGGAGGGCTGGCTGAGCGGCCGAAGGCGACGGTCTTGAAAACCGTTGTGGGGCAACCCACCAAGGGTTCGAATCCCTTGCCCTCCGCCACGCACCACGCACCACCGCGCGGGTGGCCGGACAGCGGGCGCCGAACCCGTCAGTCGGTCGGCTGCAGCAGCCGGACCTGGTAGGCGACCGCCGCGCGGGTGTCCACGCTCGGCGTGATCGTCACGGACATCCCGGTGCCGCGGCGCGGCAGCGTCAGCCCCATGACCCCGGGCGACGACGTCGCGCTGCATGCCGGCAGCGTCGTCCAGGTCAGGTACTCACCGATCTGCAGCTCGACGGTCAGCGTGCCCGTGCCGATGCACCGCACCACCAGCCGGTAGTTGCCGGGCGCCCACTGCTTGGCGTTCGCGCCGTGCAGCGGCGTGATCTTCGCCTTGCCGTCCACCAGCGTGAACGTCGGCGTCGCGCCGGCGGAGAACACGGTGTCCGGCCGCTCGGCGTTCTGCAGATCGGCCAGGTGGATGGCCGCGGCGATGTCGCCGGTGCTGGTCGGTGGGGTGCTGACGGCCGCCGCGGGCTGCGTCGGCTTCTTCGACTCCGAGCCGCACGCCGTCAGCGTGCCGGCGACGACAAGCGCCAGGCCGGCCGCCACGACGAGGTTCGTCCGTCGGTGGTGCCGGCGGAAGACGACGTCGAGCATGGGCCTCCGTCCGAGCGGGTTCGCGTCCGGGACCGTCGACGGTCCGTCGTGCGGGCGCGTGGCGCCCCGGTCCCAGGGGAGCAGCCTAGACGGGCCACCCGTGCCACTGGTCCGGCGACCGTTCGCACAGCGGGCTCAGCCGGCTCCGGGGCCGACGGTGGTCTGCGACGCCACCACGTACTGGCGGCTGAGCCGCAGCGCCGCCACCACGGAGTCCGCGCACCACGGCTCGAGGCACATGAGGGGGTCGTGGTGGGCGTAGGCGACGAACGCGGCCGTCTTGTCCCGCAGGTCGGCGCCGTGGACCACTGTGGGTCGGGTCCAGATCGGGTAGCCGCCGTAGGAGAGGAGCACGTGCGCGGAGGTGACGGCGTGGTCGGCCGACCGCACGAACAACGCGGTGGCGGTGTGGTCGGCGTTGTCGCCGGTCTGGAAGGGGATGGTCCAGTCCTGCGTGCGGACGGTGGTCGGGGCGAATGCGTTCACCAGTGCGGCCAGCGTCGAGGTCAGCGTGTCGGCGGTGTAGGTCGACGAGCCGTCGACGGCGGTGATCGTCGGGATCGCGCCCTGCCAGAGGCGCATCAGGCTCTCGTGGTCGTGCACCCGCATGCCGGTGCCGCGTCGGTTGCCGTCGGGCAGGCGCAGGAAGGCGATCGAGATGCGCGGGTCGGCGGTGAGCGTGAGCAGGGGGATCGGGTGCCCTTGCACGCCGGCGTCCGTCGTCGTCCACGCGTCCCGTACGCCGGCCATCTGGGCGTACGCCGCCTGGCTGCCGCGCTCCCGCGACTTCCAGTACGCCGTCCCCTGCGCGGCGTCTCCCGCGGTGACGACGACCGTGCGCACGCACCGACCCGACTGGATGTCGTGCAGCAGGTCCGGGCTGAGGAACAGCAGGTCGTCGTCCTCGTGCGCCACGATCTGCATCGCGCCGTCGTGGCAGCTGACGGGACCGGCGGGGACCGTGGCAGCGGCCTCGGCGGACGTGCCCCAGGTCGGCGCCAGCACCGCGCCCTCGCCCTGGGCGGCGCTGAGCACCAGCAGGGCGGCGACCGCGACGATCGCCACCGCACGCCCCACCGAGGCGCGTGTCGCGCCGCGCCGCCCCCTGACGCCCATCCCGGCCACCTTGCCTTCAGAGCCCCCCGTCGTCCAGCACGCCGACCCACCGGACCCCGACCAGCTGGATCTCGCCGGTGGCCGCCGCGGCCCGCTCGGCGTCCTCGTCGACCGTCAGGTACGGGTAGAAGTACGGCGCGTCCTCGTCGACGAGCGTGCGGAACCGGCTCGCCAGCGCCCGGCCGACGCCGGCGCCGGGCTGCAGGTCCTCCGCGACGGCCCACTGCCGCACGTACTCGTCCCACGGCAGACCACTCTCCCGCCAGGCCGTCCGCTGCCGGCCGAGCCAGCTGTCCGCGGACCCCTCCGGCAGCCGCTCGAAGCACCACTGCACGGTCGCGGCGTCGATGCGCTCCCACGCCCACTCGACCACCACCACCCGACCGCCGGGCCGCAGGAGCCCGGCGAGGCGCTCGGCCAGGGCGTCCAGGTCCCGCACGTGGTGCAGCGACGTGCTCGCCACCACCGCACCGAACGAGCCGTCGGGCGTGACGTCCTCGACGGTGACCTGCCGGTAGGCGGGGCCGTCCGGGGCGACCGGGTCGACGCCGACCGCGTCCCGACCCTCGGCGAGCAGCGCGGGGACGAACCCGCCGATGGGCCCGCAGCCCACCTCGAGCACCGGGCCGGTGCTGGGCGCCAGCTGGTCGCGCACCCACGGCCACACCGCGGCGATCCGCTGCGGGTCGCCGGTGTGGGAGCCGTGGTGGTGGGCCGGCTCCTCGGGTCCGTGGTGGTGCACGTGCGCCTCCGACGTGGGTGTGGTCCGGGGCGGTGGCGGTGGGCTGCCGACCCTCGGCAGAGACTACTGGCGTGGGCCGTCCGCCAGGCCGGGTCAGGGCGGTGGTCCGTACGTCCGGACGGGAGGAATCCCCCGAACGTGACGGAACGGGCGCCGGCCCGCTACGGTCCGGTGCATGCAGCGGGACGGTCGGCACGCACTGCGGCCGCCGGCTGCCTCGGCCGACGCGGTGCAGCGCGCCGCGAGCCTGGTGCGGGCGACGGCCGTCAGGCCCGTCAGCCGCGGCGAGCTGGCGGTGGCGCTCACCTGTCTCGGCATGACGCCGGACACGCGGACGCTCGAACGCCTCCAGCGGGCGCTGGAGACCGCCTGACAGGCGGCCGGGCCGGGCCAGACGTCCCGTGGGGGCCCGTTGACGGCCGTCATCATGGTGCCGTGCCCACCGAGCCAGACGACGACGAGCTCGACCTGATCCGGCGCTCCGGCGTCGTGCTGCGGGTCGGCAAGCTCAGCCTGTCCGCCGGGACCGGCTCCTACCGGGTGAAGGCCTCGATGGCCCGCGTCGCCCATGCGCTCGACGTCGACCGCCACGAGGCCCACGTCACGCTGACCGAGATCACGACGACCTCGCACCGCGGCCGCTCGTTCCGCACCGAGGTCGCCGAGGTCCGCTCCCTCGGGGTCAACACGGACCGGCTGGCGGAGCTCGAGTGGATGGCCCAGCGCCTCGAGGCTCGCGGCAAGGTGACGATCGGCGAGGTCAGCGCCGAGGTCGACCGGATCGCCGCGAAGCCCCCGCTGTACCCGGTGATCCTCAACGCGCTGTGGGCGGCGCTCGCGTGCGCGGCGTTCGCCTTCCTCAACAACGCGGGCCCCATCGAGATCATCGGCGCGTTCCTCGGTGCCGGGGTGGGGCAGGGGCTGCGTCGGGTGCTGCTGCACAAGGGGTTCAACCAGTTCGGCGTGACGATGCTGGCTGCGGCGCTGTCGAGCGTCGTGTACCTGTGGTTCGTGCAGCTGCTGCACTGGGCGGCGCTGACCGGGGGTGTGCACGAGGCGGGGTACGTGGCGGCGGCGCTGTTCCTGGTGCCGGGCTTCCCCCTGGTCACCGGCGCGCTGGACCTGGCCAAGCTCGACTTCTCGGCCGGGGTGGCGCGGCTGACGTGGGCGCTGATGATCTTCGTCTCGGCCGCCTTCGCGGTGTGGGGCGTGTCGATCATCGTCGGGCTGAGCCCCGACCCGCCGCGGGCGATGGCCATGGGCCTGCCGGTGCTGATGGCGCTGCGGGTGCTGGCGTCGGCGGTCGGCGTGCTCGGCTTCGCGCTGATGTTCAACAGCCCGTGGCGGATGGCGGTGGTCGCGGCGCTCGTCGCGATGATCCCCAACACGCTGCGGATCGCCGCCGTGACGCTGGCGGGCTGGCCGCCGCAGGCCGCCGCCGCGGTCGCTGCCTGCCTGATCGGCCTGCTGGCCGCCTGGATCGCCCCGCGGATGAACGTCCCTCGGATCACGGTGTACGTCCCGGCCGTGACGATCATGGTGCCGGGCGTGCCGGCCTACCGGGCCGTGTACTACATCAGCAACGGCGACACGATGCAGGCGCTGGGGTACGGCGTCTCGGCCGCGCTGATCGTCACCGCGCTCGCAGTCGGGCTCGCGATCGCCCGCATGCTCACCGACCGCGAGTGGGGCTTCGAGCACTGAGGCGCGCCGCCGCTTTGGTGCACGACGAGGGCACCTGTAGCCTG
The DNA here is from genome assembly GCF_027923705.1 of Cellulomonas sp. NTE-D12. Lineage (NCBI taxonomy): Bacteria > Bacillati > Actinomycetota > Actinomycetes > Micrococcales > Cellulomonadaceae > Cellulomonas > Cellulomonas electrica. The sequence goes on along the minus strand of NZ_AP026442.1, from coordinate 3,389,884 downwards.
TCCACCGTCTTGGAGACGTCGCATAGCCAGGTCTAGTGCGCGGCCCTGCTAAGGCCGTGAAGGGGTCTCCCCTTCCGTGGGTTCAAATCCCACCGTCTCCGCTCGCTCTTGCTCTTGCTCTTGATCAGCCCGTGACGAGGCCAGCCACCACCCGGTGCGCTGGCCTCTCTCGCGCCCGGCCGTCCCAGGGTGCCGTCAGGCATCGCGCATAGGATCCGCGCCATGAGCACGTTGCAGCGGCCGATGATGCTGTCCAAGCTCCACCGCGCCACGGTGACGCAGGCCGACCTGGAGTACGTCGGCTCGATCACCGTCGACGAGGAGCTAATGGAGGCGGCCGACCTGCTGCCGAACCAGCAGGTGGACGTGCTCGACATCACCAACGGTGCGCGGCTGACCACGTACGCGATCCCGGGGCCGCGCGGCGGCCGGGACATCCAGATCAACGGCGCCGCGGCGCACCTCGTGGACGTCGGTGACCGCGTGATCATCGTCGCCTACGGCGTGATGAGCGACGAGGACGCGCACCGGCACGTGCCGCGGGTCGTCGTGCTGGACGAGCGCAACGAGATCGTCGAGCGGTAGGCGCCTCAGACGGCGCCCGGGTCAGCCGTCGCGACGCGGGTCAGCAGCTCCCGCAGAGTACGGCGCTCGTCGTCGGTCAGCATGGCCAGGAGCTGGTGCTGGACGTCGTCGAGCACGGCGTCCAGCCGCTCGAGCTCGCGTCGTCCCCCCCTCGTGAGGGAGACGACGTTGCGGCGCCGGTCGGTGCCGTCGGGAGTGCGCACGGCGAAGCCGGCGTGGCACAGGACGTCGAGCGCGGCCGTGACGTCGCTGCGGTCGATGCCGCCGACCCGGCCCACCTCGGCCTGGCTGGCGGGGCCGTGCTCGGCGAGGGCCAGCAGCACGCGGTAGTGGTACGGCCGTGAACCGCCGGCGGCGAACGCCTGCTGCAGCAAGGCGTGGCTGCGGGCGTGCACGCGGGTGACGAGCCAGGTCACGCGCTCGTCCAGGGGAGTGACCATCCACCGAGCCTACTGGTCTGTTGGCGACGCCAACGGTGCGATACCGTTGGCAGCGCCAACGAAAGGAAGAGTGCCATGACAGGCTTCGGTCCCCAGCTCATCGGTCAGACGGAGAAGGCGCTGGGCGCCCTGCTCGGGGAGGTGCTCGCGGGCACGCGGATCGACCAGCGGCAGTGGGTGGCGCTGCGGCTGACGGCCCAGACGGACGGCACCCGCGCGGCGGCGGACGTGGTCCGCGCGGAGGCGCACCTCGCCGACGCCGACGACCTGATCGACCAGCTCGCGGCGCTGGGCCTGGTGGCCGAGGGGCGGGTCACCGAGGCCGGGCGCCGGCTCATCGTCACGGTCACAGGTCGGGTGGACCAGCTGATGGGACCCGTCTGGCAGGCCGTCGACCCGGCCGACCTCGCGGCCGCCGAGCGGGCGCTCCACACCGTTCGGGACGGCGCGCGAGCGGCGCTCGGGCAGATCCCTCAGAGGTAGCCCAGCGCCTGGGCGACCACGACGGCGGACGCCGCTGACCAGGCCTGCGGTCGGCACGCTGCCGGGTATGGCAGGGCGTGCGGGGTGGGGCCGGTGGTCGGGTCGCCGGAGTACAGCTCGGGGATGCGGTAGCCGAACGACTCCGCGGCGCGCAGCAGTCCCTCGGCCAGCAGCTGCGCCTGGGCGTGGTGGCCCGAGGCGAGCAGGCCGCGGATGGCGATCGCCGTGTCGTGCGCCCACACCGAGCCGCCGTGGTACTTGAGCGGCCAGTAGCCGGTGCTCGACGTGGCCATCGTGCGCAGGCCGAAGCCGGAGCTGAGCTCGGGGTGCACGAGCCGCCGGGCCACCGCGTCCTCCTCGTCGGGACGCAGCAGGCCGGTGCCCGGCAGGTGGCCCATGTTCGACGTGACGGTGTCCACGGGTGCGCCGCTACCGTCCCGGGCGATGGCGACGTACGGACCGTGCTGGTCCTCCAGCCAGAAGTCCCGACGGAACCGCTCGGCGAGGTCGGCGGCCGCGGCGCGCAGCGCGGCCGGCGCGGTGCCGTCGGCCTCCGCACCGGGGTGTCCCAGCGCCTCGAACAGGTCCGCGCCGTGCGCCAGTGCCTCGTACGCGTAGCCCTGCACCTCGCACAGCTCGATCGGGCCCTCCGCCAGCCGGCCGTCGCGGAACTGGATGGAGTCGCCGGAGTCCTTCCAGCCCTGGTTGGCCAGCCCGTGGCCCGTGGTGTCCTGGTAGGCGAGGTAGCCGGCGCGGACACCGGCCACGGTCCACGCCAGCGCGCGCTCGGCGTGGGGGAGCAGGCGTCGGACGGCCTCGACCGGCATCCCCGCACGCCAGGCGTCGTGCAGCACGCACACCCACAGCGGGGTGGCGTCGACGGTGCCGTAGTACACGGGCGGCAGCGCCAGGCCGTCCGACGGCAGGGTCAGCGCGGCGCGGCGCAGCTCGTGCAGGATCTTGCCGGGCTCCTCCTGGGAGGCCGGGTCGTCGGTCGTGCCCTGCAAGGACGCCAGCACGGTGAGCGTCCCCTCCGCCAGCTCGGTGCCGAGGGGGAGCAGGAACCGAGCCGCCCAGAGGGAGTCGCGGCCGAACAGCGTGAAGAACCAGGGTGCGCCGGCGGCGAGGAACTCCTGGTCCGGCAGCGACGGCAGGGCCATGCGCAGGCCGTCGAGGTCGGCGAGGGACTGGTCGAGGAACCGGCGGGGTCGTAGGTCGGCGGAGGCGCCGAAGGCCGGGATGGCCAGCGGCGACGGCGTCCGCACCCCCGTCACCACCGCGATCCCGTCGTGCACCACCAGCCGCCAGGTGACGCGGGCCGGCCGGTCGGCTGCCGCGGTCAGCGTCCACCGCAGCACGGGACGAGCGGGGTCCTCGAGGTCGATGGCGGCACCCTCGGCCTCGACCTCGGCCGTGACGTCGTCCGCCGTCCAGACGAGCCCGGACGGCGTGCGTGCCGCGGGCACCGCGTCGACGGTGGTGCCCGACTTGATGGCCTCCATGGCGGCCATGTCCGACGACAGCGTCAGGGTCAGCCGTGCCGTGGTCGGCTCGGCGGTGGCGCACCGCAGCTCGAGGGTCTCGGACACCGACCCCGGCTCCGCGCTGCGGGTACGGAGCAGGCGCACCGTGGGGTCCGCCCCGGGCTGGTCGACGTGCCGGGGGAGGCCGACGAACGTCACCGACCCGCCGTCGCGCACGGTGCCGGCCGGCTCCGCCTCGGCGCCCTCGACCGTCAGCACCGCCTCGCTGAGCACCCGGACGTCGGAGTGCAGCACCCCCTGCACGGTGGCGCGGCCGGGTGCGGAGGGGCGGATCTGCCCGTCGGGCGCGGACCACGCCTGGGTGGGCGCGCGGAACACGAGCTCGAGGTCGTGCAGGAAGGGCTGCAGGTGCTCGCTCATGGTTCAGGCTCCCCGTCGGGCATCGCTTGACAGTACGAAGTCGATGGCCGACTCTGTGTCTCACGCCGGGCATTTGATCAATCAAACCGCAGTCGCGATCCTAGTTGATCGATCAAAGCTCCTGGCAAGGCCCTTGATGGAGAGGAGCTGGCGATGGCGCCGGACAGCAGCGACGGGCGTCGTCCCACCGTCTCGAGCGTCGCCGCCCACGCCGGCGTCTCGCGGCAGACCGTCTCCAACGCCCTCAACAGCCCCGAGCGCCTCCAGCCGGACACCCTCAAGCGCGTGCTCGCGTCCATCGAGGAGACCGGCTACGTCCGCAGCGCCGCCGCCCGGCAGATGCGCACCGCCCGCTCGGGCGTGCTGGCCTACCGCCTCGACCCGGTGCTGGACGGCATCAGCGGCCTGGTGCTCGACACCTTCCTGCACTCGCTGACCAGCGACGCGGAGGCCCACGACCACCGCGTGATGCTCTACACCGCCGACTCCGACGAGGCCGAGCTGCGCCAGTTCGAGCGGCTGACCCGGGCGCGCAGCGTCGACGCGTTCGTCCTGGTCGGCACGCACGCGCACGACGCGCGGTACCGGTGGCTGACCGAGCGGCACGTGCCGTACGCGGTCTTCGGCCGACCGTGGGCGCGGCAGGCGTCCGGCAAGCAGTCGCAGCACGCGTGGACCGACGTCGACGGCGCCGCCGGCACCAGCCAGGCGACGGAGCACCTGCGCAGCCTCGGGCACACCGAGATCGCGTTCGTCGGCTGGCCCGCCGGCTCGGGGACCGGTGACGAGCGGCGCCGCGGCTGGGAGCAGTCGATGAGCGCCGCGGGCGTGCCGACGCGGCACCGGCACGGCCTGGACTCCGCGCAGCCGGACGGCATCCGGTCCGGTGCGGAGGCCGCGCGGCGGCTGCTCGAGGCGGGTGCGACGGCGTTCGTCTGCGCCTCCGACTCGCTTGCTGTCGGCGCCTGGGGCGCCGTGCAGGCCGCGGGGGCGCAGGCCGCCGTCGTCGGGTTCGACGACAGCCCGACCGCCGCTGCCCTCGGCATCACCTCCGTGCGCCAGCCGCTGGAGCAGGCGGCCCGCTGGGCGCTGGACAGCGTGCTGGCCCAGCTCGACGGGCGGCCCAGCGACCCGGCCGACTCCGGCCTGCTGGTGCCGACGCTCGTCGTCCGCGAGAGCTCCGTCGCGGCGCCCGCCGCGCACCCCTGACCCGTCCACCATCCGACGCGCTAGAGAGGCACATCGATGAAGATCACCAGGAGAGCGCTCCTCGCCGCGGGTGCCGCACTGACGGCCACCGCCACCCTCGCCGCGTGCAGCAGCGGCGGCGGCTTCGGCTCACCCGCCGCCTCCGCCTCGGCCTCGTCGTCCGCCGTGGCGTCCGACAACCACCAGCCGCTCACCATCCTGATCGGCACATCGGGCGACGCGGAGACCAACGCCGTCAAGGACGCCGTGGCCGCGTGGTCCAAGCAGTCCGGCACGCAGGCGACCGTCAACGTCGCCTCCGACCTGGGCCAGCAGCTGTCGCAGGGCTTCGCCGGCGGCAACCCGCCGGACCTCTTCTACGTGACCAACGACTCGGTGGCGACGTACGCGAGCAACGGCTCCCTCGAGCCGTACGTCACGCAGCTGAAGAACAAGGACTCCTTCTACCCGTCCCTGGTCAAGGCGTTCACGGTGAACGGCAAGGAGTACGCCGCGCCCAAGGACTTCTCGACGCTGGCCCTGGTGATCAACACGGACATGTGGACCGCCGCCGGGCTGACGGACAAGGACTACCCGACCACCTGGGACCAGCTGGAGTCCGTCGCGCAGAAGCTGACGACGCCGCAGCACGTGGGCCTGGCGGTGTCCGGCCAGTTCGAGCGGCTCGGTGTGTTCATGGCCGAGGCCGGCGGCTGGCTGGTGGACGACAACGGCAAGGCCGCCGCGAGCTCGGACGCGAACGTGCAGGGGCTGACCTACGCCAAGAAGCTGCTGTCCGACGGTGCGATGAAGTACGCGTCGCAGCTCGGTGCGGGCTGGGGCGGCGAGGCGTTCGGCACCCAGAAGGCCGCGATGACCATCGAGGGCAACTGGATCTCCGGTGCGATGACCAAGGACTACTCGTCGGTCAAGTACAAGGTGGTCAAGCTGCCCGCCGGCCCCAAGGGCGAGGGCACCATCCAGTACGACGGCGGCTGGGGCATGGCCTCGCAGTCGAAGAACAAGGGCGGCGCGCTCGACCTGGTCACGTACCTGACCCAGCCGGACCAGCAGCTCGGGTTCGCCAAGGCGTTCGGCGTGATGCCGAGCGTGCAGTCGATCGCCGACCAGTGGAAGCAGCAGTTCCCCGAGCAGACGGCGTTCCTCGACAGCGCCGCCTCGTCGAAGTCGATCCCGAGCGTCGCCGGCATCAGCGACGTGATCAAGAACTTCGACTCCCAGCTCGACGGGCTGTCCAGCACCGATCCCAAGCAGATCCTGGACAAGGTGCAGACCAACCTCCAGGCGCTGCCCGGCCTGTCCTGAGGCAGACCGGCATGGAGACCGTCATGGCGCGCGCGGCGGGCACGACGTCCGCGCCGGCCAGGTCGGCCACCCGTCGCGGTCCCGGCATCCGGGGTCGCGACGGGGTGGCCGGCTGGCTGTTCACCGCCCCGGTGCTGGTGATCCTGGGCCTGTTCCTGGTGCTGCCGATCGCGATGGCCGCGTGGGTGTCGGTCTCGAGCTGGAGCGGGCTGGGCAGCCCCTTCTCGTCCACCGTGAAGTTCGTCGGCGGCGCCAACTACGCGGCGCTGCTGGCCAAGCCCGGGCTCGCGCAGTCCGACTTCGGCACCTCGCTGCGCAACAACGCCTGGTACGTGCTGCTGGTGGTGCCGGTCCAGACGGCGGTGTCCCTGCTGCTCGCCGTGCTGGTGAACCGGCGGATCGCCGGGCAGGGTGCGTTCCGCACCGCCTACTACTTCCCGTCCGTCACCTCGTCGGTGGCGATCACCGTGATCTTCCTGTTCCTGTTCTCCGCCTCCGGGACCGTCAACGCGGTGATCGGCTGGCTGGGCGGCACGGGACCGGGGTGGTTCACCGAGACGCGGGGCGTGGTGCAGCTGCTGCTGCAGGCGGTCGGCGTGCACGCGCCCGCCGGGAACGGGTTCCTGGGGCTGACGTGGTTCGACTGGGTGGCCGGCCCGAGCCCCGCGATGCTCGTCTTCATCGTGATGGCGATCTTCACCACGTCGGGCACGTTCATGCTGATCTACCTGGCGGCGCTGCAGCAGATCGCCGAGGAGATCGACGAGGCGGCCGTCATGGACGGCGCCGGGCCGTGGAAGCGGTTCTGGTACGTCACCCTGCCGATGCTGCGGCCCACCACGTTCACCGTGGTGACGCTGGGGCTGATCGGCACGTGGCAGCTGTTCGACCAGATCTACGTCGGCTCCAAGGGCGGTCCGGCCAACACCACGCTGACGCCCGCCTACCTGTCCTACAGCCAGTCGTTCATCAACAACGCGTGGGGCCGGGGCGCGGCGATCGCGTTCATCCTCTTCGCGATCATCGTGCTGTTCACCGTGCTGCAGCGGCTGGCGCTGCGGGAGCGGACGCCACGGCGGAGGCGGTCCCATGGCTGAGGCAGCGGTTCAGGCGCCGGTGACCCGGCCGGTGGTGCGCACCCGGGTGCGGCGGCGCCGGTCGCCGCTGGGCGTCACCGGCCGGTACGCGGTGCTCGTCGGGATCGCGCTGGTCTACGTCTTCCCGTTCGTCGTCTCCCTGGCCAACTCCTTCAAGACGGACCAGGACGCGGCCAACAACCCCGTCTCGCTGATCCCCAAGACGTTCACGACGGCGGCCTACCAGCGGCTGTTCCAGTCCGACCTGCCGCTGTGGCTGACCAACACGGTGATCGTCACCGTGCTGGTCACCGCCGGCCGCGTGCTGTTCGACTCGATGGCCGGGTACGCGCTCTCGCGGCTGCCGTTCCGGGGGCGCAACGCCGTGTTCGCCGGGCTGGTGGCCGTCATGGCCGTGCCGGGCGTGGTGCTGCTGATCCCGAAGTTCCTGGTGATCAAGCAGCTCGGGATCTACGACACCTACCCCGGGATGATCCTGCCGATGCTGGCGGACGCCGCCGGGGTGTTCATCATGCGCAACTTCTTCGAGTCGGTCTCCCCGTCGGTGGAGGAGGCGGCGCGGATCGACGGTGCCGGGGTGTTCCGCCGGTTCTGGTCGGTGGTGCTGCCGATGTCCCGCTCGGCGCTGATCACCCTGTTCGTCCTCTCGTTCCAGGCCTCCTGGAACGAGCTGCCGCAGATGATCGTCTCCACCCAGAGCCCGCGGCTGTTCACGCTGACCAAGGGCACCGCGCAGCTGGCGTCCGGGGCGCTGAGCGCCGGCTCCCAGTTCCCGATCAAGCTGGCCGCCGCGACCCTGATGACCATCCCGGTGGCCGTGCTGTTCTTCGTGTTCCAGCGCCGGATGATGAACACGACGGGCGGCGCGACGAAGGAGTAGCGCGGTGCCGTGGCGTCCGGGACCGGGCTCGCTGGCGGTCGACGACGGCCTCGCCGCGGTTTGGGCGCACGGCACGCGCGTTGTTCGGCATGAGCTGCGCCGGGCTCTGGAGGTCGAGGCCGGGCCCGGATCACCGACGAGTGGCGTCAGCCGCGGTTCCTCGGGCACCTGCAGGCTGTCTACGGCGTCGCACCCGGTCTGTGGACGGACCTCGCTTGTACGGCCGGCGGATGCCACGCGCCCAGGCGGTCGTCTACTGTGCGGCTGATGCCGGTCGCCTGACCGTGGCTGGGTACCGCGAAGTCGTTCCCGGCGTCGGGGCCAACGAGATGTGGATCTTCGCTCGGTCGGGTCCCGGTCGTTTGCGCGCGCCGGTGGTCGATCAGCACGTGTAAGCGGGCGGCAGCAGGTCGCTGAGCAACCGGATCTGCCGGTGCGGGAGGCCGGCCTTGATCGTGGCGTACGCCCCTGAGCTGCCCGGCAGCCTGCTGTGCGCTTGTGGGCTTGCTCTTGACGCTGAGCCGGGTTCAACCGCGGACGGCTTGGAGTTTCCGTCCGCGTACCAGGCGATGCGCGCGTCGCGCCCGCAGTGGATGAGGGATCCGCGACGCACCTGTGGTCAGCTGCAGAACGCAGACCGCCCCCAGGGAAACGAAGGTGCCCGCCGGGTCAGTCGAGCACGCGGCCCTGTCTCCCCATCGACCACCGCGGCGGCGCGTCCCGGTCAGCGGGGGTCGAGACGAAGCGTGGTGGCGGTTGCTTCGGCGCTGGTGATGGCGCGCACGGGTGATCCGTTGCCGTACTTGGCGTGGTACGCGCGGTCGATCGCGGTGTCGTGCGTGTCGTCCGGGGTGAAGGTGACCTCGGCGTGTGCGGACCCGACCCGAACGGTGCCGGTGCCAGTGCGGCGGGCGGCGCGGTACCACGCTCCCTCCTCTCCGCGCACGGAACGGACGAAGACGGCGCCGTCGAGGACGACATGCCAGACGATGGTGGCGGGTCGCAGTGTTCCGTCCGGCCGGTAGGCGGCGAGGTGAATCTCGCCGGCGTGGTCGATGGTGGCCAAGGTGGCCTGGTCCCAGTCGCCCATGGTCGGGCTCCTCATCTCTGTTGGCTGCGGGGGTGGTTCAGCGGCGCCGGTTGGCCGGGGTCAGCACGTCGTTCGTGGCATGCACGAAGTCGTACGCACGGCCCATCCCGACGTACGGCACCGCCTGGTAGAGCACTTCCTTGACCTCGACGGGGGTGACGCCACCGGTCAGGGCGGCGCCGACCATGACGCGGTACTCGCTCAGCGCGCCGGCGCCGATGAGCGCGGCCAGCTGGGTGATCAGCCGCAGTCGCGGTTCGAGCCGGGACTGGGCGAGGACCTCGTCGAACGCGAAGTCCTCGAAGATCTCCACGAGCTCGGGGTCGGTGCGGTCCAACGTGGGGACGTGCCCGGGGAACAGCGCGTCGTGGGTGGTGCGTGCGGCCTGGGTAGGCATGGGTCCTTCTAGCTGGGTGGAGGAGTCGTGAGGGTCAGGGGCGCAGGGCGACTTTGAGGGCTTCGCGGGAGTCCATGAGCCGGTAGGCCTCGGGCGCCTGGGTCAGGGGCAGCTCGCGGTCGAACACCAGGCCCGGCTGGATCTGGCCGGACAGGACCTGGGTGATGCCGTCCTCGAGGTAGGCGCGCACCGGCGCCGGGCCGCCGGTCAGGGTGGCGTTCTTGCCGAACAACGAGCCGAACCCGACGGGTGCGTCCTCGTACTGCGGGACCCCGACGCGGGAGATCACCCCGCCGGGGCGCACGATGCCGTAGGCCTGCTCGTAGGCGGGCATGTGCCCGACGGCCTCGAGCACCACGTGCGAACCCTCGCCGTTTGTCAGGTCCATGACCTGGTCGATGCCGTCCTTGCCGCGCTCGGCGACCACGTCGGTCGCGCCCCACGTGCGGCCCAGGTCGGTGCGGTCGGTGTGCCGGCCCATGAGGATGATCCGCTCGGCACCCAGCCGCTTCGAGGCCAGGACCGCCGACAGGCCGACCGCGCCGTCGCCGATCACGGTGACGGTCTTGCCTGGCTCGACCCGCCCCATGTGCGCCGCGTGGTACCCGGTCAGGTACACGTCGGAGAGCGCCAGCAGTGAGTTGAGCAGACCCGGCTCGGCGGTGGCGGGGTCGGTGTCCGGGACCACGACGAGGCTGCCGTCGGCCAGCGGGATGCGGGCCAGCTCGGCCTGCAGCCCACCGGTCTGCGGCGAGCCGTACCAGCCGCCGTGCACGCACGAGGTCTGGAAGCCGTCGCGGCAGAACGCGCAGGTGTTGTCCTGGAACGCGAACGGTGCCACGACGAAGTCGCCCTTGCGGACCGAGGTCACCGCGGTCCCGGTCTCCTCGACGACACCGATGAGCTCGTGACCCATCGGGTTGCCGGTGCCCGCGGCGGGCTTGGAGTGGTACGGGTGCAGGTCGGACCCGCAGACGCAGGCGCGCACGACGCGCACGATCGCGTCGGTGGGCTGCTGGATGACCGGGTCGGGCGCGGTCTCGACGCGCACGTCGCCGGCGCCGTACATGAAAGTGGCAAGCACGAGTAGCTCCAAGGGGTGATGCAGGACCCGTCGGTGGACGGGCAGGGATGGTCTGGCCCGTGGTCTCAGGCCTCGGGGATGGCGCGGGCGAAGAACTCCGGGCGCGGCACGTCGGGGTCAGGCCCGCCGCGCACGCCGGTGTCCAGCGCGTCGATCGCGGCGAGCTCCGCGGTGGTCAGCTCGAAGTCGGTCACGGCGAAGTTCTCGGCGATCCGCGACGGGGTCACGGACTTCGGGATCGCGGAGCGGCCCTGCTGCAGGTGCCAGCGCAGCATCACCTGCGCCGCGGTGCGACCGTGGGCGACTGCGATGGACGCGATGGTGGGGTCGTCCAGGGTGCTGCGCCGGTCGTCGTCGCCCCAGCCGGGGTAGAACGTGATCCCGCCGATCGGAGACCACGCCTGGGTGAGCACCCCGTGGCGGGCATCGGCGGCCTGGACCTGCGGCTGGGCGAAGTACGGGTGCAGCTCGACCTGGTTCACCGCGGGCACGACCTCGACCTGCTCGAGCAGGGAGTCCAGGTGGTGCGGCATGAAGTTGCTGACACCGATCGCCCGCACGCCGCCGTCGGCCAGCAGCTTCTCCAGTGCGCGGTAGGCGCCGACGGTCAGGTCGAACCGGTCGGGGGCGGGCTGGTGCAGGATCAGCAGATCGAGCTGGTCGAGGCCGAGCTTGCCGGTCGCCTTGTCGAACGCGTGCAGCGTCTGCTCGTACCCGTAGTCGGACACCCAGACCTTCGTCTCGACGAAGACGTCGTCGCGGGTCAGGCCGGACTGTGCCAGCGCCTGGCCGACGCCGCGCTCGTTGCCGTACGCGGCGGCGGTGTCGATGTGTCGGTAGCCGACCTCGAGGGCCGTGCGGACCGCGACGACCGTCTCGTCGGGTGGGGTCTGGAACACCCCGTAGCCGAGGGCGGGCATCGTCACGCCGTTGTTCAGGGTGAGGGTCGGGATCATCGTCATGCCTTTCACGCTAGGTACCGGTGACCGGGGCGGGGAGGGTCTGGTGTTACCCCGCTCGCCGGGACCGGGCGGCAGGAACCACCAGCACAGCGGCGCCGGCCAGGGCTGCGGCGAGGAGCACCGCGCCGGCGCGCATGGCCTGGGGGTAGGTGGTGGAGATCGCCAGGACGAGGCTCATGCCGAGGGCGCCGCCGAGCTGGTGCACGGAGTTCACGGCCCCCGACGCCGCACCGGCATGAGCTGCGTCGACGCGGGCGATCCCCGAGCTGGTCAGCGGCCCGAACGCCAGGCCCTGCCCGGCGCCGATGAGCGCCATGGGTACGCCCACGCCCAGCCAGTACACGCTGTGCTCGCCCACCAGCCCGAGCGCGGCCATGCCGAGGGTGGCCAACGCGAGCCCCACGACGAGGAGCACCGGTCCGGAGGTCCGGCGCTGCAAGCGCGGCACCGCCATCGCGACGGCGAAGTTGACGATCGTCATCGGCAGGAACCCGAGCCCCGCGGCCAGCGGAGTCCAGTTCCACGCGTCTTGCAGGTACTGGCTCGTGAAGATGAAGAAGCCCATCATCGCCCCGAGGAACAATGCGCGGGCGACATAAGCGCCGACCCGCTCGCGGTCGGAGAACAACCGCAGAACGAGCACCGGCTCGGCGGCCGAACGCTCCACGAGGACCAACGCGACGACCAGCACGGCGCCGGCGGTCATCGAGGACATGGTGACCGGGTCCGACCAGCCGGCCTCGCCGGCGCGAACCAACCCGTAGACCAGCGCGGCCGGCCCCAGCGTGGCCAGCAGCGCGCCGGGCAGGTCGAACCGGCCCGGGGTGCGAGCGGTCTCGGGCAGGATCCGCCGGCCGGCGATCAGCATCGCGATCCCGATGGGGAGGTTCACCAGGAACCCGACGCGCCAGGACCACAGGTCTGCCAGCAGCCCGCCGAGAACGAGGCCGACGCTGGCGCCGATCCCGGCCACCGCCCCGTATGCCGACGTCGCTCGCGTGCGCTGCGGCCCTTCGGGGAACGACGCGGTGAGCAGCGCGAGGGTCGACGGCGCCAAGATCGCTGACCCGACGCCCTGCACGGCTCGTGCCGTGATCAGCTTGGCTCCGGTCGGGGCGAGGCCGACGGCGACGGACGCGAGGGCGAACAGGGCGAGCCCGACGACGAACATGCGCCGCCGGCCGAGGATGTCCCCGGCGCGGGCGCCGAGCAGCAGCAGGCCCCCGAACGTCAGGAGGTAGGCGTTCTGGACCCAGGCCGACGCCCCGGCCGACAGCTTCAGCTCGGTCGCGATGTGCGGCAGGCCGGTGATCACGATCGAGTTGTCGAGGATCACCATGAAGTAGCCGACCAGGATGATCGCCAGCACACCGCCCGGCCCCCGTCGGGTCGGCGCGGTCGCGGTGCCGAGGGCGGGGGCGGTGGTACGTGGGGGTGCGGTCGTCGTCATGACCACCAGGCAACGGCGTTCCGGGCGTGCTCGGGAGTGCCGGTCGTGCCCGGTAACGCCAGTACCTCCCGGCCGGGAGCGGCGAAACGTACCGTCGAGACATGGACCTGAGAGCCGAGACGCGTGAGTTCCTCACCACTCGGCGCGCCCGCATCACACCCGAGCGCGCGAACCTGGCCGCCTACGGCGGCAACCGCCGCGTGCCCGGGCTGCGACGCGAGGAGGTCGCGATGCTCGCCGGCGTCAGCATCGACTACTACACCCGCATGGAGCGCGGCAACCTCGCCGGCGTCTCCGAAGAGGTCCTGGAGTCCCTGGCCGAGGCGCTGCAGCTCGACGAGGCCGAGCACGGGCACCTGCTCGACCTGGCCCGCGCCGCCAACGCCTCCGGCGCCGCACGCTCGCGCGCTCGGCGCGCCCCAGCCCGGGTGCTGCGCCCCGCGGTCCGGCGCGTCGTCGACGCCCTCGACGCGCCCGCGTTCGTCCGCAACGGTCGCCTCGACGTCCTGCACGCGAACCTGCTCGGCCGCGCGCTGTACGCGCCGCTGTACGACTCCCCGACGCACGTCCCCGGCCAGCCGGTCAACACCGCCCGCTTCCAGTTCCTCGACCCCACCGCCGCGCGTGACTTCTGGGGCGCCAAGGCCGATCGGATGGCGCACGACGCCGTCGCGATCCTGCGCGCCGAGGCCGGCCACAACCCGTACGACAAGCGCCTGACCGAGCTCGTCGGCGAGCTGTCCACCCGCAGCGAGGACTTCCGCCGGCTCTGGGCCTCCCACGACGTGCGGTACCACCGCTCGGGAACCAAGGTGTTCCACCACCCCGCCGTCGGGATGCTCGAGCTCGACTACGAAGCCCTGGTCCTGCCCGCCGACCCGGGCCTGCAGCTCAACGTGTACTCCGCGGTGCCCGGATCGCCGTCCGACGACGGCCTCAAGCTCCTGGCCTCCTGGGCCGCCACCACCCTCACGACCGAGCCGATCACCACCAGTCAGGAGGCACGCTGATGCGGATGATCGGCAAGGCACCGACCATCAAGAACCCCTCTGCGCAGTTCACCGGGGACGTGTGGCTCGACTTGCTCGCCGCACCGCAGGAGGGCGACCAGCGGATGGTCGTCGGGCTCGTGCGGTTCGCCCCGGGGGCCCGAACCGCGTGGCACCGGCACGCCCGCGGCCAGACCCTGCACGTGCTGTCCGGTGTCGCGCTCGTGCAGTCTCGTGGCCAGGGCGTCGTGCGGGTGCTGCCGGGTCAGACGGTGTACTGCCCGCCGGGTGAAGAGCACTGGCACGGCGCGACGGCCGACGACTTCATGGAGCACCTGGCGATGTCCGAGGGTGCCGACGATCCCGCTCAGTCGACCGTCTGGCTCGAGCACGTCACGGAGGAGCAGTACCGAGCGCTCTAGCTGTGATGTCCAGGCAGGTTGGTCGAGATCGTGCGATACCGCGGTCTGATGTGTAGATGAGGGAAGGCCTCCCGTAGTGGAGTGGAGCTGTCGAAGAACCGCTCCGGCCACAAGAGGCCTTCATGTCTCACGCCAGCCACGCCAACGCCGCGTTGACTCCTCGCTGTCAACGACGGCTGAATCCTGACCAGGGGTCGTCGGCTGAATCTTGACCACCCTGCCTGGTTGTCGTTCAGTCCGTGGTGGCCGCGGGTGGGCGGCCGAGGTCGCGGTTCTTGAGGCGGTAGGAGTCGCCTTTGAGGGCGATGACGTCGGCGTGGTGGACGAGGCGGTCGATCATCGCTGCGGCGACGGTGTCGTCGCCGAAGACCTCGCCCCAGCGGCCGAACGGCTTGTTGGAGGTGACGATCAGGGAGGCCCGTTCGTAGCGGGCTGAGACGAGTTGGAAGAACAGGTTCGCGGCCTCGGGCTCGAAGGGGATGTAGCCGACCTCGTCGATCACGATCAGGGGGTAGCGACCCAGCCGGCGTAGCTCGTCTTGCAGGCGCCCGTCGTGGTGAGCGGTGGCGAGCCGGTCGACCCATTCGGAGGCGGTGGCGAACTGGACGCGGTGGCCGGCCTGGCAGGCCCGGACGGCCAGGCCGGTGGCCAGGTGGGTCTTGCCGGTGCCGGGCGGGCCGAGGAACACCACGTTCTCCCGGGCCGTGACGAAGTCCAGGGTGCCCAGGTGGGCGATCTGGTCGCGGGCCAGGCCGCGGGCGTGGTCGAAGTCGAAGTCCTCCAGGGACTTGCGGGCCGGAAACCTCGCGGCGCGGATGCGTCCTTCCCCGCCGTGGGCCTCGCGGGCGGCGACCTCGCGTTGCAGGCAGGCGGCCAGGAACTCTTCGTGGGTCCAGGACTCGGCGCGGGCCCGCTCGGCGAGCCGGTCGACTGCGTCCCGCAGGGTCGGGGCCTTCAGCGCTCGGGTCAGGAACGCGAGCTCGCTGGTCACGTCCCTGGTCGGGGTCTTGGTGGTCATCAGGCCACGTCCGTCAGACCGAACGCGGCGTCATAGGCGCCCAGGTCGCGTTGCTCGACCTCATCGGCCGGGTCTGGGATCGTCGGCCGGTGCGCCGCAGCCGACGCCATCGCCAGCGCTGCGGCCCGGTGGGCGGGGTCGGTGATCGTCTGCCAGCGCGCCCAGCACCGCTCGTGGGACGCGACGGTCTTGGCTCCCAGGCTGACGGTGACTCGCTCGAGGTCGGCGACCACGTCGACGAACCTGCCGACCGCGACCGGGTCGACCGAGTAGTCGTTGGAGCCCAGGCGCACGTAGTGATCGCGCGGCAACCGGACCCGCGCCCGCCAGCCCAGCTGCGGAGCGACCGGCGGCAGGGCGAGCATCGCGTCGCGGTCCGCGGCCCACCGCTCGACGGGCTTGCAGCCCAACGCCCGATGCGAGCGACGGTTCGCAAGAGGCAACCACTCGCTGAGCTGGGCGTTGAAGTCGCCCGGATCGGTGAACGTGCGCCCCGGCAGGAACGACGACTCCAGGTAGCCGTTCGCGCGTTCGACCAGCCCCTTGGCCTCCGGGTCCCGCGGCCGGCACTGGTGCACCCCGATGCCCAGGACCCCGCGGAACGCCTCGAAGTCCTCGGTGAGCTTCGGCTTGCCCGCGCGCCAGGACCCGACCGCGGCCTCGTTGTCCCAGACCAGCTCGCGCGGGACCACACCCATGCCCGACAGCAGCAACCAGTGACCGGCGATCAGGTCCGGCGCCTGCCGGGAGGGCAGCATCGTGGCGAACATCATCCGCGAGTAGCCCGCGACCATCACCAGCACCGGCGGGGACCCGACCTGCCCGGCACCCAGCGGCACGTCGACCGGCGGGAACCACAAGTCGCACTGCACCCGCGCCCCGGCCTCGTAGCTGGTCCGGGTCGCCGGATCCGACGGCAGATAGTACGGGCGCAGCACCCGAACTCGGTCCTTCAAGATCGTCAACGAGTGCGCCCAGCCGATCCGCTGCGCGATCACCGTGGCCGGCATCGTCGGGCACGAAGCCAACAACCCGCGGATGACCGGTTCGACCTGGTCGACCAACGACCCCTTCGCAGCTCGCTCGTACTTCGGCGGCCGATCACTGGCCAACGCCTTCTTGACCGTGTTCCTCGCGATGCCGAGCTCGCGCGCGATCGCCGAGAGCGCCATCCCCTCGACCCGACGCAGCCGACGGACCTCAGCCCAGTCCTCCACACCGATCACCCTCCGCAGGATCACGGCAGCCTGGTCAGATTTCAGCCGACGATCCCTGATCAGTCTTCAGGCGTCGCCGACACTCGCGCTCGCCTGCGGCTGGCAAGAAGTGGGCCGACCGTTACCGGGACGAGGCGCCAGCAGGTGCCATGCGATGCGGCCGTCCTGAACCCTCCGCCGTTCAGACCCGAGGGCGCGCCGCTGGCACGACCTCGGCGGTCAGTCACCGCGGGCAGACCTGGCGTCCCTGCACGGCGAGCGCCTGAGGCCCACTCGGTAGCCCCATCGAGGCGGCTGCACCTGCGGGCTTGACACGTGCGCCCGTGTTGGTACATCGTTTTGTCACCGACCTGCCAAACCGATTTACCGGGGTCGCAACCGCAACGGGGCGAGAGGCGATGATGAGCGAGCGGGCGAGCATCCGTGACGTGGCGATCCGTGCTGGCGTGTCGCCGACGACTGTCTCGCACGTGCTGAACAACACGCCGGGGACCCGTACGTCCGAGAAGACCCGCGCTCGTGTGCATGCGGCTGCTGCCGAACTGGGCTACTCGGCCAACGCCGTGGCGCGGGCGTTGCGCACGCGGCGCTCCGACTCCGTGGGGTTCGTCGGCGACGAGATCGCCACCACTCCCTTCGCCGGCAAGCTGATATTGGGTGCACAGGAGGTCGTGCGGCAGCACGACGGAGTGCTGCTCGTGACCAACACCAGCTACGACGCGGAGCTGGAGAACCGCGAGATCCGCGAGCTCCTCAGCCGCGACATCGACGGAGTGCTCTACGCCGCGATGTACCACCGGGTCGTCACCGTGCCGGCCTCGTTGCACGGAGCACCCGTCGTCGTCCTCAACGCCCGCACCACCGACGATCGGTCGTGGGTCTCCCCGGACGAGTACGCGGGTGGCGAGGACGCGGCCCAGGTTTTGATCGACGCTGGACACCGACGGCTGGCGATGATCGGCAATGCGGATCCCATCCCCGCCGCGTCTGGTCGCCCCGCCGGGTTCCTTGCCCGCGCAGCCGCGGCTGGCATCCCTGCCGAGGACGTCACCGTGGTGTACGTCTCACCCACGGCAGGGCATGCGGCCGAGGCCGCCATGCGGTTGCTCGACCGCCCGGACCGGCCGACGGGCCTGTTCTGCTTCAACGACCTGATGGCGATGGGGGCGTACAACAGCGCACGCAGGCTCGGCCTGCGCATCCCGGATGACCTGTCGGTCGTGGGCTTTGACGACCTGGCGATCCTCTCAGCGGCGGTAGACCCCGCGTTGACGACCGTCGCTCTGCCCCATCTCGAGATGGGTGCGTGGGCGGCTGAGCAGCTGTACGTGGAGATCGCGGCGCGCGCGACGGGTCAGCCGTCGCCGGTGCGCCATGCAGAGCTCCGAGGCGAGGTCGTGCACCGAGCCTCGGTCGGATCGCCGCCCCGGTAGCGGCCGGAGCGGCGATCCTGCCGACGCCTTCCGGCGTCGAACACCACCAGATGAGCGACATCCAGTGATTTCGGAGGGCCTTCAGTGTCACGTCACACCGTTCGACGCCTCGCGGCAGCAAGCCTAGCCGTGACGGTTGTCGCCACGCTTGCCGCCTGCTCGTCAGGCTCGTCGTCCTCGCCGCAGAGCAGCGGCGCGGGTGGCGGAACGATCAGCCTGTGGACCCACAACGGCGGCAACGACGCCGAGCTCGCCGCCGACCAGAAGATCGTCGACGACTTCAACTCGAGCCAGTCGCAGTACACGGTCAAGCTCCAGTCGTTCCCGCAGGCGTCGTACAACGACGCCGTCGTCGCGGCGGCCTCGGCGAAGAAGCTGCCGTGCATCGTGGACATCGACTCGCCCAACGTGCCCAACTGGGCGTGGGCGGGCTACATCAAGCCGCTGGGCCTTCCTGACAGCGAGTGGAGCGGCCAGCTCGCCAGCACGGTGGGCAAGGTGAACGACAAGGTCTACTCGTTCGGCCACTACGACGTGGCTCTGGCCTTCTACACCCGCAAGTCGATCCTGCAGTCGGTCGGGGCGCGGGTGCCCACGGTCGCCCAGCCGTGGACCAAGAGCGAGTTCGCGGACGTCCTGGCCAAGCTCAAGGCGACCGGGAAGTACCCCTACGCGCTCGACCTGGGCACCGGCGGTACGGGGGAGTGGATCACCTACGCCTACTCGCCCTTCCTGCAGTCCGCGGGGGGCGATCTGATCGACCGGAGCACGTACAAGAAGGCTGACGGCGTGCTCAACGGCGCCCAGGCGATCGACTGGGCCGGTTGGATGCAGGGCCTGGTCAAGGACGGCTACATGTCGGCCAAGTCCGGCGCGGACCCGACGGCGGACTTCGCGAACGGCAAGTCCGCGATCCTGTACTCGGGCAGCTGGGCCGACGCGACCGTGACGAAGGCGTTCGGCGACGACGCCTTGGTCATCCCGCCGGTGGACCTGGGCCAGGGGCCGAAGGTCGGCGGCGGGTCCTGGCAGTGGGCGATCACTGCCCAGTGCGACAACACCGCTGGCGCCCAGGCATACCTGAAGTTCAGCCACCAGACGAAGTACGTCGCGGCGTTGGCCAAGGCGACGGGCACCATCCCCGCCACGGACGCAGCGGCCGCCACGATGCCGGAGTACGCGGCCGGCGGCGCTTCGGAGATCTTCCGCACGTTCGCCCAGAAGTACGCGGTGGTCCGCCCGGTGACGCCCGCCTACCCGTTCATCACCTCGGTGTACCAGAAGGCCACGCAGGACATCCTCTCCGGCGGTGACCCCAAGACGATCCTCGACAAGGTCGTCTCGGACATCGACAACGACATCAAGCAGAACGGCGACTACGCCTTCTGACGTCCCCGCGCGGGCCGGCCGCCCGACGGCCGGCCCGCGCGACCCATCCGGAGGTCTGTCATGACCGTCATCTCCCCAGCTCGGGCACGAGCCTTCCGCGGGCGGCGGGATGTCCCAGCAGCAACGCACGCGGCGCGACGCCACGAAGGACTGACCGCCCTGTGGATGGCCGGGCCTGCTGTAGCGCTGCTCATCCTGTTCATCGTCGTGCCGGTGATGCTCGCCTTCGTGCTCGCGTTCACCAACGCCCGCCTCATCTCGCCACGACCGGCGACATTCGTCGGGCTGCACAACTTCGCCAACCTGTTCTCCGACCCGGTCTTCTGGGCCTCGCTCCGCAACACCTTCTACTTCGCCGTCGTGGTGGTCCCGATCCAGGCCGGTCTGGCACTCGTGCTGGCACTGCTCGTCAACGCGAAGGTGCGAGGGACGAACTTCTTCCGGACCGTCTACTTCGTGCCGGTCGTGACCTCCATGGTCGTGGTCTCGCTGCTGTGGCGGTTCCTGTACCAGAAGGACGGTCTGCTCAACGCGCTGATCAGCGCCGTGCATCCCAGCTATGCACCGATCGACTGGCTCAACGACCCGCGCACCGCCATGCCGGCCATCATCGTCATGTCGATCTGGCAGGCCGTCGGCTTCCACATGATCATCTGGCTTTCCGGCCTTCAGACCATCCCTGCTGAGCTTTACGAAGCCGGGGACCTGGACGGTGCAGTCGGCTGGAAGCGGTTCCGGTACATCACCTGGCCGAGCCTGCTCGCCACCCGCACGTTCATCCTCATCACCATCACCATCGCAGCGCTGTCGCTGTTCACGCAGATCAGCGTGATGACGCAGGGCGGCCCGTTGGACTCGACGACGACCGTCGTCTACATGGCGGTGCGCACCGGGTACCAGCAGCTGGCCACCGGCTACGCCTCCGCGATCTCCCTCGTCTTCTTCGTGCTCGTCCTGATCGTCTCGGGCGTGCAGCGGTTCCTCACTCGCGAGAAGGACTGACCATGAGCACCGTCGTCGAGAACCCGCCTCGCGCGGGCCGTTCCGCGCACCGCCGGCGCGCCGGCTGGCTCGTCCAGACAGGACGAATCCTGCTCGCCCTGCTCTTCGCTGGGCCGCTGCTGTTCCTCTTCGTGTCCTCACTCAAGCCGGACCTGCAGATCTTCGCCGACCTGCGCTCGTGGCGGGCGTTCGTGCCGCTGGGCCACGTCTCGTTCGCCAACTACAGCGCCGTGTTCGCCAGAGTGCCGTTCGCCCGGTTCCTGATGAACTCGATCGGCATCTCCGTGCTCACGGTCGTGCTGGGTCTGCTCGTCAACTCCCTGGCTGCCTTCGCCCTTGCGCGGCTGCAGTGGCGAGGCAAGCAGCTCGTGCTCACCGGGATCATCGCGACGTTGATCCTGCCGTTCGAGACTCTTGCCCTGCCTCTGGTGTGGTGGGTGAACAAGCTGCCGTGGCTGACGATGAACGGCTTCCACCTGCAGCTGACGACCGGCTGGCTGGACACCTACCAGGTGCAGATCATCCCGTTCGTGGCCAACGCGTTCTCGGTCTACCTCTTCTACCAGTACTTCACGTCGATCCCGAAGGAGCTGGACGAGGCGGCCCGGATGGACGGGGCCGGGTGGTTCCGGATCTACCGCAACGTCGTCATGCCGCTGTCCGGGCCTGCGATCGCCACGGTTGCGATCCTGACCTTCCTGCCGGCTTGGAACTCCTACCTGTGGCCGCTGATGGTGGTGCAGTCCGAGGAGCTGCGGCCGGTGATGATCGGCATCCAGTACTTCTTCCAGCTCAACGTGTCGTGGGGCCAGGTCATGGCGTACGCGTCGATGATCACCCTTCCCGTGCTGGCACTGTTCCTCGCCTTCCAGAAGGCGTTCATCGGGTCGATCGCGTCCTCCGGTGTGAAGGGTTGATGTGAGCACCGTTCTGCGACCGTCCTGGCACTTCACCACCGCCGACCGCTGGCTCAACGACCCCAACGGGCTCGTCTTCCACGACGGCACCTACCACCTGTTCTTCCAGTCCAACCCGTTCGGTCCCGAGTGGGGCGAGATGTCGTGGGGTCACGCGACCTCCACGGACCTCGTGCACTGGACCGACCTCGGCACCGCCATCCCGGCCCTTCCGGACGAGATGGTGTTCTCCGGCAGCGCAGTCGTCGACACCGACGACACCGCCGGCTTCGGGGCCGGCGCCATGGTGGCCGTCTACACCAGCGCCTACCGCTCTCCGTCTCCGCGTGCTGGCGTGCAGGCCCAATCCCTCGCCGTCAGCAACGACGAGGGGCTCACCTGGCGGCGCTACGAGGGCAACCCCGTGCTCGACGTCGGCGCGTCGGACTTTCGTGATCCCTACGTCTTCTGGCACGAGGACCACTGGGTGATGGTCGTCGCCGAGTCCGTCGACCACCGGCTGTCCCTCTACACCTCCCGTGACCTGCGCTCGTGGGCCTTCTCGTCGACAGTGGGGCCCGCCTGGACCACCGAGGCGCTGTGGGAGTGCCCGGCTCTGCTCACGGTCCCGACCGCGGACGGCGACCGTGCGTGGGTCCTCCTGCTGTCGGTCAACCCCGGCGGCCCCACCGGTGGATCCGCGAGCCAGTACGTCCTGGGGGACTTCGACGGCTACACGTTCGTGCCCGACGGCGATGAGTCGCCCCGTTGGCTGGACTACGGCCACGACTACTACGCCGCCGTCGCATGGGGAGGAGTTCCGGACGGCCGGGCGCTGACGATCGCGTGGGCGGACTCATGGCAGTACGCCCGCGACCTGCCCTCCGCGCCGTGGCGTGGAGCCATGTCACTCGTACGCCAGCTCGACGTCGTCACAGGGACGGACGGAGTTCGCCGACTGAGGCAACGGCCGGTCCTGGGCGGACACGAGGGCGGCGGCCCGGCCGTGACACACCTGCGGCTGCCGTGCGGGCACGGCACGTCAGCGTCCGTCAGGCTTCTCGACGACCGCGATCAGCAGACTGTCGTTCTGACGGTCGATGGTGACGCGGGAACGCTGAGCCTCGACCGGAGCGGTTGCGGAGAGATGCCTCCGGCGGCAACCGCCGTGGCGGCGACTGCTCCCCTTCCCGCGAGCGAGGAGATCGACGTCACGATCATCGTCGACGGATCCGTCGTCGAGGTCTTCGCGGCCGACGGGACCATCACCTTCTGCGAACGCCTGCTGGCCACCTCGCCGCTGTCTCGCGTCGAGGTGCGGGAAGTCAGTCGGCGCCGCTAGCCCCGTACGGCTGACGCCCGCAAACCGTCGCGCACGGCAGCGGGCGTCAGCCGTCGAGTTCTTCCTTGGACGGTGGGTTGGCTCCTGCCCTCGAGACGTTGATCGCCGCGGCGCGACCAGCGCGAGCTAGGACCTTCCGCAGCTCGTCCGCGTCCAGTCCCGCCAGACGGTGGCTGGACCGGGGCCCGAGAGTGCGGGCATCCATCAAGCCGTCGATGAGAGCCGCCATCAGCGTGTCGCCGGCGCCCACCGTGTCGACCACGTCCACGCGAACCGGCGGCACACGGCACGTGCCGTGCTGGCTCACCGCGAAGCACCCGTTGGCGCCCATCGTGACGACAGCCAGGCCTGGACCGGCCTCCAGCCAGCCTCGCGCGACCGACTCGGCGTCGGCCCCGTCGTACAGCCAGGCGATGTCCTCGTCGCTGGCCTTGACCACGTCGACGAACCCAAGGACGCTCTCCAGCCGCTCGCGCGAGCGGTGCGGGTCACCCATCAGCTCGGGGCGGACGTTCGGATCCAGGCTGAGCGAGCTGTGGTCCCGAACGGACTGCAGCAGAGCGTCCAGCTCAGCAGGGGCCGAAGACAAGAAGACGGGGAAGGAGCCGAGGTGCAGATGCGAGCCTCGCGGTGCCGGCAGATTCGGGCCTTCTGCCCACGTGACCGAGAACTCGTAGGCAGCCGCACCACTCTCGTCGAGCACCGCGACCGCCGAGGGCGTCGGAGTGCCCTCCGCCGCGACGTTGGTCACGTACACGTGCTCGCGTGCGAGGTGCGCACGCATCAGCTGTCCGTGCTCGTCGTCCCCCAGGCAGGTGGCGAAGTCGACGCGCCGGCCAAGTCGGGCCAACCCGACCGCGACGTTCGCAGCGCTCCCGCCGGGGTAGGTCACTTCGTGCTGGGCGCTGTATCGAATGGTGTCCGCGACACATTCGCCTAGCACGTCGACATCGACGCCGTTGGGCATGCAATCACCTCTACTCAAGGAGAGTCCGAGAAACACAGGGGAGTCGCGGACGGCCGCGCGCTCGCAGCCTTCAGGACGCGGCCGTGCCAGTCCGCGCCCGCGTCTTGTGCGGCTTGGCGATCGACTCGCGCTGGACCGTGCGGCAGGGCATCAGCACGGAGTCTGCGGTGGCTGCCTCGTCCCCGAGCAGCGTGGCGAGGGTCTCGACGGCCCACGCGCCCATCTCGTAGTGCGGCAGCGCCACGGTGGTCAGTCCCGGGAACAGGCTTTCGGGGATCGGTGCTTGGTCGTCGAAGCCGATGACAGACACGTCCTGAGGGATCCGTCGGCGCCGCTCCGCGAGAGCGCGGTAGACGCCCATCGCCATCCGGTCGTTGTAGGCGAAGATCGCGGTCGGGTCCCCACCTTGCTCGAGCAGTCGCATCGTTCCGGCGTACCCACCGCGAGCCTCCGACTCGACCTCAGCCTGCAACCTGGGGTCAACCGGGACACCAGCTTCGGCCATCGCGTCGTGGTAACCGAGCAGTCGCCCGCGGGTCGCGGGGACGTCCTCGCAACCGTTGAGGAAGGCAATGCGTCTGTGGCCGACGGCCAGCAGGTCACGCACCGCGTCCGCGGCGCCCTGTCGCTCGTCCGGCACCACAGACGGCAGCTTCCCGGTCCGGTCGGTCGCACCGATGAGCACCGCCGGCACCGACAGCAGCTCCTGCGGCGGGGTCACCGTGTCGTGGTAGACGGTCGCGTAGATGATGCCGTCGACGTGGCGGTCGAGGAGGGCGACCACGTCGTTCCGTCGTTCGTCGGCATCGGCCTGCAGGGCGGCATTGATGATCGCCAGGGTCAGGTTGTGCCGGCTGGCGGCTTCCTGCGCTCCGAGGATGATCCGGCCGGCGTGCGGAGTGGTGGCGATCTCCTCGGTCAGCAGTCCGATCATCCCGGAGCTGTTGGTCCGCAGCCCGCGGGCCAGCCGGTTCGGGTGGTAGTTCAGCCGCCGGGCGACCTCTTTGATCCGCTCGCGGGTCTCGGCGTTGACCCGGCCGTTCAGCGAGTCGTTCAGGGCGTGCGAGACCGTCGTGAGGGACACGCCCGCCTCCCGGGCAACGTCCTTGATGCCGACTCGTCGAGCCACTTCGCTGATACTCCTCACGGCTGGTGCTGCGTGCGTGGGTCGCGCAGCACACGTAGGTTATGCGGGTCGAACCGGCTGCGAATGGCTCACGGCGCGGCTTGCGGTAGCGCGTCCCGGCGGCGCGGCTTGGTCCATCGGCGCAGTTGCCAACCGTTCGCGAAAGAGGCTCAGTCCTCGGGTGCTCATCCGACCAAGCCGCCAATGGTTGGTGTCGGTCTGAACGCGTTGGCGGCCCGGTCGAGGGCTACCTGTGTCTCGTCACCCGAGTCGAGGACCGTGTTGCCGAACGATGCGGCGTCGACCAGAACAGTGGTCACCGGCAGCTGTCCGGACGACGCCGTGGTCAGGAGAGCGTCGACCTGTGCCGCGTACGCGGAGTCGCCCGTGCCGGCCCGGACGTCGCTGGCAACCACGTGGTTGTTGGCCAGGTAGTTGCCGCTCCCCGAGGCGACACGCATGATGACGGGCGTCGCGCTGGCGGGGCTGATCCTCGTGGCGTCGACGATCTCGGAGAAGTGGTTGCCGATCACCGAGTTGCCGCTGCCCTCGATGCGCAGCAGCCCCGTGGTGTCGTCCAGCCCGTTGTCGATCCCGAGGAACGGCGCCCACGGCTCGTTGTCGCGGAGGAAGTGGTTGGAGGCCACCAGGTTCTCCGAGGAGGCCGCGGTGAGGGTCACCATCCCGGGGTAGAACGAGTGCAGCCGGTTGCTGGTGATGCTCGACCGCGTCACCCCGGCGAGCTCGACGCTGCTGGCCCCGCGGGGGAACACGTTGTTCGCGGTGACGAGCAGCCCACCGTGGTTCTCGGCGAAGATCGAGCGCCCGCGGAAGCCCGCTCCGATGAGGTTGTCGGTGATCTTCGAGGCTTGGCCCCAGCCGCGCAGCTCGATGCAGCTACCGCACTCGGCGATGAAGTTGTCGTGGATGGACAGGGCATCGGCGTGCCACACCGACACCCCGTGCTCGAGGTAGACCAGCCCCATCCCGGTGATGCGGACCGAGTCGTTGGTACTGGCGACCAGGATGCCGGTCTTCCCGTTCCGGTAGGTGTTCTCCGGGTGCAGGTCGGAACCGTCCGGCTCGAAGTGCAGGCCGTCGATGCAGAAGTTGGAGAACTCGACGGAGCTGATCCGAGGGCTGCCGGCACGTTCCACCGAGAACGCGGCGGCGACCGACTGGTCGGCACCGTCGTTCGGAGGCAGGTCGACCAGCACGCGACTTCCGCCCGGCCACAGCTCGTGCAGCTCGGGCCACTCGTTCTCCGGGACGTTGAAGCGGATGCTGGACGACGTGAAGCCGTGTCCGGAGCCTTCGATACGCAGGTAGCTGATGTCGATGTGCACCTGCGTGCGAAGGTGGTAGTCGCCCGGTGGGAGGTAGATGACGGCGCCGGGCTTGCCGCCGTCGTCCAGATCCGTGGCGGTCTGCCTGCGCTTGATGTCGGCGAGGATGCTGTTGATGACCTCACCGAGGTCCTCGTACGGGTCGCCCACCGGCCACGACGTGACGTCGTAGCGGTTGTTGCTGGCCATGCGGTGTTCCTCCTGGTGCCCTGCTTGCCTGGGTCGTGCCACCACCGCCGTCGGACGGGAAGTGCTCGAGGGTCGAAGTCGTGCCGGCGTCACGGTCATCCCTTCACAGCCCCGAGCGTGAGGCCGGCGACGATGTGCCGCTGGAGCAGGAGCGTCAGCAGGATCACGGGGATGGAGTAGAGGGCGGCCAGCGCCGTCATCGACCCCCAGTCGAGGCCGAACTGGGTCTGGAAGTTCGCGATCGCCAGGGGTGTGGTCTGTGCGCGGACGCTGGTCAGCAGCAGGGCGAACAGGAACTCGTTCCACGACGCCAGGAACGCGAAGATCGCGGTCACTGCCATGCCGCCGGAGACGACCGGGATCACGACGCGCCACAACGCTCCGAGGCGCGAGCAGCCGTCGACCTTGGCCGCCTCGTCCAGCTCGTCCGGAACGGCCTCGAAGAAGC